>NZ_JBSZJV010000006.1:0-192087 GCF_054188265.1 Stenotrophomonas sp. IS26
TGTTGAGCAGCACCGGCAACACCTTGTCCGGGAACACCAGCTCCATCACCGTCGCCGCAAAACCGAACAGCACACTGGCCAGCACCGCGATGATCGGCACCTGGCGCGGATCGGTCCAGCCCAGCACCGCCGGCGCCTCGCGGCGCTGCGCCAGCGAATACATCATCCGCGACGCACCGTAGAGATTGGCGTTCAACGCCGACAGCAGCGCGATCACCGCGATCAGCGTGATCGCCGTCGCCGCGCCCGGAATCTTGGCCGCTTCCAGCACCGCCGCGAACGGCGACCTGAGTGCCTCGCTGGTCCACGGGACCACCGCGATGATCACGCTCAACGAGCCGATGTAGAACACCAGGATGCGCCAGGCCACGGTGCGGATCGCACGGGCGATGCTGCGCTCGGGATCTTCGGTTTCGGCCGCGGCCACCGCCACGATCTCGGTGCCGCCAAAGGCGAATATCACCACCAGCAGCGCCGCGCCGATCCCGGCCAGGCCCTTGGGCATGAAGCCACCGTGCTCGGTGAAGTTGCGCAGGCCCGGCGAGGCCACGTCCGGCAGCCAGCCCATCAGCAACGCCACGCCGATCAGGATGAAGCCGACGATCGCGGCCACTTTCAGGATCGCGAACCAGAATTCGAACTCGCCGAAGTTCTTCACCCCGAGCAGATTGATCGCCGTAAAGAACAGCATGAAGGCCAGCGCCGCCATCGGCACCGGAATCGCCGGCCAGACCGTGGCGAGCAGGCCGGCCGCACCGACCGCTTCAGCGGCGATCACGATCACCAGCTGCACCCACCACAGCCAGCCCACCGTGGCGCCGGCGGTGGCGCCCATGGCGTCGGCGGCGTAGACCGAGAACGCGCCGCTGGTCGGCTTGGCCGCGGCCATTTCGCCGAGCGCGTTCATCACGATGATCACCAGCGCGCCGGCGACCAGATACGACAGCAGGACCGCCGGGCCGGCGGCCTGGACGCCCACCCCGGAACCGAGGAACAGGCCGGCGCCGATCGCGCTGCCCAGGCCCATCATGATCAGCTGGCGGGGCTTGAGCGCGTGTCCCAGGCGGGTATCGGCGGGCGGAGTGGCAGGAGCCGGAGTCTGGGATGCGGGCATCGGAATCGATTGGCGGGCAACAAGTGCGACACCATACCCTGTCGGCCGCGCGACGGCATAGGCCGGAAGCCCCACCCCGCCTCAGGCAGCGGCACGCTCGCCGATCTGGGCACGGTAGGCCCGCGGCGACAGCCCGACCTCGGCCTTGAACTTGCGGGTGAAGGCGCTCTGGTCGGTGAAGCCGCAGGCCTGGCCGATGCTGGCGATGCTGTCCGGGCCATGCAGCAGGTGCACCGCCATCTGGATGCGCAAGCGGGTCAACACCTGTTGCGGGGTCATCTGGAACACCTTGCGGAAGGTGCGCTCCAGCTTGGACAGCGAGAACCCGGTGATGTCCAGCAGGGTCTGCATGCGCACGTTCTCGGCGTAATGCGCATTCAGATGGGCAAGGGCCAGGCGCAGCTGCTCGTACTGGGTGCCCAGGCTGTCCTTCTGGCCCAGGTCGCGCGAGATCCCGATCAGCCCGCGGATCTGCCCCTCCACCAGCAGCGGCCGCTTGCAGGTCAGGCACCAGCCCGGCTCGCGGTTGGCGAACAGATGCAGTTCCATCAGGTTTTCGATGACCTTGCCAGCCAGCACCTGCTCATCCTGGGTGGCGTAGTCCGCGCCCAGCCCGGTCGGATAGATCTCCGCCGCGGTGCGTCCGATCACGTCCTTGCGCGACTTCAGGCCCAGCCGGCGCAGCATGGTCTGGTTGATATGCGTGTAGCGCCCGTCGCAGTCCTTCATGAAGAACAGGACGTCGGGGATCGCATCAAACAGGGCTTCGATGTCGGCGGGTTCAACGCGCATGCGGTTGGGGAGAACAGGGGAAGACGCGCCCAAGGATACCTGCCCGCACGCGCGCCACCCAGCGCCGGGGCACCGCATGTGAAGCGCGGGTGCAAGCAGCGCCCGGTTTTCGCACCCTCGATTAACGCCCCGGCCGCCAGTGTGAAGCGATCCCCCTTCCCGCCAGCTCCCGGAGTCGCCTCATGGCCGCCAGCAAGAAAAGCACGAAGAACGCCCCTGCACCCGCCACCGATGTCCGCGGCGAGGGGGATGAACTGCACCAGCGTGCGGGCAACGGCCACCCGGTGCTGACCACCAACCAGGGCATCCCGATCGGTGACAACCAGAACTCGCTGCGGGCCACCCCGCGCGGGCCGACCCTGCTGGAAGACTTCATCCTGCGCGAGAAGATCACCCACTTCGACCATGAGCGCATCCCGGAGCGCATCGTGCATGCGCGCGGCAGCGCAGCGCACGGTTACTTCGAGCTGACCCGCTCGCTGGGTGAGTACACCCGCGCCCGGATCCTGAGCGAAGTGGGCGTGCGCACCCCGCTGTTCACCCGCTTCTCCACCGTGGCCGGCGGCGCCGGTTCGGTCGATACCCCGCGCGATGTGCGCGGCTTCGCGGTGAAGTTCTACACCAAGGAAGGCAACTGGGACCTGGTCGGCAACAACATCCCGGTGTTCTTCATCCAGGACGCGATCAAGTTCCCTGACCTGATCCATGCAGTGAAGATGGAGCCGGACCGTGCCTTCCCGCAGGCGGCCAGCGCACACGATACTTTCTGGGACTTCGTGTCGCTGATGCCCGAATCGATGCACATGATCATGTGGGCGATGAGCGACCGCACGATCCCGCGCTCGCTGCGCACCATCGAAGGCTTCGGCATCCACAGCTTCCGGCTGATCAACGATGCCGGCGAGTCGACCTTCGTCAAATTCCACTGGCGGCCGAAGCTGGGTATCCAGTCCACCGTGTGGGATGAGGCGGTCAAGCTGCAGAGCGCGGACAACGACTTCCACCGCCGCGACCTGTTCGAGGCGATCACCGCCGGCGATTTCCCCGAGTGGGAGCTGGCGGTGCAGCTGTTCACCGAGGAACAGGCCGAGGCCTTCCCGTTCGACCACCTGGATTCGACCAAGATCATTCCCGAGTCGCTGGTGCCGCTGACCGTGATCGGACGCATGGTGCTGGACCGCTGGCCGGA
Organism: Stenotrophomonas sp. IS26; assembly: GCF_054188265.1. NCBI lineage: Bacteria > Pseudomonadati > Pseudomonadota > Gammaproteobacteria > Lysobacterales > Lysobacteraceae > Stenotrophomonas > Stenotrophomonas sp. IS26. The sequence continues at coordinate 3,096 of NZ_JBSZJV010000006.1, forward strand.
CAACTTCTTCGCCGAGACCGAGCAGGTCGCCTATTGCCCGGCCAACGTCCCGCCGGGCATCGACTTCAGCAACGATCCGCTGCTGCAGGGCCGCCTGTTCTCCTATCTGGATACCCAGCTCAGCCGCCTGGGTGGGCCCAACTTCCACCAGATCCCGGTCAACGCGCCCAAGTGCCCGTTCGCCAACCACCAGCGCGACGGCCACATGCAGATGAACATCCCGAAGGGCCGGGTCGCTTACGATCCCAGCTCGCTGCAGGGCGACAGCCCGCGTGAGACCGCCGATGGCTTCCCCAGCCATGCCACCGCGCCGGATGACGGCCGCAAGGGCCGCGTGCGCGCGGAGAGCTTTGCCGATCACTACAGCCAGGCCCGGATGTTCTTCCGCAGCCTGGAAGCCCCGGAGCAGGCGCACCTCGCCTCCGCACTGGTGTTCGAGCTGTCCAAGGTGGAAACGGTCAAGGTGCGCGAGCGTACGGTGAGCCACCTGCGCAACATCGATGAATCCCTGGCCAAGCGGGTCGCCGATGGCCTGGCGATGCCCGCGCTGCCCGAGTCGGCCGCCACGCAGACCCCGGCGCAGGATTTCCCGAAGGCGCCCGAGGTACGGATCATCGGCCGCACCAAGGACCTGCTCACCGGCCGCTGCATCGGCATCCTGTTCGACGAAGGCTCCGATGCGGCCCTGATCGCCAACCTGCGCAAGGCCGCCGACAAGGCCGGGGCCAGCGTGAAGCTGGTCGCACCGAAGATCGGTGGCGCCAGGCTCAGCGATGGCAAGACGCTCGCCGCGGACGGCCAGTTGGCCGGCACGCCGTCGGTGGTCTTCGATGCGGTCGCCGTGGTGCTCAGCAGTGATGCCGCCAAGAAACTGAGCAAGGAATCGGCCGCGATCGATTTCGTCAGTGATGCCTGGGCCCACCTCAAGGCGATCGCCGCCGACGACGGCGCACAGGCGCTGTTGAAGGTCGCCCGGGTCGGCAACGATGCCGGGGTGGTCGAGGCCGAGGACGCAAAGGCCTTCCTTGCTGCCGCCGCTACGCGGCAGTGGGCCCGCGAACCGAAGGTGCGCGCGCTCGCCTGAGCGGCGCCACCTTCGTCACCAGACAGGAGCACGACCATGCCACGCGGTGATAAATCCAGCTATACCGACAAGCAGAAGCGCACAGCCGAGCACATCGAGGAAAGCGAGAAAGCGCGGGGCCGCAGCGAGGCCACCGCCGAACGCATCGCCTGGGCCACGGTCAACAAGCAGGATGGTGGCGGGAAGAAGCGCGGCAGTGCGAACAACACGGCCGCCAAGACCGCGAAGACCTCGCCGACGAAGAAGGCAGCGGTAAAGAAAACCGCTGCCAAGAAGGCCGCTCCGAAAGCAGCCGCCGGGAAGGCCACCAAGAAGACCGTAACGAAGACGGCGAAGAAGGCCGCTGAAAAAGCGACAGCGAAAACCGCGGTCAAAAAGACGACAAAAAGAGCGGCGAAGAAGACCGTCGCGAAGCAGGCCACCCGGAAATCCGCATCAACGACCGGCGCCCGAAAGCGAGCGACCGGCAAGGCCTGACCTGCGCACAGGGCCCGCCGTGCATCTACCGCGTGCTGCCTGGAGCAGCACGCGGCAGAGCGCAGGCGCAGCGCTTACCGCGGCACTGGCACGGTGGACGGCTTCGATGGCGTGACCGTTCTAGGTGCTACCGGTTTCACCGGCAGCGGCATCGACTGCAGCCGGCGGATCGAGCCGATCGGCACGGCTTCGGCACGCCGTTGTTCCGGCCACCACAGGAACACGAACGCACTGCTGGAACCCAGCAGTTTCGCAGTGCCGGGCAGCGCGACCGCGTCACCCCCGAGCACGACCTGCACCGACGTACCGCCCCTGCCATCGCGGATCTTCTCGGCCGAGCTGAGGGCATACAGCGCCGCGCCGAATGCCATGAAGCAGACCACCGCAATGCACATGCCGGTCAGCGGGCGCAGCCCGGAGAATTCCCAGTTCATCCACGGCGACTCCGAGAACAGCATCCGCCATCCCCAGTGCCTCGCGCGCAGGCGTGCCACCTTGGCAGGATTGCGCCGCCGCAGCGTCTCCGGCCAGCCCAGCACCACGGCAAGCAGGGCCCCCAGCAACAGGATCAACAGGTAGGCCGGATCGCGCAGCCCGGCGACCAGGAAGTCACTGACCTGCAGGTAGTCCAGGATCGACAGCCGGAATTTGAAGTAGAAAAAGTAGCTCGACCACAGCCCCAGCACGGAGAGGAACACATATCCCGCGCTCACCATCAGCGCCGGCTCCTGCCGCAGCAGGCGCCAGATCACGGCCACCATCGAATCTTCGTTGCCATGCGTGATCGGCAGCAACGACCAATCGGTCGGCGTCTGCTCCGCCGGGACATCCCCGTGACTGCTGCCCTCGTCCCTGTTGCCCATGCGCCCCTCCCCCGTTCGGCAGAGCATCGCGCACTTTGGCGATGGACGGAAGCGGGCCCGCCCCGGATGGCACCCGGTCGCCGCGGCCGCCATGCCGGATCGCCTCACTGCACGCTGAAACTGGCCACCGTGGCGTGCTCGCTCCCTTCGATGCGCAGGTCGATGACGAAGCGGGCGCACAATCGCTGCACGATCGCCAGGCCGAGCCCGAACCCGGCACTGCCCTCGCCCTTGGTGAACGGCCGCATGATCGCCTCGGCATCGCCCGCCAGGGCGGTGTTGCGGATCCGAAGCCGCCCGCTCGCCACCTCGATGTGCACCTCACCCGAACGGGTATGCGCGAATGCATTGCCGACCAGATTGGCCAGCAGCATGTGCAGCACCGGCCCGGGCACCGGCAGGCGCACGTCGGCCGGCACGTCGACCCGCACTTCCACCGGCTTGCCCTCCAGCAGCGCGGCCTGCTCGATCACCACCTGTTCCAGTACCGGCAGCACCGCCAGTGGTGTCGCGTCCTGTTCCACGTTCTCTTCGCGGGCCAGCGTGAGCAGGGTGATGACGGTCTGTTCGAGCTGCCGCGCCGAGTGCTGCACATGCTCAAGCTGCTGCCGCCCACGCTCGGACAGGCCCGGTTCGCTGGCCAGCTGTTCGGTAGCGCTGCGGATCACTGCCAATGGCGTGCGCAGCTCATGGCTGGCATCACGGGTGAAGGCATGCTCGCGCGCAATGAAGGCACGCACGCGCCCGCTCAGATTGTCCAGGCCGCGGGCGAGCACGCCGACCTCGTCATCGGGGAAGCCCCCGGCGAACCCCAACGGCAGCCTGTCCGGCACCATCTCATCGACCAGCGCTGCCAGCTTCGACAAGGGCCGCGTGGTACGTCGAGCCAGCCATGCGCCGGCCAGGATGGCGACCACCACCACGGCCAGTCCGGACCAGGCCAGCAGCGCCAGGATCTGGCTGCGCATCGGCCGCACCACCAGCTGCTGGCTGACCTCGGCGACCAGCCACCCTGGCGTGGCGGCTCCTTCCGGCTGCACCGGCCGCAGGTGATAGTGCCGCCCCTGCGTACCGGCGATCTCGCGGCGCAAGGGCTCGGCATCGAAGGTGGCCTTGAGATCGGACGGGAACGTGGCAGGGCTGTCGTGGATCGTCATGAACGCATTGCGCGGCGGCGACCACGTCCCACGGGTGGCCCGCTGATCCAGCTGCTGCTGCGCTTCCTGCTCAAGCATCGCATCGAAGAAGCGATCCTCCACGCTGTACACGAATACCGCCACGTACAGGCCGAACAGGCCGGCCACCACCAATGCGAACACCGCGAAAGCCAGCATCAACCGGTTGCGCAGGCAATGCACCCGTGCCGTCATGCGTCGGCCTCCAGCTTGAAGCCGACATCGTGCACGGTCTTGAGCATCGGCCGCTCGAACGGTTTGTCCAACGCCTGGCGCAGCAGGTACAGATGCGAGCGCAGCGGATCCGACGGCGGCGCCTCATCGCCCCAGAGACGGCGGATCAACTCGCTGCGGGTCACCGTACGCGGCCAGGCTTCGGCGAGCAGCACCAGCAGCCGATAGGCGGTCTGCGGCAACTCGATCGCCTGCTCACCGCGGCACACGGCGCCGCTACGGCGGTCGATGCCGAGCGATCCGATACGCAGCATGTGCCCGCCGCGTCGGCCGTGTCGGTGGGCCAGAGCCAGGCATCGCGCCAGCAGTTCCTCACCTGCGAACGGTTTGACCAGATAGTCATCGGCACCGGCCTGGAAGCCGACCAGCTTGTCGGCCAGCGTGTCGCGCGCGGTCAGCATCAGGATCGGGATGTGGCGGTCGGCCTGTTCACGCAGATGGCTGCACACGCGCAGACCATCCATGCCCGGGAGGGTGAGGTCCAGCACCAGCACCTCCGGCGGCTCTTCCAGCGCCATCTGCAGGCCGCTGCGGCCATCGGCGGCGAAGGCCACGCGATGGCCGCGGGCCTCCAGCAGCGTGGCCATGCCGGCGCGCAGCGCCGGGTTGTCCTCGATCACCAGGATGTGCAGGCCGTCGTCCATGGTGTCAGCCTTCGATCGTGTCCTTGAGCTGCTTAGCTTCGGCCATGTCCGGGTGGGTTTCCAGCAGTTTGCCGAGCACCGTGCGCGCCTGTGCCACCTCGCCCAGCCGCCAATGCGCCTGGGCGATGCCCAGCGGCAGCTGCGGTTCGCTCATGTACGGCGCGGCCAGCTGCATGATCGCCAGCGCGTCACGTACGGCAGCATCGTCCTGCGCGGCCTGCAGCTGGTAGTAGCCGAGCACGCCGATCAGCTGGTCGTGATAGCCCGTACGGTTGCTGGCCAGCTCGTGCTTGACCACCTCCCCCTCACCGGCCAGCAGGCGCTGCACCAGCGCCATGCTGGCCTCATCGCGCCAGGGCGTGCGCGTGACCGGGGTGCGACCGGTGGCGCGCACGATCGCCTCGGCGACGGCCGGTGTCGAATACGGGTTCTGCCCGGTGATCAGGCGACCGTCCACCACCAGTCTGGGCATCATCAGCGGCGCCTGTTCCCAGCGCGCGCCGCGCTCGCGCAGCGCCGTTTCCAGCAGGAACGGGAATTCCTTCGCCCAGCGCTTGCCGAACACGCCCTCCTCTGCATTGGTGAAGCCGGTCACGCGCCGCCCGGCCACCAGCAGCGATCCGTCCGCCAGCCGCACGTCCACCAGCGCAGCCGGGCCGTGACAGACCGCCGCGACCACCGCGCCGCGATCGTGCATCGCGCCCAGCAGACCGCGCAGTGCGGCATCGGCGGGCAGATCGAACATCGCCCCCTTGCCCCCGACCACGTAGACGGCCGCATAGTCGGCCGCCCGGAGGGTGGCGGTGGCGCGGGTATCGGCCAGCAACGCGGCCGCGGCCGGATCGGCGAGGACGCGTGCATTGAAGGGCTCCTTGGCATCGAACTTGTCGGCCTCCACCGGCCCGCCGCGTGGGCTGGCCACCTGCACGGCCAGGCCGTTGTCGCGGAAGATCAGGTAAGCCTGGGCGAATTCGTCCATCTCGAACCCGGGGCGGGTCTTGCCCTGGTCACGGCCCTCGCCGCTGACCACGATGAGCACCGTATCGCCCGCCGAAGGGCGGGCATGGAGCAAGGGAACGGCCAGCAACAAGGCCAGCACGGCACCGGTATGGCGCAACAGGGACAGCATCATGGGCGGCACTCCTTGGGAAAGTGACGTCAGCCTGCAGGCCGGATGTGAATCAGAGTTCAAGCCCGCGTGGACGTGCACGCAGCTGAACAACCGGGCCGCCGAGCGCCGTGTCGATGGCTCCATCGGCCCGAAGATGCGAAAATCCCTCCCCCTCCAGGGCAGGCCCCGCGCCAGCCGATTCCCGAGATACCGTGAAGACCCCCCAAGGCTTGCAGGCGCTGATCGACGACGGCGTGATCGATGAAGTGCTCCGCCCGCTCAAGAGCGGCAAGGAAGCAGCGGTATACGTGGTCCGCAGCGGCGACGATGTGCGCTGCGCGAAGGTCTACAAAGACATGGCGCAGCGCAGCTTCCAGCAGCGCGTGCAGTACCAGGAAGGCCGCAAGGTCCGTGGCAGCCGCGAAGCGCGCGCCGTGGGCAAGGCCAGCAATTACGGCCGCAAGCAGCAGGAAGCGGCCTGGAAGAACACCGAAGTGGAGGCGCTGTACCAGCTGCGCGATGCCGGCGTGCGCGTACCCGAGCCGTACGGCTACTTCCACGGCGTGCTGGTGATGGAGCTGGTGACCGATGCCGAGGGGTATTCCGCCGCGCGCCTGGGCGAGGTCGAACTCAGTCCGGAACAGGCCCGCGAGTTCCACCAGATCCTGGTCCGCCAGGTCGTGCGGATGCTGTGCTGCGGCCTGATCCACGGCGATCTGTCGCCGTACAACGTGCTGGTCGGCCCGGAAGGCCCGGTGGTGATCGATTTCCCCCAGGTGGTCAGTGCGGCGGGCAACAATGCCGCGCGCACGATGCTGCTGCGCGACGTCAACAACCTCACCGCGTACCTGGGCCGCTGGGCGCCGGAGCTGCTGGAGACCTGGTACGGCGAGGAGATGTGGGCGCTGTTCGAGGCCGGCGATCTGCTCCCGGACAGCGTGCTGACGGGCGAGTTCGAACAGGATGAAAGCAGCATCGATCTGGATGGCGTGCGCCATGCGATCAACGATGCGCGCGAAGAAGCGCTGATCCGCCAGCAGGGTCGCGAAGCAGCGGAAGAGAACGAGGACTGAGCCGGGCGCGCCGTTGCGCCGGGCGGCTGGATCGGCATGAAAAAAAGCCCCGCCGATGCGGGGCTTTTCCGTCCAACTCAGCGCGCGGGTGCCGTCACGCGGCCTGCAGTGACGCCGGGCGGCGCAGGCCTGCAGAGGGGTCCTCCAGCGTGAACACCGCCACCGATTCGGTCAGTGCGTGCGCCTGCTGCTCCAGCGCGCGGCTGGCGGCGGTGGCTTCTTCCACCAGCGCCGCGTTCTGCTGGGTCACCTGGTCCATCTGCACGACCACCTGGTTGACCTGCTCGATGCCGGCGGCCTGTTCCTTGGTCGCGGCGGCAATGTCGCTCATCAGCTGATTGGTGCGCGAGCTGGCCTGGGTCAGGCGGGCGATCGCCGCTTCGGACTGCACGGTGACGCTCAGCCCGGTCTTGACCTTGCTGCTGGACTCATCGATCAGGTCCTTGATCTCCTTGGCCGCCGTGCCGGCGCGCTGCGCCAACGTGCGTACCTCGGTGGCCACCACCGCGAAGCCGCGTCCGTTCTCACCGGCACGGGCCGCTTCGACGGCCGCGTTCAGGGCGAGGATGTTGGTCTGGAAGGCGATGCCGTCGATCACCGAGGAAATCTCGGAGATACGCGCCGAGGACTGGTCGATCTCGCTCATCACCGCGGCCATCTGCGCGATCGCCTGCTCGGTCGCCTTGACCGCCGCACCCGCCGCATGGGCTTCATGGTCGGCCTGGTTGGCCAGCTCGGCGTTCTGCCGGACCGTGGAGGTCAGCTCCTCCATCGAGGCCGCCGCTTCTTCCAGGTTGGCTGCCTGCTGCTCAGTACGGCGCGACAGGTCATTGTGGCCGGCCGCCAGTTCCTGCGCGGCATCGTTGATGCTGCCGGCCGCGCCCTGGATCTGCTGCACGATGCCGGTCAGCTGCACCGCGGTGGCGTTGGCATCGTCGCGCATCTGCGCAAAGACACCTTCGTACCGGCCGTCCATGCGCGAGGTCAGGTCGCCGGTGGAAATCGCGCGCAGTACCTGCGACAGGTCGGCGATGCTGGCCTGCGAGCTGGCCATCATCCCGTTGAGCTGGGCGACCATCGCGCGGAACTGGAACTGGAACGCCGGCTCGTCGCCGCGCACGGAGAAGTCGCCGGCACGTGCGGCCGAGGCCAGTGTCTCGATCTGCTGGTTGATCGCCATCAGGCTGGCCTTGACGGTGGCCATGGTGGTGGTCAGCACGGCCTTCTCGCCCGGGTAGCTGTCCAGATCACGGCTCAGGTCGCCGATGGCGTAGCGCTGCATCACCTCGACCATGTGGAACTCGACGGCCACGTGCGAACCGACCAATTCGTTGGTGGCCCGGATCATCCGGCCGAAATCGCCCGGGAAGGCCGTTTCGTCCATGCGATGGCTGATGGCACCGGCCTCATGCTGGCGGGCCATGTCCAACTGCGCGGTGATCGCGCCCTGGACGCCCTGGCGGACCGTGGCCATGGCGTTGCCGAGCTGGGTGATCTCATCGCGACCGCCCAGATGGACGTCATGGGCCAGATCACCCTTGGCCATCCGGGTGGCCAGGCCGACGGCGCGGGCCAGCGGACCGGTCAGGCTGCGGCCGATCAGCACGGAGGCGGCGATGCCGACCACCAGCGCGATCGCGCCCAGCACCAGCAGCTGCAGCAGGGTCCGCTCGCCCAGCCGGATCGCTTCGGCAGCGGCCTCGCGGCTTTCCTTTTCCTCGTAGACCACGCCATCGCTGAGCGCCTGGTTCCAGCCATTGGCAGCGGCCTGCACGGCGCCCAGGGTGAGGGCCGTGGCAGCGGCAAAATCGCCCTGCTGCAGCTGTTCGCTCATCTGCTTGTTGAGCGGACGCGCCACCGCGCGGGCGGCCGCGATGGCGTCTCCGACGGCCTTGTCTTCCGGCTGTGCGGGCAAGGCCTGGTAGCCGGCCCAGCTGGCTTCATAGCGCGCGACCAGCGCGGCGATGCGCGCCTCATCCTCGGCCAGACCGTCGCCCTGGCGGATCAGCATCTCCCGGCGCACGACCATCATCTGGTTGTTGGCATCGAGCATGTCCGAGAGCAGCCGCACCTTGGCCACGTTGACCTCGACCACCTGCTGCATCGCGCGCTTCTGTACCGCACTCCCGGTGGCGCCGGTGGCGACGACGGCCGCGACCAGCAGCAACAACAGGCCAAAGCCCATGCCTAGACGCCAGACAACGCTGACGTTCCGCAAAAATTCCATGAGACATCCGAAAAACGTGGGGGGGTGGGCTGGTATCGGCGCCAGACGCAGCGCCTTGACCGACGGCCGTGAGCCCGCTGTGAATGGATTCACATAACCCTGGCGTTGCCCCCGCATCGCCGCTCAGCCCTCCGTCAGGCTTTTCACGGCAAGTGCGCACGCCCGGCAGGCATGGTGGAAACACGTTCCCGCTGGAGTTGCCGATGTCCCTTCGCCTGCACCGTCTCGCCCGCCTCACCGCGCTCTCCCTCGCCCTGGGGGCCTCCTCCGGTTGGGCGGTCGCACAGACGGCACCCGCGCCCGCCGCGATCCCGGACGCCGACGCGACGCCGCTGGCGACCGGGCCACGCTCGGATCTGCATGCGCAGGTGCTGCTGGACCGCGCGCACTTCTCCCCCGGCCAGATCGATGGGGAGCGCGGCTCCAACCAGAAGCGCGCCGTGTCCGGCTTCCAGGCCGCACGCGGGCTGAAGGTCAGCGGCGAACTGGACGATGCCACCTGGCAGGCGCTGCAGCCGGATGCCGCCCCGCCGCTGGTGCGCTACACGCTCACCGCGGAAGACGTGGCCGGTCCGTTCCAGCCGGTGCCCAAGGGTCCGGCCGCGCAGGCCAAGCTGAAAACCCTGGGCTTCGGTTCGATCGAAGAAGCGCTGGGCGAGCGCTTCCACGCCTCCCCCGAGCTGTTGAAGACGCTCAATCCGGGCGTGGACCTGGGCAAGGCCGGCAGCGTGATCCAGGTGCCGAACATCGCGGCCGCCCCGCTGCCGAAGGCCAGCAAGCTGGTGATCGACAAATCCGACTCCACGCTGCGGCTGTTCGATGCGGACGGCAAGGTCTACGCGCAGTTTCCGGTGTCCTCGGGCAGCAAGCATGACCCGCTGCCGATCGGGAAATGGAAGATCCTGGGCATCTCCCGCGATCCCACCTTCCACTACAACCCCAAGCTGTTCTGGGATGCCAAGGCGGGCGACAGCAAGGCGGTCCTGCCGCCGGGCCCGAACAATCCGGTCGGCGTGGTCTGGATCGACATCTCCAAGCCCCACTACGGCCTGCACGGCACGCCCGAACCCGGCCATGTCGGCAAGACCGAATCGCACGGTTGTGTGCGCATGACCAACTGGGATGCGCTGCAGGTCGCCGCTGCGGTCGATGCCTCGGTGCCGGTCGTGATGCAGGAGTAAGCCATGAAGACCTTTCGACTGCTGGCAGTGGGACTGGTGATCGGCGTGGTCGGCTACTGGCTGCTGGGGCCCGGCCCCTCCGCCCGGCTCGGCGCCGCCGAACCGGCCAAGGTGGGATCGGCCACCAGTTCGGCCCGCGCAGCGCTTGATGCCCCGCCGCCGACGACGCCGGCCACGAACCCGGTGCCTGCCGACACGTCAGCCACACCGCCCGCGCCGGACGCGGGCGGTTCGACACCCGCACCGACAAGCGGCGCGGCGGGCGCGCTGCTGCTGCCCGTGCAGGGCATCGGGGCCGATCAGCTGCAGGACACCTTCACCGATGCGCGCAGCGAAGGCCGCGTGCATGATGCGATCGACATCCTGGCGCCGAACGGGACGCCGGTGCTGGCCGTCGCGGATGGGACGGTGGAGAAACTGTTCGACAGTGTGCGGGGCGGACTGACGGTGTACCAGTTCGAGCCAAGCGGTCGCTACTGCTACTACTACGCGCATCTGGACCGCTACGCCGATGGGCTGGCCGAGAAGAAGACGATCAAGCGCGGTGAGGTGATCGGCTATGTCGGCAGCACCGGCAACGCCAGTCCCGAGGCGCCCCACCTGCATTTCGAGATCCATGTACTGGGTCCGGAAAAGCAGTGGTGGAAAGGCGAATCGATCAATCCTTATCCGGTGTTGAAGGGGCAGCAGGCCCTTTGATCAACGCGTACCGGGGGGGGGCGTCCCGGATCGCCCGCGCCAGTTGCCAGGCGCGACCGCGCAGTGCATCCAGGCGCTCATTGAGTTCACCCGCGTCTGCGCGCCACTGGAAGTGGCCGTTGCTGTAATCCAGGCCCAACGCAACATCATTGAACGACCCCATGCCGCCATAGGCGCGCAGCACGCTCTCCGGCGCGCCTGGATCGCCCTGCTCAAGCTGGGTGATGACCCGCTGCATCCAGTCGGCCCAGTGGGTTTCCCCGTCGCTGCGCAGCAACGCTTCAAGCTCGGACACCACCGCATGCAACGCGCGGTCCGCGCTGCTCATGCCGGTGGCCACGTGATCTTCAGACACCCTGTCGCCCCTGCTGATTGGTGAGGCTGCACAGCATGCCATGGCCCCGCGCTGGCGGACGTGGTCACGCCGGTCCGATGGGCGCGGGCAACCAGTAAAACTACTGTCGCGAATGCGGGAAATTGCCGTTGCCCCGGGCATCGACGCGGCGGACACTGCGTGCTGAAGGCATGCCCCCCTCCCCCTGCGGTCTTGGAGACAACTGTGATGATGCTCGCGCACCGCGTTGCCCTGCTCCTTCTCTGCGGCGCTGTCGCCGCAAGCGCCGCCGCGGCGCAGGACCTGCCCGCCACCGCGCCGGATCGTTTCGCGATGCTGGACCGCAATGGCGACGGCAAGGTCAGTCGCGATGAGTACGACGGGGATGCTTTTTTCCGCCTGGTCGATGCGGATCACAATTACCGGGTGAGCGTGGATGAAGTGCAGGCGGTGCTCGGCCCGCAACGCGATGGCGAGTTCTCGGCGGCGGAATGGGTACGCATCGCCGACCTCAACGGCGATGGCGAATTGAGTGCCGAGGAGATGCGTCGCTCCTCGCAGATGCGCTTCCAGAGCCTGGATGCCAACCACGATGAGAACCTTGAACTGTCGGAACTGCAGATGGGCGTCGGCCGGCGCTGAAGGGGGCGAGGCAACGAAAAAGCCCCGCTTGCGCGGGGCTTCGTTTCACACCTTGCACCTTACACAGTCACGCAATGCCGGGCATGGCCCGGCACTACGCGCCTGATCAGGCGAACGGATCCTGCAGGACCATGGTGTGGTCGCGGTCGGGGCCGGTCGAGACGATGCTCACCGGGCAACCGGCCAGCTCTTCCAGCGCGCGCAGGTAAGCGCGGGCGGCCGGCGGCAGGTCATCCCAGTTGGTGATGCCGTGGGTGTTCTCGGTCCAGCCCGGGAACTCCAGGTACACCGGCGTGCATTCTTCCCAGCCCTGCGCGTCCAGCGGGGCGTACTCGGTACGCTTGCCGCGGTATTCGTACGCGATGCAGACCTTGAGCTTTTCCATGCCGTCGAGCACGTCGAGCTTGGTGATGCACAGGCCGCTGATGCCGTTGATGGCCACCGCGCGCTTGAGCGCGACGATGTCCATCCAGCCGCAACGACGCGGGCGGCCGGTCGAGGCGCCGTACTCCGCACCGCGGTCACGGATGCCCTGGCCGACTTCATCGTCCAGCTCGGTCGGGAACGGGCCACCGCCGACGCGGGTCGCGTAGGCCTTGGCGATACCCAGCACGTAGTCGATCGCATCGGCGCCGACGCCGGCCCCGGCCAATGCGCCACCGACGGTGGTGTTGGAGCTGGTGACGTACGGGTAGGTGCCGTGGTCGATGTCCAGCAGGGCGCCCTGGGCGCCTTCGAACAGCACGCGCTTACCCTGCTTGCGCAGGTCATGCAGGATGCCGGCAACGTCGGACTTCATCGGCTCGACGTATTCGCCGAAGGCCAGTGCTTCGTCGTAGGTCTTCTGGAAATCGACCGCGTCGGTCTTGAGGTAATTGGTCAGCACGAAGTTGTGGTAATCCAGCGCGGTGCGCAGGAGTTCTTCCAGCTGGGCCGGGTAATGCAGGTCGGCGATGCGGATGCCGCGACGTGCCACCTTGTCTTCATACGCCGGGCCGATGCCACGGCCGGTGGTGCCGATCGCCTTGCCGCCGGCGGCGCGTTCGCGCGCCTGGTCCAGGGCGATGTGGTACGGCATGATCAGCGGCGCGGCCGGGGAGATCTTCAGGCGCGAACGCACTTCCACGCCGGAGGTTTCCAGCTCGGCGATTTCCTTCTGCAGCGCGGCCGGCGAGATCACCACGCCGTTGCCGATCAGGCACAGCGCGTCTGCACGCAGGATGCCGGATGGAATCAGATGCAGCACGGTCTTCTTGCCATTGATGACCAGCGTGTGGCCGGCATTGTGGCCGCCCTGGAAGCGCACGACAGCGCCGATTTCCTCGGTGAGCAGATCGACGATCTTGCCCTTGCCTTCATCGCCCCACTGGGCACCCAACACGACAACTGACTGACCCATGACGGGTAACTCCTGGTTTTTGTGCGGCCATCGGGGCCGCGGGTTTGGGACCATGCCGGGGTCGCCGCGCAGCGCTGGGTGGCGGGCTCCAGCGGGGAGCGCGCCGACGCTGGGGTACCCAGACACGGAAAAAGCCGGACGAGTGACTCTGAAACAGAGTGCCCGTCCGGCTTTTGTGCATTATCCGGGTTTCCGGTGGCCGCTGCCACCCCGGGGGCCGGTGGACTTCACCGGCCGGTCAGGACCGCCGCGGCAGGTGCCGGCCACTGGCCGGCTCGCGGGATGGCATGGAGCCGGCCAGCGGCCGGCACTACCAACCAGCGCATGGCGGTAACCCGCTCAGTGCTTGAGCCACCACAGGGTGGTCAGCCCGGCCAGCAGGATCACTCCGCCCCAGGTGCGCAGGGCGCTGCTGCGCAGCATCAGCAGCTGCTCGGCCATCCGCTTCCAGGCCAACGGGGCGGCGAACAGGAACAGGCCTTCGAGCACGGCGACCAGGCACAGGGCCGAGAACAGATCTTTCATGACATCTCCACAAACAAAACGGGGACCCGGTCTGCACCGGGTCCCCGTGGATGACTACCGCCTGCGGCCTCAGCGATCGCTCTTGAGGTACTGCAGGAACGGGTCGTTCTTGTCGAGCACGATCACGCCGTTGCCGTCGGTCATGGAGCCGCGGTAGGCCTCCAGGCTGCGGTAGAAGGCGTAGAACGACGGGTCGGCCGAGCCGGCCTTGCCGTAGATGCGGGCGGCATCGGCATCGCCGGCACCGCGCAGCTGCTGGGCGTCGCGCTCGGCTTCGGCCACGATCACGGTGCTCTCGCGGTCAGCCTGGGCACGGATGGTCAGCGACTGCTCTTCACCCTCGGCGCGCAGCTTGGCCGCTTCCTGCTTACGCTGGGCGCGCATGCGCTCGTACACATCGTTGATCACCTGGCTGTCGGTCGGCAGGTCGATCTGCTTGATGCGCAGGTCGATGATCTGCATGCCCAGCGCCTTGACCGACTCGTTGATGCCGGTCAGCTGGTTGGCGATCAGTTCGCTGCGATCCCCCGACACCAGCTGCTGCAACGAACGCGAGTTGATCTGGTTGCGCAGGGAGTCGGTGATGATCGGGGCCAGACGGGCATTGGCCACGCGGGCATCGCCGCCGGTCGCACGGAAGTACGCGCGCACGTCGGAGATGTAACCGATGGCGAAGAAGTCGACGCTGACGTCCTTCTGCTCGGCAGTGAAGTAACGCGCCGGGGCGGTATCGAGCACCTGGAAGCGACGATCGAACACGCGCACCGTTTCCACCAGCGGCACCTTGAAGTGCAGGCCCGGCTTGATGTCCGCACGGACCACCTTGCCCAGGTTCAGCACCATCGCAGTCTGGTCCTCACGGACCACGTAGACCGAACCCAACAGGCCGAGCAGGACCGCTACGGCCAGACCAATCCACAGTGAACTTCTCATCGGCTGCCCTCCTCACGACCGGTCGGGCGCGTCGTCGGACGCTCCGCATTGCGAACGCCATCCACCGCCGTGCTGGCAGGCAGCGACGGCAGCATGACTTCCGGGGTCACCGCCGGAGCGGCATTGGTGCTGGTGCGGTTGTCGCCCGGCATCGGCACGTAGATCAGCTGGCGGCCATCGCCACCGATGATCTTGCGGTTCTCCGAGAGCACCTTCTGCACCGTTTCCAGCCACAGGCGCTTGCGCGTGACTTCCGGGGCGTCCTTGTACTGGACCTGCAGCAGGCTGAAGCGCGAGGCATCACCCTCGGCCTTGGCGACCACGGCCTGCTTGTAGCCTTCGGCGGTGGTCCGGGCCCGCGAGGCCTGGCCGCGCGCTTCCGGAACCACCTTGGCCGCGTAGGCCTGGGCTTCGTTGATCAGACGTTCCTTGACCTGCTGGGCACCGTTGACCTCGTCGAAGGCCGGCTTGACCTCCTCGGGCGGGCGGGCATCGGGCAGGGTCAGGCCGGTCACCGACAGACCGGTGCGGTAGCTGCCGAGCGAGGCCTGCAGGCGCTCTTCGGCGGCCACGGCCAGCGGGCCACGGTTGTTCAGCACGTTGTTGAGGTCGGCACGACCGACCTGCTCACGCACGGCGCTCTGCGCGGTCTGTTCCAGCACCTGGTCGGCATCGACCGAGCCGAACAGGTACAGGCGCGGATCGTCGATGCGGTACTGGACGTTGAGCGAGACGTTGACGATGTTCTCGTCGCGGGTCAGGACCGGCACCTGGCTGCTGAACGTCTTGATCTCGGTGGCATTGACCTTGGTGACCGATTCCAGCGGCCACGGCAGCTTGAAGTTCGGGCCAGGCTGCAGGATGCGATGGAACTGACCGAAGCGCAGCACGACGCCGCGTTGCTGTTCGCCGATCAGCTGGAAGCTGGAGAACAGCAACAGCAACACCGCCGCCACTGCAACCCACCGCAGGATGCCGCCATCGAACAGGTCTTTCAGCGGACCGGGCAAACCGCCCCAACCGCCGCCATTGCCGCCACCGCGAGGACCGAACGGCCCACGTCGATTCTCGTCGGGGCCTTGTCCGCCCTTGTTGCCGCCGGGTGTATTCCAGGCCATGCACGCTCCATCAAGGTAAGGTTGCCTGCGGGCCATTCCCGCACCGTCAACCGTTAAAACGTTAAATCGCTGTCGATTCTACTAGATGGGGCAGATCGACAGGATTGGAAGGGGTCACCCATCTCGGGGAACGATTCATAACCGCATCCGCGAAGGTCCGTGAGGGTCCCCGCGCGCCGGAGCAGCGGGTAAGGTGGTGCTTTCCCCCGTCAGGCATCTTCATGGCAATTCCCGACCGGTTCAACGCTTTCCGCATCCACCAGGACGATACCGGCTACCACGCCGGGCTGGAACCGATCGGCCTGGACCAGCTCAACCCTGGCGAGGTGGTCCTCCGCGCGCACTGGTCCTCGGTCAACTATAAAGATGCGTTGGCCGGTACCGGCAAGGGCAGGATCCTGCGGCGCTTCCCACTCGTCGGCGGCATCGACGTGGCCGGCACGGTGGTCGCTTCGACCGACCCGGCCTACCGCGAAGGCGATGCGGTGCTCGCCACCGGGTGCGGGCTGAGCGAGACCCGCGATGGCGGGTACAGCCCGTATGTGCGCCTGGCCGCCAGCGCGGTGATCCCGCAGCCCGCCGGGCTGACCCCACGCGAGGCGAT
Organism: Stenotrophomonas sp. IS26; assembly: GCF_054188265.1. Taxonomy (NCBI): domain Bacteria; kingdom Pseudomonadati; phylum Pseudomonadota; class Gammaproteobacteria; order Lysobacterales; family Lysobacteraceae; genus Stenotrophomonas; species Stenotrophomonas sp. IS26. Next base: position 19,419 of record NZ_JBSZJV010000006.1, read on the forward strand.
GATCCTGGGTACGGCCGGCTTCACCGCTGCACTGGCCCTGGTGCGGATGCTGGACAACCGGCAGACCCCCGCCCACGGGCCGCTGGCCGTAACCGGGGCCACCGGCGGGGTCGGCTCGCTGGCAGTGGATATCTTCACCCGGGCCGGTTTCGAGGTGCACGCGATCAGCGGCAAGGCCGACCAGGCCGGCTATCTGCGGAACCTGGGAGCCCGCGAGGTTCTGCCGCGTGATGTGCTGGCGACCTCCCGCCCGATGGAATCGGCCCGCTTCGGCGGTGGCCTGGACAATGCCGGCGGCGCGATGCTGACCAGCCTGCTGGCCCAGACCGTGCCCTACGGTTCGGTGGTCAGTGCCGGCCTGGCCGCCAGCCCCGCGCTGGAGATGACGGTGATGCCCTTCATCATCCGCGGCGTGTCGTTGCTGGGGATCTCCTCCTCCAGCGCACCGCGTGATCTGCGCGAAGCGGTCTGGGACAAGCTGGGCGGCGCGTGGAAGCCGGCGCATCTGGAGACGATCTGTACCGGCGAAGTGGGGCTGGATGGCCTGCCCGCGGCGTTCGACAGCCTGCTCGCGGGCGGCAACCACGGCCGCACGGTGGTACGAATCGACTGAGCGTAGCAGCCGGGCGACAGACGGCACGCCCGGCGCTTCACGACGGTGCGAGGCCCGCACTACACTGCGGGCATCACACGGGGAACACCATGGCACGCATTCTGATCGTCGACGATTCACCGTCGCAGCTGCTGGGGATACAGCGGATCGTCGAAAAACTCGGGCACCAGATCCTGACCGCCACCGATGGCGCCGCCGGGGTGGAAACGGCCAAGGCCGAGCTGCCCGATCTGGTGCTGATGGACGTGGTCATGCCCAACCTCAATGGCTTCCAGGCGACCCGCACGCTGGCACGCGACGCGGCGACCAAGCACATTCCGGTGATCCTGGTGACCACCAAGGACCAGGACACCGACCGCATGTGGGGCATGCGCCAGGGCGCCAAGGCCTATATCACCAAGCCGTTTTCAGAAGACGAACTGTCCGAGGTGCTGGAGCGCGTTTTCAGCCACCAGGAACCGCCGACGGCGTGAGCCGATGGCACGGTGAGCCGACCAACGGTCGGCTGCTACCGCGAAGGCAATCGCGGCCGGCCCGGTAGACACCGCCCGTTGGTCAGTGCGCAACGATGACCCGGACACCGCGCACCGCCTGCATCACACCTTCTCGCCGAATGCCTTGGCCAGCGCCTTGTAGGCCTTCTTCTGCGCCTCATCGGTGGGCGCCGGCGCGATGATCTCCAGCTCCACGATCTGATCGCCATCCGGATTGCCCGGCAGCCCGCGGCCACGCAGGCGCAGCTTGCGGCCAGCATCGGACTCGGCCGGCACCTTCAGTTCCACCGCACCGCCCAGGGTCGGCACGCTGATGCTGGTGCCCAGTGCGGCCTGCCACGGGGTCACCTGCAGGGTGTACAGAATGTTGCGGCCATCCACCTCGAACTGCGGGTGTTCGGCGTATTCCACTTCCAGCAGCAGGTTGCCGCCACCGGTACCCTGCCCGGTCAGCCGGATCACCTGGCCCGGACGGATGCCCTTGGGCACGCGCACATCCAGCTGCTTGCCGCCCACGTTGATGCGCAGGCTGTCGCCCTGATAGGCCGCTTCCAGCGGCACCGACAGCTTGGCGCGGGTATCGCGGGTCGGCTGCGGGCCCTGGCTGGCACCGCCGAAGCCACTGGCGCGGCCACCGCCACCGCCGCGCTGACGCGCGAACAGGCTCTCGAAGAAATCGCTGAAGCCGCCGCCACCGGCGCCGCCTCCGAACACCTCTTCGAAGTCATAGCCCTGGCCACCGCCGTAGTTCGGCGGGGTATGGAACTCCTCGCCGGGCCGGTAGCCCTGCGCCTTGAGCTGGTCATAGGCCGCGCGCTTCTGCGGATCGCGCAGCGCCTCGTAAGCCTCGTTGACCGCCTTGAATTTGTCCTCGGCCCCGGCTTCCTTGCTCACATCCGGGTGGTACTTGCGCGCCAGCCGGCGGTAAGCGGTCTTGATCTCAGCATCGCCCGCGGTGGGTTCCACCCCGAGCGTGGCGTAGTAATCCTTGAATTCCATCCAAACACCTCGACTAAGTTCGGCCACCCGCGTGGGCGGGCACCGTCCGCGCAATTCTAGCCGCTGCGGACCGGCCCACCGTGACGCCGGGCGCGAATGATCCTGCGCAATGCGGCCGACCTCCCGGAGGGCTACGCTGCCCCCGTGGCCTGCCTTTCCCGCTACAGATGGGTCTGCACGGCTGCTTTTCAACGTGTTGACATGGCCATCCCATGCCCCTCACTACCCTGCCTGTGTCCAAGGAGTCCGCATGACCATCCACGTTGGCGACCGCATTCCCGAAGTCACCCTCAAGCGCATCCGCGAGGGCATGGAGACCATCGATACCCATGCCCTGTTCGATTCGCGCAAAGCGGTGCTGTTCGGCGTGCCCGGCGCATTCACCCCGACCTGCTCGGCCCGGCACCTGCCCGGCTACATCGAGCAGTTCCCCGAATTCCGCCACCGCGGGATCGAGGTGTTCTGCATGGCGGTCAACGATCCGTTCGTGATGAAGGCCTGGGGCGAGAGCCAGCAGGTGCCCGACGGCCTGCAGCTGCTGTCTGACGGCAATGGGGAGTTCACCCGTGCGCTCGGCCTGGAAATGGATGCCAGCAGCTCGGGCATGGGCATCCGCTCGCGCCGCTTCGCGCTGTACGTCGAAGACGGTGTCGTGCGCGAGACCTTCATCGAGGAACCCGGAAAATTCGACGTGTCTTCGGCGCAGTACGTGCTGGAGCATCTCCCCCGCTAGACCCACGCAACAGAGGAACCCGGCCAGCCATGTCAAAGCCAGCCAAGAACACCCCCAACACCGCCCCGGACAACGCCCGCCCGCCGGGCATCAGCGACACCGCCACCCTGCGGGCCAAGGCCCGCAAGGGCATCGAAGACGGCGCGATCACCGACAGTTACAGCGCCGACCGCGAAGCGGTGATCAAGCTGCTCAACGATGCGCTCGCCACCGAGTACGTCTGCGTGCTGCGCTACTACCGCCATTACTTCATGGCCAAGGGCATGCTCGCCGATTCGATCAAGGCCGAGTTCCTGGAACACGCACAGCAGGAACAGGCGCACGCCGGCAAGCTGGCCGAACGCATCGTGCAGCTTGGCGGCGAGCCCGATCTCAACCCGGATACGCTCACTGCGCGCTCGCATGCCGAGTACAAGGAAGGCAGCGACCTGCGCGACATGGTCCGCGAGAACCTGATTGCCGAGCGCATCGCGATCGACAGCTACCGCGAGATGATCAACTTCGTGGGCGACAAGGACACCACGACCAAGCGCATCCTCGAAGAGATCCTGGCGCAGGAAGAAGAACACGCCGACGAATTCGCCGACCTGCTGGACGGCTGGATCGGGGAGTAATGTTGGACGGCAGTGCCGGCCCGTGGCCGGCACTGCCAGACCCTGCGCACCGCATGATCAGCGCAGGATCCGGAACCGCACCTGCGTCCACGCGCCATCGGCGGCCAATGCCGTCAATGTGTGCTCGCCCACTTCATCGAAATCACGCTGGAACAGTCGCGCCCCTTCGGTGCGGGCAATCCAGCGGTCATCCAGCAGCCAATCCACTGTTGTTTCGTTGCCCAGCGCACGCAGTTGCAGGCGCACGCCGTGCTCGGCATTCGGGGCGCGTGCGAGGGTGGCGCGGTCGTTGAGCCCCTCGATATGCAGCGTCCCGCCGCTCTCGCGGCCGTCGGCGCTGCAATCGGGTGACAGTGCTGGCAGCTGCGAGGCCTGACGCTGCGCCTGCGGCAGCCACGGCGACAACAGCGCCGGCCAGCGTGCGATCTCACGCGGCTCCGCCGCATGCGGCCGGCTGCACTCCGGCGACAGCCGCAGCCCCGTGCGAGCATCCACCTGGAACCGCTGCAGACCCGGCTGCCACAGCCGCGCCTCGCGTTCGGCGAAGGTCGGTGGCACGACCCCGTCCAGCACGAAGGCCGGCATCCGGCGTTGGCACAGCGGTGGCGCCGTCTGTTCGGCCAAGCCGCCGGTCGGCCAGCAGATATCGGCCTGCGCCACGCTCGCCGGCATCGGCGCTGCACTGGCATCGCCGGCTTGGCGCGGCAGGCTGTCGATCACTTCGAACATCAGCGGCAGGGCCGTCACCGCGCCGTACTGCCCGGGCAGCGGCGTGCCGTCCGGACGCCCCACCCAGACGCCCACCGTGTAATGCCGCGTGGTGCCGATCGCCCAGGCATCGCGATAGCCGTAACTGGTGCCGGTCTTCCAGGCCACACGCGGGCGGCCGGTGACATCGAAGGTGCCGGTGCCGTAGCCCGGGCGGGGATTGGACTCGAGCACCTCGCGGGTGATCCACGCCGCGCCGGGGGACATCAGGCGCCGTTCGATCACCGCATCCTCGGCGGTGTAACGCACCCGCCCCGCGATGCCGTTGCGGTTGAACGCGGCGAAGGTGCCGACCAGATCCTCCAGCCGCGCGCCGGTGCCGCCGAGAATCAGCGAGAGATTGGGCGCACTGCCATGCGGAAAGCGCAGGTTGATGCCTGCATGCGACAGGCGTGCGGCAAAACGCGCCGAGCCGACCCGATCCAGCAGGTCCACCGCCGGCACGTTGAGCGACAACCGCAGGGCCGTGGCGGCACTGACCGGCCCGTTGAAGGCCGCATCGAAGTTGCCCGGCCGGTACCCGCCGAAGCTCTGTGGCGCATCCACCATCAGGCTTTCCGAATGGATCAGGCCATCATCCAGCGCCATGCCATACAGGAACGGTTTGAGCGTGGAACCCGGTGAGCGCCACGCCTGCACCATGTCCACATGGCCGAGCCGCTGCTTGTCGCCGAACGCCACCGAACCGACGTAGGCGCGTGCCTCCAGCGTGCGGTTGTCCACCACCAGCAACGCCGCCGAGGTGCGCCCGGGCAGCTGCGAAAAGTAGGACGACACACGCTCTTCCAGCGTGCGCTGCAGGCCGATATCCAGCGTGCTCTCGATCCGCGCCGCCCGCGACTGGGCCGAGCGCAGGCGCTGGGCGAGCAGCGCCGCATGCAGCGGGGGCTGCAGGGCGCGGGTGACCACCGGTTCGATGCGCGCATCGTCGACCTCCTCGCGTGACCACACACCGAGTGACACCATGCGTTCGAGCACCTTGTCACGCGCCCGCTGTGCCGCCTCCGGATGACGGTCCGGACGCAACCGGCTGGGCGACTGCGGCAGCACCGCCAGCAACGCCGCCTCGGCATGCGACAACTGCGAGGCCGGCTTGCCCAGATAGGCCCAGCTCGCCGCCTCCACACCTTCGATGGTGCCGCCATAGGGCGCGCGTTCCAGATACAGCGCCAGGATCTGCGCCTTGCTCAGGTGCAGTTCCAGCTGCACCGCGCGCAGCAGCTGCTTGGCTTTGCCCCACGGCGTGCGCGTATGCGGATCGAGGATCCGCGCCACCTGCATGGTCAGCGTTGAACCGCCGGAGACGATCCGCTGCGCGAACAGCCATTGCTTGCCGGCGCGCAGCAGGCCCCACGGGTTGATGCCGGGATGCCGCCAGAACCAGCGGTCTTCGTAGTTCAGCAGGGCCTGCAGATACAGCGGCGAGACGCTGTCGGCCGAGGCCGGGTAGCGCCACACCCCGTCGGCATCGGCGAAGGCGCGCAGTGGCGTGCCATCGCGCGCAACCACCAGGGTGCTGGTGTCGCGCTGCCTGGGCAGCGGTGGCGGGAACGCGAGGTCCAGCGCCAGCAGCAACGCGAGCACCGCGGCCGTGCCCCATCGCAGGTACGGCAGCACGCCGCGCAGCACCGACGCCCACCACCGTTTGGAAAAAAGAGACGTCATGTCGATTCAGCAGCGAGGCAGGCGGGCCGTCACCGGGACGGCCCGCCTGCGATCAGGGCTGCACCACGGTCAGCGACGCGGGGAGGCTGCGCCCCACCCCGCGCAGGTCGGGACGGTACATGTCCTCCACCAGCGGCGGCGGCACGCGATACGTACCCGGCGTGACCGCACGCACCAGATAGAACACCTTGGCAGTGCTGCCACGCGAGAGTTTCAGCGCGGCCACGTAGCGGTCGTCGCGGAACTCCTCGTGCTTGATGTTGGCCGCATCGGCCCGGTCGTTGACGCTCAATCCGTCGACCACCACATCGGCCCACTGCTTGGCATCGCCAAGGTTGAAGTTCTCGATCTCCAGCCCGGCCGGCAGCAGATCGGTCAGCAGCGCATCGGGCATGTCCACGTTCGGGGTGACGCTGACCCGCACGATCAGGGCCTCGCCTTCCTTCAGCGGACGCGGCGTCCACGGCTTGCCATCAGTGGTGTACCAGCTGCGCTCCACGCCGAGCGTTCGGCTGTCCGGTTCCGGCGGGTTGCGCGGAATGCCGGCCACTTCCAGGCTGGCGAACATCGGCGGCTCCCCCTGCGGGGTGAAGCGCACACCCTTGGCCAGCGCGGCGTAGTCGAAGCTGCGGCCGAACATGCGCCGTGCCGGGATGCTCTCGCTCTCGCCACCCACCACCAGTTCGCCGGAGACCAGTTTCTTCTGGTTGGCCGACAACGCCTTGCCCATGCGGGCCAGCGCCACCTGCTCCTGGGTGCTCAGCCACATCCAGCCACTGTTGCGGCGGGCATCCAGCGCGCGGCCGAGATCGACCGCGCGTGCATCGTAGGCGGGCTTGGACAACTTGCGCTCGTGCAGCAGCGCGATCATCAGCGCGTCGTCGCGCACCGCGCTGCCGTAATCGCCGAAGTATGCCGGACGGTCAGCCGCGCTCTTGGCAAAGCCGGCGGCAATGGCCGCATCGCCGCGCTTGTGATCGCCCTGCAGGGACAGCGCGATGCCCAGGTGCACCAGCGACAGGCCGGTCAGCGACTTGCTGCGCTCGTTGTCGTACAGCGCACGCAGGGTACCCAGTGGCGCGCGGTTGACGCGCGCCAGCACGTAGCCCGAATAGGCCTGGTTGGCGAATTTCAGGTTCTCGCGGCGATCCTCGCCATAGAACTGGTTGCCACCGGAGAGCAGATCTTCGCTCAAACGGTTCAGCGCTTTCTGCAGCACGTTGTCCGGCACCGCGAAGCCGGCGTCCTTGGCGTCGAGCAGGAACTCGGCGATGTACGGCGTCAGCCACGGATTGATGTAGCCGTCGTCGCCCCACATCGAGAAGTTGCCGTTGGCCACCTGCATCGAGGCCAGGCGGCCGAAGGCACCTTCCATGCGCTCGCGGCGGGTCTTGGCATCCAGCCCGTCCGCACCGAGCATGGCCGAGGTCGCCTCATCCAGCATCAGCGCGGCGTAGCCCTTGCTGGTGGTCTGCTCGGCGCAGCCATACGGATAGTTGAGTGCACCGTTCAAGGCACTGGCGAACGGAATCGGCGGCAGCGCGCTGACCAGCATGCGTGCGGTCACCGAGTCGTTCATCAGGCCATCGGCCAGGCCGGCTTCCATCGTGACGGCGGCCAGCGGATCCAGCGTGCGGGTCTGCGCGCGCAGCACCTGCGGCCACGCCGCGCGCACCGGCAGGTCATAACGGCGATCAACCTTGAAGCCGTTGCCATCCACGCGCACGCGCACCTTGGCCACGGTATAGCCCTCGCGCGCGGTCAGCGGGAAGCTCAGCGTGCTCTTCGCATCGGCGTTGAGCTTGAGCGTGCGGCTGGACTCGCCCAGAGTCAGCGGGCCGATGCCATCCACCTGCACCTTGAACTCGCCCGGCGTGCCGGTGAAGTTCTGCACGTCCAGGGTGACTGTACTGGTATCCCCGGGCGCCATCACGCGCGGCATGCTGGCTTCGGCCAGGATCGGCGCGCGCACCACGGTTTCCACGTCACGCTTGCCGTACTGGTCGTCGGCATACACCAGCGCCGACACGCGCAGCGTGCCGTTGAAATCCGGCACCTTCAGCGCGATCCGCGCGATGCCCTTGGCATCGAGCTTCACCGGGCCGGAGAACAGGTCCACCGTCTGCACGCGCGCGGTCGGGCGCTTGGCCTGCGGCATCGCCGCCAGCGCCATGTCGCCACCGAACTTCAGCTTGCCGCTGCTGCCGTCGAAGCTCTCGATCACGCGGCTGTAGATGTCATACGCATCCACACCCAGGCGACGCTGCGCGAAGAAGTGCGCGGCGGCATCGGGCACCGGGAAGCGGGTGATGTTGAGGATGCCCACATCCACGGCCGAGACGGTCACATGCGCGACCTTGCCGGCCAGCTGCGGGGCACTCACGGTGACCGGCAGCGTCTGCTCCGGGCGCATCTGCTTGGGGGCCACCAGGCCGACGGCGATCTGCCGCGCCCTGCGGTCCATCTGCACATGCACCACGCCGACCGCACGGGCCGGGGTGATCTTGCTCGGGGCACTGCCGCCACGGAACACCAGCGCGGTGATGTAGACGTCGTGACGTTCCCATTCGGCGGTGACCGGAATGTCGTAGGTGCTGCCCGGCTTGGCGTCGATATCCTGGACGTAGAGCATCTTGTCGCTCTCGACCATCAGCACACCCTTGCCGGCATGCGGCGGGGTCACGGTGACGCGCACCGTGTCGCCGGCCTTGTAGCCAGTCTTGTCCAATGCCAGCTTGACCTTGTCCGGGCGCGCATCCAGGCCGCGGTTGTCGTCGTTCCAGCTCCAGCCAGCATTGAAGGGATAGCGGCTGGTCAGCCCGGTGGCCGGATCGAACACGTCCAGCCGGTACTCGCCCCACTCCACCGGGAAATCAACGCCGACCGCCGCACTGCCGGCATCGACGGTGCGGGTGTCCTTGTTCTCGAAGCGGCGGGTGAAGTCGTAATCCCAGCGGTTGTCGTTGAAGGTCCAGTGGTAATCGCGCAGCTCGCGCACCAGCGTGACCTTCAGGCCCTTGGCCGGCTGCGGCTTGCCCGCCGCGTCCACGCGCATCACTTCGAAGCGCGCGTTGCTGTTGGCATCCGCGCCGTCCTTGGGATCGAACAGCGGGCGCACACCGACCAGCGCCGCGGCCGGCCACATCACCCGCTTCAGCGTGCGGGTCACGGTGCGGCCACCGGTTTCATACACGCTGCCGGAGAGCACCACGGCGATCGGTGCGGTTGGCTTGACCTCGGCCGGCAGCTCCACGTCCTGGCGAAGTTTGCCGTCGGCCGGGAACTCGGTATCGATGACGTCGCGCGCCTCGCGCGGCAGCGCGGTGGTCGGGTCGCCGAAGAAGTAGCCCGGCAGCGACTCGACCGGCGACTGCTCAGCCGCTACGGCCAATCGCGCGGTGAAGCGGTTGCCGTCCGCCGGCGCACCGTACAGATACGCCGCATCGGCCTGCAGCTTGAGCGGCTCGCCCGGCTTGAGCGTCTTCTGCACGCTGTCCAGGTCCAGCTTCATGCGCTCGGGCAGGAACTCCTCGATGCGCAGGGTCATGCCCTGGATCGCTTCCTTGCTGGCCGGGTTGGTGCGGAACTCCACCTGCCAGCGCCCGGTCGGGGCCTCGGCCGGGATCAGCTGCTCGAAGCTGAAGTAGCCCTGCTCGCCGGGGGTCAGGCGGGTCTCGCGGAAGGTCTTGCCGTCCGGCTGCTTCAGGCGCAGGAAGACGGGCTGTGGCTTCACCGGCTTGCCGTCGTTGTCGCGCAGCAGGGCCGAGATGCGCACGGTCTCGCCGGGGCGGTACAGGTCGCGACCCGACCAGGTGAACACGTCGAACCAGGCGTTGTCGCGGCCGGCCACGGCGAACTCGCTCAGGTCCAGCGCGGGCTGGTTGAACGGCAGCATCGAGGTATCGCCGCCACTGCTGGCGATCAGCACATGGCTGGCATCAAGGGTGTAATTGAGCAGCGCATTGCCGTTGCCGTCGGTCGCCCCCTTGAGCACCACCTCACCCTTGCCATCCAGGATGCGCAGCTCGATCTTCTTCAGCGACGCCCCGCTCTGCAGCGAGGCGGTGTGCACGAACAGCGTGTCCTTATAGGCACGCGTATGCAGGCCGATGTCGCTGACGGTGAAGAAAGCGGTGTCGTACTCGCCTTCGAACGAGCCGCTGCGCTTCATCACCGCGAAATACAGGCCGGGCTGCTGCAGCTCCTTGATGTCCTGCGTGGGCAGGTAGGTGAGCACGCGCTCGTTCTGCTTGCCGCCGATCACGAAGCGGTTGACGTACACCGGCTCGGCCAACTGCGACATCGGCGTCTCGCCGTACTCGCTCTCCAGCTCCCAGCTGCCGCGGCGGCCGCCGCGCTGGTACTGGCTGAAGAAGGCCGGCAGTTCCTTCTCGCGCACGCGCAGGAACTCCACGTCCACTTCCGGCACGTTGACCGACACCACCGGCAGGCCACGGCTGTCCTTGGCCGGCAGCACGCTTCCCTGCGAGGCGAACCCGGCCACCGGCTTGAGCTCGCCGGTGAAGACATTCTGGCGCAGCTCCTTGCCGATCCGGCTGCCATCGGCGGCGAGCAGGTCGGGCGAGACGATCAGGGAGTATTCCTTGGCCGCCTCCACGAACGGATAGCGCAGGGTCTTGCCGTCATCGGACAGCGACCAGCTGCTGTCCTCGGTGCCGACCTTCTCGGCAAAGCGGACCAGCGCGTCGAAATCCTGGGTGCCGACCAGCGGTCGCGAGAACTCCAGCGCCAGCGACAGGCCATCGCTCTTCTGATCCGGGTAGGCCCGGACCAGGGTGAACTCGGTGACGGCCTCGGCCTTGGCCGCGATCGGTGCGCCGGATGGGGCGGGCAGCTGGCCGCTGTCGTTGCGCTTGCAGCCCCCGACGCCGATGGCCAGGCCGGCGACCAGCGCCAGGCCCGCGATTCCCTTCCAGCTCCACTGCCCGAACCGACTGCGGCTAGCCATGACGTCACTCCTTGAACAAGGCGGCCAGTATACGGGCCGTCCCCGCTCGTTCGCGGGCGACCCCGGGCGATCCGGGCGTCATGGGTGGCCGGCAGGGCCACCGCCAAGGACAGCCGACCAACGGTCGGCTCTACCCGGCGACGTAGAGGTCCACGTACTCGTGCACCGGCATCGCTTCCAGCGCGACCGGGTCCAGCGAGGCCTCGAGGATCCGGCGCTGCTGCACGGTCGGGAACACCCCGGCCAGGTGACGGCGGAACTTGTCCTCCAGCAGCGGGATGCCCTCGGCCCGGCGCCGGGCGTGGCCCAGCGGGTACTCGACCACGGCCTCCATCGTGCTGCCATCGGCGAAGGTCACATGCAGCGCGTTGGCGATGCTGCGCTTGTCCGGGTCCAGGTAGTCGGCCGTGAACTGCGGCGCTTCCACGCAGGTGATCTTCGCCCGCAGCGGATCGATGCGCGGATCGGCAGCGACGTCGTCCTCATAGTCCTCGGCAACCAGCCGGCCGAAGATCAGCCCGATCGCCACCATGTACTGCACGCAGTGGTCACGGTCGGCCGGGTTATGCAGCGGACCGGGTTTGTCGATGATGCGCAGGCAGGCCTGCTGGGTGCGCAGGGTGATCTGCGCGATGTCTTCGCTGCGTTTGCCGCTGGCGCGCATCTGCGCGTGCACCTGCATCGCCGCTTCGACAGCGGTCTGGCCATGGAACTCGGCCGGATAGCTGATCTTGAACAGCACGTTCTCCATCACGTAGCTGCCGTACGGCCGCTGGAAGCGGAACGGCTGCCCGCCGAAGGAGACATCGTAGAAGCCCCAGGTCGGCGCGGTCAGCGCGCTGGGATAGCCCATCTCACCGGCCGCGGCCATCAGCGACAGGCGCACCGCACGGCTGGTGGCATCGCCCGCCGCCCAGCTCTTGCGCGAGCCGGTGTTGGGCGCGTGCCGGTAGGTGCGCAGCGACTGTCCATCCACCCAGGCCAGCGACAAGGCATTGAGCATGCGCTCGCGATCCAGGCCAAGCATGTGCGACACCACCGCTGTGGAGGCGACCTTGACCAGCACCACGTGGTCCAACCCGACCCGGTTGAAGGCATTCTCCAGCGCCAGGCAGCCCTGGATTTCATGCGCCTTGACCATCGCCTCCAGCACATCGCGCATGGTCAGCGGTGCCCGCCGCAGCGCCTCGGCATTGCGGCTGAGCCAATCGGCGGTGGCGAGGATGCCACCGAGGTTATCGGACGGATGCCCCCACTCCGCCGCCAGCCAGGTGTCGTTGAAATCCAGCCAGCGGATCATCGCGCCGATGTTGAACGCGCCCTGCACCGGATCAAGCTCGAACCGGGTACCGGGCACCCGCGCACCGTTGATCACCTGCATGCCGGGCACCAGCGGCCCGAGCAGCTTGCTGCAGGCCGGGAACGAAAGCGCCGCCAACCCGCAGCCCAGCGTATCGATCAGGCAGTGCCGCGCGGTGGTGTACGCCAGCGGCGAGCTGACCTGGTAATCGCGGACATAATCGACGATGTCGGTCAGGACCGTGTCCCAGGCGGGGCGCTGATTGCTGTGGCTGTCATGACCGGACATCGCGATTCTCCTGTTAGGCGTTACAGCGTGGTGGCAGGCACCCGTACCGCACCGTCCATCAATACGCGGGCACTGCGGCTCATGATGGCCTTGGTGACCGTCCACTGACCGTCAACGCGTGCCGCCTGCGCGCCCACGCGCAGCGTGCCGGAGGGATGACCGAAGTTCACCGATTCACGCTCACCGCCACCGGCGGCCAGGTTCACCAGCGTGCCCGGGATGGCGGCGGCGGTGCCGATGGCGACCGCGGCGGTGCCCATCATCGCGTGGTGCAGCTTGCCCATGGACAGCGCGCGCGCGTGCAGATCGATATCCCCGGCGGCGATCTGCTTGCCGCTGGAGGACACGTAGTCCTGCGCGGGGGCGACGAAGGCGACCTTGGGCGTGTGCTGGCGGGTCGCGGCCTGTTCAATGGTCTCGATCAGCCCCATGCGCACCGCGCCGTGCGCGCGGATCGCTTCGAAACGCGCCAGAGCCACCTTGTCCTCGTTGATCGCCGGCTGCAGTTCGGTGCCCGTGTAGCCCAGGTCAGCCGCGTTGAGGAAGATGGTCGGAATGCCGGCGGTGATCATCGTGACCTGGAAGCTGCCCACGCCCGGCACGTCGAGCGTGTCGACCAGGTTGCCGGTCGGGAACATCGCCCCGCCCTCGCCATCATCGGAGGGATCCAGGAACTCCAGCTGGATCTCCGCAGCCGGGAAGGTCACGCCATCGAGTTCGAAATCGCCGTCCTCCTGCACCTGGCCCTCCACGATCGGCACGTGCGCCAGGATGGTCTTGCCGATGTTGGCCTGCCAGATCCGCACGGTGCACAGGCCGTTGTGCGGAATCCGCGCCGGATCCATCAATCCGTTACTGATCGCGAACGGGCCCACCGCGGTGCTGAGGTTGCCGCAGTTGCCGCTCCAGTCGACAAACGCGGTCTCGATCGCCACCTGGCCGTACAGATAATCCACGTCGTGGTCCGGTACCGACGGCGCGGAGATGATCACGCACTTGCTGGTGCTGGAGGTCGCGCCGCCCATGCCATCTGTGTGCTTGGCATACGGATCAGGCGAGCCGATCACGCGCATCAGCAGCGCATCGCGCGCCGGGCCGGGCACCTGTGCGGCGGCGGGCAGGTCGGTCAGTTTGAAGAACACGCCCTTGCTGGTGCCACCGCGCAGGTAGGTGGCGGGAATGCGGAGCTGGGGAAGAAACGCCATATCGAAGTCCTGATGGAACGACGGCCCGTTGCCGGGCCGTCGTGATGCGGGTGGGATCAGGCGACCTGCGCCGATTCCAGGAAGTCCTGCGCGAACCGCTGCAGCACGCCACCGGCCTCGTAGATGGAGACCTCTTCGGCGGTATCCAGCCGGCAGGTGACCGGCACCCGCAGCTGTTCACCATTGCGGCGATGGATGACCAGGGTCAGCTCGGCACGCGGCACACGCTCGCCCAGCACGTCGAAGGTTTCGGTGCCATCGATGCCCAGGGTCTTGCGGTTGACACCTTCCTTGAACTCCAGCGGCAGCACGCCCATGCCGATCAGATTGGTGCGATGGATGCGCTCGAAGCCTTCGGCGGCAATGGCTTCCACGCCGGCCAGGCGCACGCCCTTGGCGGCCCAGTCACGCGAGCTGCCCTGGCCGTAGTCGGCACCGGCGATGATGATCAGCGGCTGCTTGCGGCCCATGTAGGTTTCGATCGCTTCCCACATGCGGGTGACCTGGCCTTCCGGCTCCACGCGCGCCAGCGAGCCCTGCGTGACCTGGCCATCGACCACGGCCATTTCATTGATCAGCTTCGGGTTGGCAAACGTCGCGCGCTGCGCGGTGAGGTGGTCGCCACGATGGGTCGCGTAGGAATTGAAGTCTTCCTCGGGCAGGCCCATCTTGGCCAGGTACTCACCGGCCGCGCTGCTGGCCATGATCGCATTCGACGGCGACAGGTGATCGGTGGTGATGTTGTCGCCGAGCACGGCCAGCGGGCGCATGCCGGTCAGGCTGCGGGCACCGGCCAGCGCGCCTTCCCAGTACGGCGGGCGGCGGATGTAGGTGCTCTGCGGGCGCCAATCGTACAGCGGGCTGATCGGGGCGCCGTGCTCCACCTTGAAGGTGAACATCGGGTCGTAGACCTTGCGGAACTGTTCCGGCTTGACGCTGGCCTTGACCACCGCGTCGATCTCGGCATCGCTCGGCCACAGATCCTTCAGCGTGATCGGGTTGCCGTCGGCATCATGGCCGAGCGCGTCCTTCTCGATATCGAAGCGCACCGTACCGGCGATCGCATAGGCCACCACCAGCGGCGGCGAGGCCAGGAAGGCCTGCTTGGCGTACGGGTGGATGCGGCCGTCGAAGTTGCGGTTGCCCGAGAGCACGGCGGTGGCATACAGATCGCGATCGATCACTTCCTGCTGGATCTTCGGGTCCAGCGCGCCGCTCATCCCGTTACAGGTGGTGCAGGCAAACGCCACGATGCCAAAGCCCATCTGCTCCAGTTCGGTCAGCAGCCCGGCTTCTTCCAGATACAGCTGCACCGCCTTGGAACCGGGCGCCAGCGAGCTCTTCACCCACGGCTTGCGGGTCAGGCCGGCGCGGTTGGCGTTGCGCGCCAGCAAGGCCGCGGAGATCACGTTGCGCGGGTTGCTGGTGTTGGTGCAGCTGGTGATCGCGGCGATGATCACCGCGCCATCGGGCATCAGCCCGTCAGCCTGTTCGAGCTTGCCCGAGGCCAGCTTGCCTTCATCGGCGATGCCGCGCGCCGCCAGATCGGTCGTCGCCACACGCTTGTGCGGGTTGGACGGGCCGGCCATGTTGCGCACCACGGTGGACAGGTCGAACTGCAGCACGCGCTCGTACTGCGCGGTGACCAGATCGTCGGCCCACAGGCCGGTGGCCTTGGCGTAGGTTTCCACCAGCGCGACCTGGGCATCCTCGCGGCCGGTCAGGCGCAGGTAGTCCAGGGTCTGCTGGTCGATGTAGAACATCGCCGCGGTGGCGCCGAACTCCGGCGTCATGTTGGAAATGGTGGCGCGGTCACCGATGGTCAGCGCATTGGCGCCCTCGCCGTAGAACTCGATCCACGCGCCGACCACACGTTCCTTGCGCAGGAACTCGGTCAGCGCCAGCACCACGTCGGTGCAGGTGATGCCCGGCTGCGGGCGGCCGGTCAGCTCCACGCCGATGATGTCGGGCAGGCGCATCCAGGAGGCGCGGCCGAGCATCACGCTCTCCGCTTCCAGGCCACCCACGCCGATCGCGATCACGCCCAGCGCGTCCACATGCGGGGTATGGCTGTCGGTTCCCACGCAGGTATCCGGGAAGGCCACGCCATCGCGCACCTGCACGACCGGCGACATCTTCTCCAGGTTGATCTGGTGCATGATCCCGTTGCCCGGCGGAATCACGTCGACGTTCTTGAAGGCCTTCTTGGTCCAGTTGATGAAATGGAACCGGTCTTCATTGCGGCGGTCTTCAACGGCGCGGTTCTTCTCGAACGCGGCCTTGTCGAAGCCCGGGAATTCCACCGCCAGCGAGTGATCCACGATCAGCTGGGTCGGCACCACCGGGTTGATCTGCGCCGGGTCACCGCCGGCATCGGCGATGGCGTCGCGCAGGCCGGCCAGATCGACCAGGGCGGTCTGGCCGAGAATGTCATGGCACACCACGCGGGCCGGGAACCACGGGAAATCCAGGTCCTGGCGGCGCTCGATCAGCTGACGCAGCGAGGGCTCCAGCGTGGCCGGATCGCAGCGGCGCACCAGGTTTTCGGCCAGCACGCGCGAGGTATACGGCAGCGTGGCATAGGCACCGGGCTGGAGCGCGTCGATCGCGGCACGGGTATCGAAATAGTCCAGCGCGGTGCCGGGGAGATTCTTGCGGTACTGAGTATTCATGGCTGGCGATAGCTGCTTGTTGGCGGGCCGGGGCGTGGTGACACCGGCGAAGAAGGAGTAGCGACGCCGCAACGGAGCAGACCGGCATCGCGCCGGCCTGCTCCGCAATGCACCCGCGAACGGGTGCGGTACGTCTGTCTTACTTGCGCTGGTCGATCGGCACGAAGGCCTGGTCTTCCGGGCCGGTGTAGTTCGCGCTCGGGCGGATGATCTTGCCATCGATGCGCTGCTCGATGATGTGCGCGCTCCAACCGGAGGTGCGGGCGATCACGAACAACGGGGTGAACATCGCCGTCGGCACGCCCATCATGTGGTAGCTGACCGCGCTGAACCAATCCAGGTTCGGGAACATCTTCTTGATGTCCCACATCACCGACTCCAGACGCTCGGCGATGTCGTACATCTTGACGTTCTGCTGCTCGGCGGACAGGTCGCGCGCCACGTCCTTGATGATGCTGTTGCGCGGATCGCTGACGGTGTACACCGGGTGGCCGAAACCGATCACGACTTCCTTGCGCTCCACGCGGGCCTTGATGTCGGCCTCGGCATCGTCCGGACTGTCGTAGCGCTTCTGCACTTCGAAGGCCACTTCATTGGCGCCGCCGTGCTTGGGACCGCGCAGGGCGCCGATACCGCCGGTGATCGCGCTGTACATGTCGCTGCCGGTGCCGGCGATGACGCGGCACGCGAAGGTCGAGGCGTTGAACTCGTGCTCGGCGTACAGGATCAGCGAGGTGTGCATCGCCTTGACCCACGAATCCTGCGGCTTCTCACCGTGCAGCAGGTGCAGGAAGTGGCCACCGATGGAGTCGTCGTCGGTCTCCACGTCGATCGCGCGGCCGTTGTGGCTCCAGTGATACCAGTACAGCAGCATCGAGCCCAGGCAGGCCATCAGCTTGTCGGCGATGTCGCGCGCGCCCGGATGATTGTGGTCGTCCTTCTCCGGCGACACGCAGCCGAGCACGGATACGCCGGTGCGCATCACGTCCATCGGGTGCGCCGACGGCGGCAGTTCTTCCAGCGCGGCCTTGACCGCGGCCGGGATGCCACGCAGCGACTTCAGCTTGGTCTTGTACGCCACCAGCTCGGCGCGGGTCGGCAGCTTGCCGTGGACCAGCAGATGCGCGATTTCCTCGAACTCGCTGGTGTTGGCCAGATCGGCGATGTCATACCCGCGGTAGTGCAGGTCGTTGCCGCTGCGGCCGACGGTGCACAGCGCGGTGTTGCCGGCAGCGGTGCCCGACAGGGCGACGGATTTCTTCGGCTTGAAGCCGGGGGCGGTAGTGGTGTCGCTCATGATCCCTCCAGAAAACAGTGTGCGGTCTTACTTCTTGGCGGCGAACAACGCATCGAGCTGCTGCTCGAAGGCGTGGTAACCGATACGGTCGTACAGCTCTTCGCGCGTCTGCATCGCCTCCACCACATTACGCTGGTGGCCCTCGCGGCGGATGGTCTCATACACGTTCTCTGCCGCCTTGTTGGCCGCGCGGAACGCCGACAGCGGGAACAGCTGGATGGCGACGCCGGCCGAGGCCAGCTCATCGCGGCTGAACAGCGGCGTGGCGCCGAACTCGGTGATGTTGGCCAGCACCGGCACCTTCACCGCATCGACGAAGCGGCGGTAGGTCTCAAGATCGTAGGCGGCCTCGGCGAAGATGCCATCGGCACCGGCCTCGACGCAGGCGATGGCCCGTTCGATCGCCGCATCCACGCCATCGACCTGGATGGCATCGGTGCGCGCGATCAGGAAGAAGTCCGGATCGGTCTTGGCATCGGCGGCGGCCTTGACCCGGTCCACCATCTCACCCTGCGACACGATCTCCTTGCCCGGGCGGTGACCGCAGCGCTTGGCGCCGACCTGGTCTTCGATATGGCAGGCGGCCGCGCCGGCCTTGATCAGCGACTTGACCGTACGCGCGATGTTGAACGCGCTCGGGCCGAACCCGGTGTCGATATCCACCATCAGTGGCAGGTCGCACACATCGGTGATGCGGCGCACGTCGATCAGCACGTCTTCCAGTGTGTTGATGCCCAGGTCCGGCAGGCCCAGCGAGCCGGCCGCGACGCCGCCGCCGGAGAGGTAGATCGCCCGGTAGCCGGCGCGCTTGGCCAGCAGCGCGTGGTTGGCGTTGATCGCGCCGATCACCTGCAACGGCGATTCGGCGGCCAGTGCGGCGCGGAAACGGGCGCCAGCGGAGGAAACAGGGGTGCTCATGCGGCATTCCATCGTGGTTGACCTGTACATAAGCGCAAGGGCCGTGCCAGCTGGCAAGTGTCTGATTTCATTGAGGCAGCGCGATGACTGCAGCGTTTCACCTTGAACTATTGAAACATCTGTAACATGGATGGAACTGAAACATCGAAACATGCCCATGTCGATCAGCCTGCCCCGACACCGTTCCCGCCTGTCCGATCCGGATGCCGGCCAACTGCCCGTGATCTGGACGGTCAGCGTGTCGCGCCTGACCGGCCTGCTCGGCGATGTGATTCCGGAGTTCGACCGCCGCGCCCGCATCGTGCCGATCAACCTCGGCTTCGAGGAGGCGGTGGATGTGATCGGTCAGCGCCTGCGGCGCGAACACTGCGACGTGGTCATCGCCGGCGGCTCCAATGCCGCCTACCTGCGCAGCCGGCTGGAGGTACCGCTGGTGCCTATCCAGGCCAACGGCTTCGACCTGATGGAAGCGCTGGCGCGCGCACGCCGGATCGCCCCGCGGATCGGTCTGGTCACCCATGCCACCGATGTGCCGACCTTCGGCAGCTTCCAGCACAGCTTCGGGCTGGACATCGAGCACCGCCGCTTCGTGACCCGTGAGGATGCGCGCGACTGCATCGCCGATCTGCGTGCCAACGGGATCGAGGTGATCGTCGGCACCGGCATGGCGATCGACCATGCCGAGCAGGTCGGGCTGCCCGGGGTGCTGCTGTACTCGGCGGACTCGGTGCGGCAAGCGTTCGAACATGCCTTGGAGCTGACCCAGACCCTGGCCCGTTCCGGGGCATCGTCACTGCGGCGGCGGGTACCGGCCAAGCGCCGGGAGGCGGACCACGCCCTGCTCGGCGACAGCACGCCGATGCAGCAGGTGCGCGAGCACATTGCGCTGTACGCCCCGTACGACAGCACCGTGCTGGTGACCGGCGCGACCGGCACCGGCAAGGAACTGGTGGCGCGGCAACTGCATGCCGCCAGCGGCCGCCGGGGTCGTTTCGTCGCGCTGAACTGTGGGGCGATCAGCGAGTCGCTGCTGGAAGCCGAGCTGTTCGGTTACACCGAAGGCGCGTTCACCGGCGCACGTCGTGGCGGCCGTGTCGGTCTGGTGGAAGCGGCCGAGGGCGGCACCCTGTTCCTCGATGAAATCGGCGAACTGCCGCTGCCGCTCCAGACCCGGCTGCTGCGTGTCCTGGAAGAGCGCGAAGTGCTGCGCGTGGGCGCCACCGAGCCGACGCCGGTGGACGTACGCGTGGTCGCTGCAACGCTGCAGACGCTGGAATCGCTGGTGGACACACAACGCTTCCGCCGCGATCTGTACTACCGTCTGGCCGCGCTGCGCATCGCGCTGCCCACGCTGCACGAACGGCGCGAGGATGTCCCCGTGCTGGTGAGCCACTTCTTCCGGCAGCTCGCCGGCATGGACGCACCCTTGTCCGCCGAGGCGATGGCGCGACTGCGCGACTACGCATGGCCGGGCAATGTGCGCGAACTGCGCAACATGGTCGACCGCCTGCGCATCCACTGGCAGCAGCAGCCGGGCACCTTGTCGCTGCCGCAGATGCTGCAGTGGTTGCCGGAGCTGCATGCGGTGCAGCGCCCAGGGGGGCTGCCAGGCCCCGGCGGCCCGGCAGCGCTCACCGCTGCCTCGCCGGCGCGACCGGATGCGGCCGCGCTGCAGCAGTTGCTGGCCGACTGCGGCGGCAACCGCGAGCAGGCCTGCGCGCAGTTGGGGGTCTCGCGGACGACGCTGTGGCGTTGGCTGCGCGAGGCAACGCCTGCCTAGATCAGGGGAACAGCATCCGCTTGCTCCACTGCCCGTCCGCGCCGATCTCATAGCACCAACGCTCATGCAGGCGGAACTGCGCGCCGTACCAGAACTCGATCCGCTGCGGCACCACGCGCAGCCCGCTCCACCCTTCCGGGCGAGGCACGTCGCGGCCGTCGAAGCTGGCTTCGGTGGCGGCCACGCGCGCATCGAATTCCTCGCGCGAGGTCAGCGTCCTGGACTGCAGCGACGCCCACGCACCGATCTGGCTCATGCGCGGCCGCGAGGCGAAATACGCATCGGCCTCGGCATCGCTGACCTGCTCCACGCGGCCTTCGATACGCACCTGGATGCCGGCCTCGCGCAGACTGCGCCACAGCAACAGCAGCGCCGCCTGCGGATTGGCCTGCAGCTCACGGCCCTTGTGACTGTCCAGGTGGGTGTAGAACACGAAGCCGCGCTCATCGAACGCCTTCAACAACACCGTCCGCGCGGAGGGCTGGCCGTTCTGGTCGGCCGTGGCGACGGTCATCGCATTGGGTTCAACTTCGCGGCTGGCCTTGGCTTCCTCGAACAGCCCGGCAAAGGTGGATAGCGCTTCGGCATACAGATCGGTCATGGCGGTTTTCTTGTCACGCGGTTTGGGTTTATTGTCGCTGCATGCCTGCACCTGCGTACATGCCCCCGACGAAAGGTTTTCCGGATGCACTGGTCGCGCAGGCGCTGGACGACGCGCTGGGCTGCGGCGCGGCGGTTCCAGTATTGGCGATCAGCGGCCTGCAGGGGAGTGGCAAATCGACGCTGGCGGCCCAGGTGGTCGCATTGGCGGCATCGCGCGGCCTGCGCGCGGCCATGCTCTCCATCGACGATGTGTACCTCACCCGTGCCCAACGCCAACGTCTGGCACGGCAGGTGCATCCGCTGCTGCTGACCCGCGGTCCGCCGGGCACCCACGACCTGGCCTTGGCCCATGCCACGCTGGATGCCGTTGCGGCCGGCGGCCCGGTCGCACTGCCCCGCTTCGACAAACTAGCCGATGAGCGCCAAGCCGAAACGGACTGGCCGCGCATCGACGGCCCGCTTGACCTGCTGGTGTTCGAAGGCTGGTTCCTCGGGACCCCGGCGCAGGACGAGACCGATCTGGACCCACCGCTCAACGCACTCGAGCGCGAGGCCGACGCGGACGGCCGCTGGCGGCGCTGGTGCAATCACGCCCTCGCCACCGACTACCCCGCGCTCTGGCAGCGCTGCGACCGGCTGTGGTTCCTGCAGCCGCCGGATTTCTCGGTGATCCCGCGCTGGCGCTGGCAGCAGGAGCAGAACCTGCAGGCGGCCCAGCCCGACCGAAGCAGCATGAGCCGCGCCCAGCTGGAGCGCTTCGTCCAGTATTACGAACGGGTCAGCCGGCAGGCACTGCGTACCTTGCCCGCGTTGGCAGACACCGTCATTGCGCTCGACGAGCAGCGCCGGATCATTCCGACGCGCTGACCACGGCCACCAGAAGGTGCGCGGGGATCAACCGACCAGGAAGGTCACCCGCAGATTCACGCGCCATTCGGTGATATTGCCCTCGCCATCGGTCACCACCTTGGTTTCATTGATCCAGGCGCCCTGGATGCCTTTGACCGTTTCGGCCACCTTCTTCAGGCCACTGCGTACGGCGTCTTCCACGCTGGTTTTGGAGGACGCGTTGATCTCGATGATTTTGGCGACGGACATGGGGCGCTCCGGTAGCGCGCGGGACAGTCCGCGCCGGCCCACCATGGGGGCCGGCGCGTAAAGGCGATGGCACGGAGATGTTAGGATCGAGGGTAATGAACCCCGCTCCGAACCTCATCCTGATTGGCCCGATGGGCGCCGGCAAAACCTGCATCGGGCGCCGGCTGGCCGAGCGCTTCACGCTGGACTTCGTGGATGCCGACCAGGCCATCGTGGACAGCACCGGGGCCAGCATTCCGGCGATCTTCGAGCACTCCGGGGAGGCCGGCTTCCGCCAGCACGAGCGGCAGGTCCTGCACGCCCTGCTGGACGGCCACGGTCAACTGATCTCCACCGGCGGTGGCGCGGTGCTGGATCCGGTCAACCGCGCGGCGATCGCCCGCCGTGGTTTCGTGGTCTACCTGCGTGTCAGCGTGCCGGCCCAGCTGGAGCGGCTGGCCCGTGACCGCGGCCGCCCATTGCTGCAGCGCCCGGACCGCGAACAGGTACTGCACGACATGGCCGCCGCCCGTGACCCGCTGTACCAGGGCCTGGCCGACCTCACCCTGGATACCGATCTCTACACGCCCGCCGAGGCCACCGCGCAGTTGGTGCTGCGCCTGGCCGCGCAGTGGCAGCGACAGGAAACACCCGAATGACCCCCTCCCCGCGCACCGTTGCCGTCAGCGGCGACACCCCCTACACCATCCACATCGGCCCGGGCCTGCTCGGCCAGGGCGAGCTGCTGGCCCGCCATGTGCGCGGTCGCCATGTGCTGCTGCTCAGCGATTCCTCGGTCGCCCCGCTGTATCTGGCCGGGGTGACATCGGCGCTGCTGGCCGTGCGCCCGGACCTGCTGATCGGTGAGTTGGTGCTGCCGGCCGGCGAGGCCTCCAAGACCCTGGCCCACTTCGGCGATGCGATCACCGCACTGGCCGCCCTCGGTGCCACCCGCGATGCCTGCGTGATGGCGCTCGGTGGCGGCGTCGCCGGCGATCTGGCCGGCTTCGCGGCCGCCTGCTGGATGCGCGGTGTCGACTGCGTGCAGTTGCCGACCTCGCTGCTGGCGATGGTCGATTCCTCGGTCGGCGGCAAGACCGCGGTAGACATCCCCGAAGGCAAGAACCTGGTCGGCGCCTTCCACCCGCCGCGCGCCGTCATCGCCGATACCGCCGCCCTGCGTACCCTGCCCCCGCGCGAGCTGCGGGCCGGCCTGGCCGAGGTGATCAAGTACGGTGCGATCCGCGACCCGCTGTTCTTCCAGTGGCTGCAGGCCGAACATGCCGCGCTGCTGGCCGGCGATGACACCGCGCTGGCCCAGGCCATCGCGCGCAGCTGCGAGCACAAGGCCGAGATCGTGGCGCGCGATCCGCTGGAAAAAGGCGAGCGCGCCCTGCTCAACCTCGGCCACACCTTCGGCCACGCGATCGAAACCGAACAGGGCTACGGCGCACCCGGCAACGACAACCTCAACCACGGCGAAGCCGTCGCGGTCGGCATGGTCCTGGCCGCGCGCCTGTCGGCCCAGCTGGGCATGAGCGGGGACGCCGACACGAACCAGCTGCGCGAGCTGCTGCTGCGCTACGAACTGCCGGTCGCCATTCCGGCCGGCCTGCAGCCCGAGGCGCTGCTGGCCCGGATGCGGCTGGACAAGAAGAACGTCGCCGGCCGGCTGCGCCTGGTGCTGTGGCGCGGGATCGGCCGGGCCGAAGTGGTCGCCGATGTCGACGAGGCCGACGTGCTGCGCGTGCTCGCCGCCGGCTGAGCCTGCGACGTTACGCCGCACCTGCCCGTCGCTGACGGCCGCCTGCGGCGTTCACGGCTACAATCGGGGCATGCGCGTCTTCCTGCACCACCACGCCCGCGGTGCCGATCCGGCCCGCTATCTCCAGCTCACCCTGCAACCGGACCTGTTCGGTGGCTGGGAGCTACTGCTCGAGTCCGGGCCCATCGGCGGGCGCGGGCAGCTGCGCCGCGAGCAATACCTGCAGGAAGACCTGGCGCTGGCCGCGTTCGAGAAGGCACGCGATGCGCACCTGCACCGCGGCTACGAAGTGACCTATACCAGTGGCGATCCGCCGCACTGAGCGGCCCCCACCGCCCTGCCCCCATTCGGCCCCGCGCCACCAGATCCCAAGGAAGCGTTCCGTGACCATCCCCTCCCGCCATGATCGCCTGCTGCGCGCCCTGCGCCGCGAACCGGTGGACTGCACCCCCGTCTGGCTGATGCGCCAGGCCGGCCGCTACCTGCCCGAGTACCGCGCCACCCGCGCCAAGGCCGGCAGCTTCCTGGCGATGGCCAAGAACCCGGATATCGCCTGCGAAGTCACCCTGCAGCCGCTGCGCCGCTTCGACCTTGATGCCGCCATCCTGTTCTCGGACATCCTCACCATCCCCGACGCGATGGGCCTGGAGCTGTACTTCGTCGAAGGCGAAGGCCCGAAGTTCCGCCACCCGGTCCGCGACGCGGCCGCCATCGCCAAGCTGGCCGTGCCGGACATGGAAACCGAACTGCGCTACGTGATGGACGCGGTGCGTGTGATCCGTCGCGAACTGGATGGCAGCGTGCCCCTGATCGGCTTCTCCGGCAGCCCGTGGACGTTGGCCTGCTACATGGTGGAAGGCGGCGGCAGCAAGGACTTCGCCCGCATCAAGGCGATGGCCCTGAACGAACCGGCCGCCCTGCACCAGCTGCTCTCGGTCGTCACCGACGCGGTGATCGCCTACCTTGCCGCCCAGCGCGCGGCCGGCGCCCAGGTGCTGCAGGTGTTCGACACCTGGGGCGGCGTACTCAGCCCCACCATGTACCGCGAATTCTCCCTGCGCTACCTGACCCGCATCGCGCAGGAACTCGAACGCGGTGAAGGGGCCGACCGCACCCCGCTGATCCTGTTCGGCAAAGGCACCGGCCTGCACCTCGGCGCTCTTGCCGACACCGGCGCCGATGCCCTCGGCGTTGACTGGACCCTGGACCTCGCCGATGCCGTCGCCCGCACCGGCGGCCGCGTCGCCCTGCAGGGCAACCTCGACCCCACCACCCTCTACGGCAATCCCGCCGCCATCGAACGCACTGCCGGCCAAGTGCTCGACAGCTACGCCCAAGGCAACGGCGGCTCCCGCGAAGGCCACGTCTTCAACCTCGGCCACGGCATGTCCCCGGACATGAATCCCGAGCACGTGCAGGTCCTGGTGGAAGCCGTCCACCGCTTGAGCCGGCGCTGATCGCCGCTGGTGGATAGCCGGCCAGCGGCCGGCACTACCCGGGCATGGCCGACGACGCGCGCGTTCTGCATCCAGAACGCGTGCTTTCGTTTCCACCCTCGAGACGGACGACGCATGCCGTCAGCAGTTGATCGGCGCCGATCATTGCCGCGCGGCGCGCGGCCATCCACGCATTGCGTGGATCTACCCATCTCATTCCCGGCATCACGTCCATTCCCGGCCATCAAGACGAGCGTGTGATGGCCTGCATTTTCCGTGGCAGCCAACCAATTGTCATGGGTGTGGCACGGGTGGGTTGGCGGGACCATGAGCGCCATGGATGGCGCGACATGAGCCTCCATGGACGGATTTACGGCGTGTCCCGCCGACCCACCCGTGCCGCAGCCTCTCCGGGACACCGACCGCACCAATGCTTCGGCTTCGGCTTCGGCTTCGGCTTCGGCTTCGGCTTCGGCTTCGGCTTCGGCTTCGTCTCTTGACCACACCCTGATCCCACATCGGCGATCATATCGCCCTCGTTGACGAAGGCCCGCACCATGACGACCAGCAGCTACGCCTCGATCCGGCCCCTGTTGTGGCTCGTATCGCTGGCCATCTTCATGCAGATGCTGGACTCCACCATCGTCAACACCGCCCTGCCCGCCATGGCCCGCAGCCTCGGCGAAAGCCCCCTGCAGATGCAGTCCGTCGTCTTCAGCTACGCCCTCGCCGTCGCCACCTTCATCCCCGCCTCCGGCTGGATCGCCGACCGCTTCGGCACACGGCGCACCTTCCTCGTCGCCATCATCCTGTTCACCCTGGGCTCGCTCGCCTGCGCCCTCGCCCAGACCCTGCACCAGCTCGTCGGTGCACGCGTCCTGCAGGGCATCGGCGGCGCCATGCTGCTGCCGGTCGGCCGCCTCGCCGTCATGCGCTCGGTCTCGCGCGAAGAATTCCTGCGCGCCATGAGCTTCATCGCCATTCCTGCCCTGATCGGCCCGCTGATCGGCCCCACCCTGGGTGGCTGGCTGGTCGAAGTCGCCTCCTGGCACTGGGTGTTCCTGATCAACCTCCCGATCGGCATCATCGGCTATGTCGCGGCCATGAAAATCATGCCCGACCACTACGCTGAGCACCGCACCCGCTTCGATATGGCCGGCTACCTGATGCTGGCCTTCGGCATGGTCGTGCTCTCTCTCGCGCTGGACGGTATCTCCGGCATGGCCACGCCCCATGCCTTGGTCATGCTCATGACCGTCGCCGGCCTCGCCGCGCTTGTCGGCTACTGGCTGCATGCGGCCAACTCCACGGCGCCGCTGTTCTCGCTCGCGCTGTTCCATGTGCCCAGCTACCGCATCGGCATCCTCGGCAACCTGTTCTCGCGCATCGGCAGCAGCGCCATGCCGCTGCTGATTCCACTGCTGCTGCAGGTCGGCATGGGCATGAGCCCGATGAACGCCGGCCTGTTGATGATCCCGGTCGCCGCCGCCGGCATGGTCTCCAAGCGCTACGCGGTCAAACTCGTCGAGCGCTTCGGCTACCGCCGCGTGCTGATGGTCAATACCGTTCTTGTCGGCCTGGCGATGGCCAGTTTCATCTTCATGACACCCGGCCAGCACCTGTGGATCCGCATCGTGCAGCTGGCGCTGTTCGGCGCGGTCAACTCGCTGCAGTTCACCGTCATGAACACCGTCACCCTGCGCGATCTGGATCGCGACTTCGCCAGTGCCGGCAACAGCCTGCTCTCGATGGTGATGATGCTCGCCACCGGCTTCGGTGCCGCGGCGGCGGGCAGTCTGCTCGCGGCCTTCAATCACCTCGATGCCTCGCACGGCGCGACCGCCGCGCTGCACGCCACCTTCGTCTGCGTCGGCGCTATCACGCTGACGTCCACGCTGATCTTCTGGCAGCTGCCCGATACCCGGCCGTCGCCGCGGGATGTCGAAGAAGTCGCCGAGTAACGACAGGCACGTGACGGCAGGCACACCGTCAGCGGACCAACGGTCCGCTGCTACCGGGTGGCGTGCAATACGCGCGCGATTGCCTCCACCAGCAGATCGCCGGTCACCGGCTTGCGCAGGAACGCATCGAAGCCGGCCTGGCGTGCCTGCTGCTCGATCGACGGATCCGTCCGCGCCGTCACCGCGATCAACGGCATCTCGAATCCCTGGCTGCGCAGATGCTCGGCCAGCGCGATGCCACCCAGCCCGGGCAGATCCAGGTCCATCAGCAACACCTCGAACGGCGCCTCGCTGACCTCGCGCAACGCCGACAGCGCGTGCTCGGCGTGTACCACCTCATGCCCGCGCGCCGACAACAACCCGCTGACCACCTCGGCCACGGTCAGATCGTCCTCCACCAGCAGGATACGCAACGGTGGCAATACCCATTGCCCACCTTCGGCCGTTCCGCTCGCGTTGGTCGTCCCGGCCTCCAGCGGCAACGGCAGTGTCACCGTGAAGCGCGTGCCCACGCCGAGCTGGCTCTGGACGCCAATCTGCCCCTGCATGGCCAGTGCCAGTTCGCGACAGATCGCCAGGCCCAGCCCGCTGCCCCCGTACTGCGCGGCGGTGCGGGCGCCATCGGCCTGCTCGAAGCGACGGAACAAGCGCTCCTGCTGATCAGCGCTGATGCCCGGTCCGGTATCGGATACTTCGATGTGCAACCCGCGGCCAGGCGTGATCGCCCGCAGCGTCAGGCGTACTTCGCCGTGGCTGGTGAACTTGACCGCGTTGCCCAGCAGATTGAGCAGGATCTGACGCACACGCAGTTCATCGCCGATGGTGCGCGTGCCGGGCGATACCGTGTTGTCGACCACGAACCGCAGCCCTTTCTGTTCGGCCAGTGCCGCCATCAGCGCACAGACATCGCCGATCGGCCGCTGCAGCTGGAAGGACTGCGCCTGCAGTTCCAGCCGCCCCGATTCGATCCGGGCCAGGTCGAGCGCATCGTTGACCAGGTGCAGCAGATGCTCGCCGGCATGCCGGATCGACTCGGTGTAGCCGCGCTGCTGCGCGTTCAACGGCGAGGACAGCAAGAGCTCGCTCATGCCCAGCACCCCGGTCATCGGCGTGCGTACTTCGTGCCCCAGATTGGCCAGAAAGCGCGTCTTGGCCATCGAGGCCTGCTCGGCGAGCTCCTGCTTCTGCAGCGCCAGCTGATAGGCATGCCGGCGCTGCAGCCGGCGCCGGTACAACCAGGCGAACAGGCTGAGCAGCAACAGCACCGCCGAGGTCAGCAGCAACAGTCCGGACAGGCTGCGCCACCACGGTGGCAGCACGCGGAACTCCAGTACCTGTACCCGCGACCAGATATGGTCGGCCGAGCGTGCCTGCACCTCCAACCGGTAACGGCCCGGTGGCAGACGGGAGAACAGGCGCTCACCGCCCGGCCCCACTTCAACCCAGTCCGGATCGTAGCCGGCCAGGCGGTAACGATAGTTGTTGGAGGTGGAATCGGCGAAGGACAGCAGCCGCGCCACGATCCGCAGGTCGCGATCACCGTCGGCGATGTCCAGCGGCACCGCATGGGTCAGGTCCAGCACGCGCTCGCCGCGGCGCACCTCCACCCGTTCGATCACCAGCGGTGCACGGCGGGTCGCCGGCTTGACCAGCGCCGGATCGAACACCACCACCCCGGCTGGTGTGCCGCCAACGATGCGTCCGCTCGGCGTCAACGTCAGGGTGCGGCGGCGGAACTCCTGGCTGGGCAGGCCATCGTGCACGCCGTACTGGCGCACACTACCGGCCTCCGGATCGACCCGCACCAGCCCGCGTGCATTGGCTGCCCACACCACGCCCTGCCGATCCACCACCAGCCCGGTCGCGTTGATCGCCGGGTAGCCCGCACTGCTGCCGATCACTTCCTGCAGGGTCAGCCGATCACCCTGCCAGGCATAGTGCGAGAGTTTGCTGTCCTCGGACAGCCACACCGTGTCATCGCCGGCCAGCGCCATGGCGTAGACCCCTGCCGCAGGGCCACCCGGCAGGGGTTCGAACCGCGAACGCGCCGCCACCCACTGCAGCAGGCCCTGGCCGGTGGCCACCCACAGCCGATCCTGCGGGCCGCACCGGATATCCAGCACGTTCTGCCCCGTGCTCAGCCCGGCATGGCCCAGTGCCACCCGGTGCAGCACGCGTCCCTCCAGGTCGCGCTGCTGCAGGCCATTGGCCGATGCGGTCCACAAGCGCTGGCCGTCGCAGATCGCCAGGGATTCGATCGCGCCGTCCATCGCCGCATCGACCGCGGCATCGCGCCCCCAGCGCCGTATGCGCTTCTGCCCGGGGTCGTAACGCAACAGCGCATCCCAGGAGCCGATCCAGACCTGGCCGCGCGGATCTTCGAGCACCGACTGCAGCCACTGCGTGCCGTCCACCCAGGTCCGGTGCTGCTCGACCCGCCCGCTCACCGGATCGAACTTGTCCAGCGCACCATGCGTGCCGACCGTCCACACGCCCCCGTCGGCGGCCGCGCCCATGCCCAGCACATACGCGTTGCGCAGCGAGGCCGGATCATCTTCCAGCCGCGACAGCACCGAGAACTGCCACCAACGCGGCAGCAGATGCCACAGGCCGCCGTTGGTGCTGGCCAACCAGATGCCGCCCTCGCGATCTTCATAGGCACCGGTCCAGTTCGGGCGCACCTGCCCACGCGCGATCGCGCTGTACAGCGGCACCTGCTGGAACTGACCGTCCATGGCGCGGCCCAGGCCGGAGCGGGTATCGAGCCAATACCCGCCCTGTTCGTCGCGCAGCATCATGCCCAGGATCTGATCGCCTTCGGCCACCGCCCAGGGCGCCGGTTCGAAGCGACCGTCCGGCCGACGCACCGTGACCCCGGCATTGCTGTTGATCCACAGACTGCCATCCGCCTCGGCGGTGAGCCCATTGATGACACGCGCCGGCAGCTGCGCGCTGGGCATCAGGTCGAAATCGTGTCCGGTCCAGCGCGCCAGCCCGGCCTGCGAGCCGATCCACAACGTGCCATCGAGCGTGGTGGCCAATGAGCCGACCGATGCGGCCGGCAGACTGCGTGGATTGCCGGGCTCGGGCATGAAGCGCGTGAGCGTACCGTCGCGCTCCAGCCGATGCAGGCCGCCCTGGTAGGTCCCGAACCAGATCGCTCCATCCGGCGTGGACGCCACGCTCCAGATCGTGTTGCTGCCGATCTCCGGGTGGCTGTCACGGTCGTAGAAGCGGATCTCGCGGCGATCGGCCGACATCATCGCCAGGCCGGCATTCTCCGTACCGATCCACAACTGATTGCGCGCATCCACGTGCACACTCCAGACGTGGTTGTCGCGCAGGCCGTCCTCGGCACGCCAGATGCGGTAATTCCGGCCGTCGTAGCGGGCCAGGCCATCGTTGGTGGCGATCCACAGATAGCCGTAGCGATCTTCGGCCATGCGGTTGACGGTGTTGGATGGCAGACCATCGAACACGGTGAGTTGCCGCGGCGTCGGCGGTACCGGCTGGGCCGACGCAAGCGTCGGCCAGAGCACACACAGACCGATAAGCAACGGCCACAGCACTCGCAACACCAATGGCTCTCCCGGGTCTATCCGTTCATTCACCGCCGCCGCCCGGAACGGGCCTGCCGCCCCTGACCACCCCGGTCGTCGGGCAACGCCCCGCATAGTAAACCGTTCCCCGCACCGGCACGATCCACACCCGGCGGCCCCATCCGCTGCATCGCAGCCCGCAGCGCATCGCCCTGCAGCGGCTTGTGCACCAGGCCGTCGCCCCCGGCGGCCACGACCTGCGCTTCAAGATCCGGATCCCGACGCGCCGTGAGCACCAGTACCGGCAGGCGGTGCCCCTGCTGACGCAGCAGGCGCAGCAATGACAGTCCATCCATGCCCGGCAGGTCCAGGTCCAACAGCATCAGTTGCGTGCCGGGGCGGGCCAGCGCAGTCAGCGCAGCCAGCGCGTGCTCCGCATGGACGACAACGTGGCCGCGTACCTGCAGCAGACCCGTGACCACCTGCGCAACGAGAGGATCATCTTCCACCAGCAACACCCGCAGACCATCGATGTCATCGTCGATGTCCTGCGCGTCCTGACCCGCCAGCAGCGATGGGCAACGGTCCAATGGGACGCTCAATGTGGCCTGCCAGCGACGATCGGGCAGCTGCAGGACACACAACCGCCCCTGCATCGCATCAGCCAGCACATCGACATCGGCCAGTGCCTCGCGCACCCGGGACAGCCGAGGAGACGGACAGGCGCCCGGCTCGGCCATGACATCCAGCAGCAGACCGGTGCGTCCTGGTCGCCAGGCCATGCGCAGAGTCACCAGGGTGGCACCGCTCTGCGCGGCGAGTCCGCAGGACAGCCATTGCACTGCCTCCCGCAACCGGTCCGGATCGCCCTCGACACAGGCGTCGGCCGGCAGTGGATGTGCCGATGACAGCTGGCAACCGGACACCGCCAGACCGCACGCCACCGCGGCATGCACGTCGAGCCACCATGGCCCGAGGGCAAAACGCCGCCGCTGCAAGGTCACCTTGCCGGCCTGCAGCCTGGCGTTCTCCAACGCTTCATCGACCACTTGCAGCAATGCACGTCCGCCCTGTTGGATGTGCAATACCTGTTCGCGCGCGTCCGCGGGCAGCGGCGCCTCCAACAGCAGCTCGCTCATGCCCAGCACACCGGTCAGCGGCGTCCGCACTTCATGGCCCAGCGTGGCCAGATAACGCGCCTTGGCCTGCGCGGCCTGTTCGGCCCGCGCCTGCCGGCGCGTGGCCGCCCGCCACGCGTTTGTACGTCCGCGGTGACGCCGCAATCCCCAGGTTGCCAGCACCGCCCCTGCGAGCGCGCCCATCCACAGCAGCGCCCAAGCCCCGGGATGCGCCCAGCCGCTGTAGGCCACCTGCAGATGCGTCTGCTGGACCGGCGACCAACGCCCATCCTCGCCACGCGCCTGGAATTCCAGTACATGTTCGCCCGCGGGCAGGCGCGGAAAGCCGCGCGTACCGCGTTGTCCGGCACGGACCCACTCCGGGTCTTCGCCACGCAGCCGGAATCGATAGTCGACGGCCCCCCCCTGGCTGCTGCTGAGCAGGCGCGCTGACAGCTGGATGTCGCGATCATCGGCGTTCAGGCGCAGCGGCTCGGCGGCCGGCAACTCGATCCAGCGCCGCTGGCGGCGCACTTTCACACGGTCGATGACCAAGGTGGGAAGCACCGTCGCCGTCAACATCCCGGCCGGATCCAGCGCAAGCACGTTGCCGGTCTGATCCATCGCCAGCAGATGGCCGCCGGCTGCCACCAGGCTGTCGTCCAATGCCATCACCGGCAGTCCATCGTCGGCCGTGTAGAGCCTGGCACTGCGACCGTCCAACGCCAGACGCACCACGCCGCGCGCGGTAGTCGCCCAGACCGCCCCGTCGCTGGCGCCGGCCAGTCCCCGCGCAAGCGCCACGGGCAGGCCGTGCGCTGCATCCAGGCGCAGCGTGGGATGCAGGCGACCTGCGTCGCTCCGGAATACCGTCCATCCCTCCACATCAGCAACCCATAGCCGGCCGTCGGCATCCAGGTGCAAGGCACTGACCTCCCGTCGCGGGCCGCCCGGCACGGGATCGAAACGGCCGGCCGCGGGCTGCCACTGCTTGAGTCCGTCGCGGTCGCCCAGCCACACCTGCCCGGCGATGTCACAGTGCAGGGCGAATGCCGCGGTGCCGGGACGCAGCCCCACTGACTCGTACGTGGCACTGCCCAGCAGGCGCCCATCACCTGCGCGCTGTTCCAACCGGCCATTCCCGGCAAGCCACAGCCGATCGCCACACTGCTGCAATGCGGCGTGCGGCGACGCCACCGGGCCACCGGTGGACCCCACCCGCCAGCGCCGCTGCCGTCCCCGCACGGGATCGATACGGGTCAGCCACGGCGCAGCGAACACCCAGACGCCGCCGTGACCGTCGTCGCTCACCACATGGCGATCCGGGCGCTCGGGTGCATGCGCATAGGCCCATCGCGGCCGGTTGAATCCGTGCTCCGGCGAAATGCGTGTCAACCATCCATCGCGCACCCACCACGCCTGCCCGTCGGCGGCAGGGGCCAGCCCGCCCGGTGCGGTGGAGGCGTGGGCAAGGGGCGCGGCGAAGCGCTCCAGGTGGCGCCACTGCGCGCCGAGCCGCCAGACCCCCTGATGAGTGCCCAGCAGCCAGACCCGTCCCTGGCGATCCTCCAGCACGCGCACGATGCGCGGCTCATTGGGCCCCTGCAATCTCGGCAGAGTGAGCGCGTGACGATGCTGCCCCTGCCAGTCCTGCCACCACAGCGTCGACCCGTCAGCGAACCAGTCCCCGCCTGCGCGGCTATGGCCGAGCCAGCGTCCGCGTTCGCGCCCCTCGCGCTGTATCTGCCACGCCGGCAACTGCCGCCGCACGGTGCCTTCTGCGGTGCTCGACCACAACCGCCCCTGCGCGTCCAGGCCCAGGGCGGTCACCGCCGCGGACGATGCCCCCAGCGTCGTCGGTGACTGGAACCGGCCCTCCTGCCAGCGGGCCAGGCCCGCAGCGCTGCCGATCCACACAGCGCCCTGGGCATCGGCAACCAGGTGCTCCACCCGGGCCGATGGCAGGCCGCGGCCATCGGTCGCGGGCAGGTACTGGTGCAGGCGACGATCGCGGGTGAGGCGGAACAGCCCGGCATCCCGGGTGCCGAACCAGACGCTGCCGTCGACCATCGGCTGGATTGCCAGCACCGGACTGGCCGCCATCGCCGGGGCGGACGGCCCTGCCCACCGCGCAAACTGTTGGCGATCGGCCGACAGGCGCTGTAAGTAGCCGTTGGCCGTGCCTATCCAGAGCTGATCGCAGGCATCCAGCGCGATGCTGCGGACCTCGTTGTCGGCCAGCCCATGCTCCATCCGCCAGACGCGGAAACCACTGCCGTCATAGCGGGCCAGGCCATCGCCGGTGGCGAACCAGAGGTAGCCCTGCCGGTCCTCCACGATCTGATGCACCACATTTGATGGCAACCCATCCACGGTCGTGATGCGTACTGCGGGACTCGGGAACGCCAGCACGGCGGCCGGCAGCAGGCAGCACAGCAGCGCGAACAGACACCGCAGCATGCCGCCCCGGCTCATGCGCCGCGCCGGCATCGGGCCAGACACGCCGTCAGAGTCGCCCGGCTCACCGGCAGCCGCAGGAACAGGTCGAACCCCGCCGCAATCGCCTCACGCTCGGCGCCGATGTCCGCGCGCGGTGTCAGGGCCACCCTGGGGATCCCCGGCCAGCGGCGCGATAACCATGCGCCCGCCCGCTCGCCGCCTACGCACAGGACCGGGTCAACCACGATGACATCCCAGCGCCCGTGCTCCCTCAGTGCCTTGGGCATGGCCTCCAGCCCGGGCACGCACAGCCCCACATGGCCGAGCGAGCCGAGCAGAGCGCGCAGAACATCGGTCACACTCGTGGCCGGATACACCACGAGCACCCGCAGCTCGCCGACGCCGTTCGCATCCTGTGGTGCGCACGATGGTGCATCGCTGGGAATGGCATCGCTGCGCGGCAACGGCAATCGCACCTGGAAGCAGGCGCCGTCGCCCGGACGGCTGGTCACCGTGATGTCACCGCCCATCGCCAGGGCCAGGTCGCGGGAAATGGACAGCCCCAGGCCGCTGCCACCGTAACGCGCGGCCGTCTGTGCCCCGTCGGCCTGTTCGAAACGCTGGAACAGGCGCTGGCACTGCGCTGCGGTCATGCCCGGGCCGGTATCGACAACCCGCAGCAGCACGTCCTGGTCCTGGCCTGCGCACTGTACCTGCAGTCG
Organism: Stenotrophomonas sp. IS26; assembly: GCF_054188265.1. Taxonomy (NCBI): domain Bacteria; kingdom Pseudomonadati; phylum Pseudomonadota; class Gammaproteobacteria; order Lysobacterales; family Lysobacteraceae; genus Stenotrophomonas; species Stenotrophomonas sp. IS26. The sequence continues at coordinate 54,394 of NZ_JBSZJV010000006.1, forward strand.
CACCTCTCCCTGTGCGGTGAACTTCAGTGCGTTGCCCAGCAGATTGAGCAGGATCTGGCGCAGGCGCGGGGCGTCGCCTATGAAAACCGCCGTCGCCGGCAGCGTGCTGTGCCACACCAGCGCGAGCGACTTGCCCTGCGCTACCGGGAGCAACAGCGCGTGCACCTCTTCGATCAACCGTTGCAGCAGAAAGGGGCCCGGCTGCAACTGCAGCTGACCGGATTCGATGCTGGCCATGTCCAGGGCGTCATCCACCAGCCGCAGGAGATGTGCGCCGGCGTAGTGCAGGCTGTCGACCTGGCTCCGCTCCGCCGGTGTGAGCTGCGTACGCTGCAGCAGCTCGCTCCAGCCCAGCACCACGGTCATCGGGACGCGTATGCGGGCGCCCAACGTCCCCAGGAAACGGGTGCGCTGCAGGGACGCCCGCTCGGCGCGGTGCTGCCGCGCATGCAGCCGGCGCCAGCGGCGTTGCCGCCGGCGCCGCGCCAGCCCGCCCCAGGCCCCAAGCCACAGCGCCGCCGTTCCACCGGCCACCGCCGCGTACCGCGCGGTCCGCGTCTGCCACCAGGCCGGAACCACCTGCAGCGCAATGCGGCGAATCGGCGACCAATCCCCATCGCCTTGCCGCGCCTGGACCTCCACCGTCTGCAGACCCACCGGCAAGCGCTCGAACACGCGCTGCCCCGCAGCACCGTTCTCCTGCCAGTCCGCGTCGTGCCCCTGCAACCGGAACCGGTAGCGCACGCGCGAGGGTTCGCCGCCGGACAACAGGCGCGCGGATACGCGCACGTGCCGATCGCCGCCGGACAGCGGCACCGGCGCAACGCCGACCGGCAGGGTGACCTGCACGTTGCCGCGCCGCGCGGTGATTGCGTGGACCACGAGCCCGGCATGCCCCGCCGGGCGCACGATCGTGGCCGGATCGAACAGCAGCACACCGCCTTCGTGTACGGCAGCGACCACATGATCCCCGGCGGTGCGTACCATCCGGCGCGGCAACACGTCATGTCCGGGCAGGCCATCGTCGCTGCCGAACTGGCGTATGCCGCCGCCATGCGGGTCGACCCGGATCAGGCCACGGGTGCCACCGGCCCACGCCACGCCACGCACGTCCACCACCAGCGCCCGTGCCAGCAGGTGCGGATAACCGTGTACCACGCCGAAGCTGTGTGTCTTGCGCAGCCGCTGCCCATCCCACCGGTAACGCCGTAACACGCCTGGACTGCTGATCCAGTAGTCGCCATCCGCACCCCGCGCGATTGCGCCCACGTCGTCCTGCGGGGCACCGTCGACCGCCGCGAAACGCTCCTGCGCTGGCAGCCAGCGTTTGAGCCCGGTGCGATCGGTTGCCCACAGCACGCCGTCGTCGGTACACAGCAGTTGCGGGCCGTTCGCCGGGGGCATCAGGCCAAGTGCCTGTGGAACAGCGGACAACTGCAGCGCGCCGTCGGCATCACGTCGCTGGATCCGGTCAACACGCGCCAGCCACAGCGAGCCGTCGCGGCAGGACTCCAGATCGACCGCGCCCGTACTGCCCTCCCAACCCAGCAACCAATGCCGCAACTGGCCTGTGCCGGGCGTGTATCGAGACAGGGTGTTGCCGCTGGTCAACCAGAGCCGCCCGTGACGATCTTCGGCCATGCCCACTGCCTCGGGGTGCAGCCGTTCGGGCCGGTAGTGGAATCCGGCATCGCTCTGTCCGGTCCGCACATCCACGCGCTGCACACGCCCATTGTCACCGGCGATCCACACCCGTTCGCCGGCGGACGCTGCCAAGGCCAGCACGTAGTGCGCATCCAGGCCGGGCCAGCCATCCCGGGCCGCGGGCAGCAGGGTGAACTGGCGCCAGCGCGCAGGAAGATGCCACAGTCCCCGCCCCTGCCCGATCCACCACACCCCACCGACCCGGTCCTGCAAGGCATGACTCACCCCTGCGGGCCTGCGGATCGTGCCGTCGAGGTCGCGCAGCGGCACTGGCTGCGGTGCGCGTCCGTGAGGGTGCCGTACCAGGCCGGTTGCATCGGTGGTCCACAATTCGCCTTCGCGGCTGCGCAGTACCGGCATGCCGGGCGCCGTCGGCACCCGCGGTGTGCCAACGGCATCCCAGCGGTGCACGCCGCTGCGGGTGGCGGCCCACACACCGCCGTCCGGATCGGGCCAGAGCGACTGGACATCCACCCGCCCACCGCGCCGCAACGGCACGGCGACGAAGTGCGTGCCTGCACGACGCAACACCCCGTGCGAGGTGCCGACCCACAGGCTGCCGTCGCGGTCGACGGCCAAGGCATTCACCCGCAGCGCGCGTCCGAACGGGTGCGGTAAGGGGACGGCGCACCAACGGCCATCGGCCTGCCGTGCAAACAAACCGTCCGCGACAGTGCCCACCCAGAGCGTGCCATCAGGCGTACTGGTCACCTGCACAATGCCAGTGCGCGGCAGTACCGCGGCCGCATCCCCGGGCATGCTCTGGAACACGCTTCGATCAGCGGACAGCTTCACCAGCCCCTGGGAGGCGGTGGCCAGCCAGAGCCGATCCTGCGCATCGACATGCAGCGCGCGCAGGTCCAGATCGAGCAGGCCCTGTTCCCGTCGCCATGCGCGGAAGCGATGGCCATCGAAGCGCAGCAGACCATCATCGCTGGCGAACCAGAGGTAGCCTTCCCGGTCTTCGTCGACCGCACGGATCACCGGGGTCGGCAGCGCGTCGGCCGGACCGAGTGGGCGTGGCCACGGCAACGTGACAAGCGTACCCGCCGCGGCAACCATCGGCAGCCAGAGCAGGACCACCAGCATCCGGCCTGCCCAGCGCCCGCCCCCCTGTCCGGATCGGCCCTCTGACACTCCCTACCCCGACCATCCTTCGCAGCGTGAACCGCACGATAGGCCGAAGCCATCGGAACGAAGCCGATCAGGCCGGTACCGCGTCACAGGTCGATGAATGAACTTTTCGATCAATAGAGCAATTGCGAAACATCGCGACAATCGTGGCCGCGGAACCGCGAGCACTCAGTACCGGAGTGACTTGCCCGCGCGCGCCTGCACGATCGCATCCACCAGCATGTCGCCGGTCACCGGCTTGCGCAGGAAGCCATTGAATCCGGCGGCCAGCACCTGCTGCTCGGCGTAAGCATCCGAGCGCGCAGTCACCGCGATCAGGGGCAGCTCATAGCCCATCGCGCGCAGCTGCGCGGCAATCGCAATGCCATCCAGCGCCGGCAGGTCCAGATCGAGCAGACCTACATCGAAGCTGCCTGCCGCTACTTCTGACAATGCCCCCAGGCCATGCAGCACGTGCACCACGTCGTGCCCGCGGGTGCGCAGCAGACCGGCGATGACATCGGCCACGGTGGCATCGTCCTCCACCAGCAGGATGCGCAGCGGTGGCAGCTGCGTGCGCGTCTCCTGGCCCGGGTCACGTGGCGTGCCAACCGGCTGTACGGTCCACGGCAGCGGCAGCGATACAGTGAAACGGGCCCCATCACCCGGCCGGCTGTCGATCTCGATCCGGCCGCCCATCGCCACCGCCAGTTCCTGGCAGATCGCCAGGCCCAGGCCGCTGCCGCCATAACGCGACGCGGTGCGGGGACCGTCCGCCTGTTCGAAGCGATGGAACAACCGCTCCTGCTGGTCCTGGTTGATGCCTGGCCCTGTATCGGAGACCTCGAAGATGATCGCGCGCCCGTCATCGGCCAGCTCGACACCGAGCCCGACATGACCATGTTCGGTGAACTTGATCGCATTGCCGAGCAGGTTCATCAGGATCTGCCGCACGCGCATCTCATCGCCGCTGACCTGCACTGGGCCGGGCAGGTTGAAGCTGCGCTCGAACGCCAGGCCACGGTGATGGGCCATCGGCTCCATCAACGCCTCGACCTGATCCAGCAACGACATCAGATCGAACGGCCGCAGATCCAGTTCCAGCCGCCCTGCCTCGATGCGGGCCAGATCCAGCGCATCGTTGACCAGACGCAGCAGATGCTTGCCCGCATGCTGGATCGAGCCGGCATAGCCGCGCTGCACCTCATCCAGCGTGGTGGACAGCAACAGCTCGCTCATGCCCAGCACACCGGTCATCGGTGTGCGCACTTCGTGCCCCAGCGTGGCCAGGAACCGGCTCTTGGCCTGCGAGGCCTGCTCCGCCAACTGCTGCTTGTGCACCGTCAACTGCCACTGCTGGCGGCGGCGCAGGCGTGCACGCGCGACATACGCCAGCGCTGCGACCCCGATCAGACCGAGCAGCACGTAGCCCACGACCGCCCAGCCACTGCGCCACCACGGCGGGCGCACCTCCAGCTCCAGGGTACGGGGCGGCGTCCAGGCGCCCTGCGGGGTCGCCGCCTGCACCTCGATGCGGTAGCTTCCGGACGGCAGGCGCGACAGCAGGCGCTCGCCGTCGGCCGCCTGCATCACCCAGTTCTGGTCATACCCGGAGACCCGGTAGCGGTAGCGGTTGCCGTGTGGGTTGGCGAATGAAAGCAGACGCGCGGACACGATCAGATCGCGGTCCTGCGGCCCCAGCACGATCGGTGCCTGCGTCGGCAGCATCTGCTGCCCTTCGGCATCGTCGCGGCGGACCTGCACGCTGTCGATCACCAGCTGCGATGGCGGCAACAGCATGTCCGCCGCATCCGGATCGAAGCCGACCAACCCGGTCGCGGTGACCGCCAGGACGCGACCATCGCGCGCCTGCACCGGTGGGCGGTTGCTGAACTCCACATCCGGCAGCCCATCGCGTTCGCCATACAAGCGCAGCCGACGCTCGGCGCCCTGCCAGCAGATCAACCCACGCGGGGTGGTTGCCCAGACCTGCCCGTGACTGCCCAGCGCGAGCCCGCCCATCGACACAGCGGGCATGCCCTGGGCAGCGCCGACACGTTCGCGCAGGCTCATGCTCAGCCCATCCCAGCGATAGCGCTCCAGCGCGCCCTGACGTGCCAGCCACAGTTCATCCGGGCCGGTCCAGGCCGCATCGTAGATGCTGCCGCGGGAAATGCCCGGCACCTGCTCGAAGCGGCCATCGCGCCACCGCATCAGGCCCATGCTGTCGCCCATCACCCAGAGCTGCCCACGCGGATCGAACACCATCTGCTCAACCGGGTTCTCGGTCAGCCCACGGTGCTGGTCATTGCGGATGGTATCGAGCACGTTGCCCTGGGCATCCCGGCGCTGGATGCCGAAGTTCATGATTGACAGCCACAGCTCGCCATTGGGCGCCTGGCGGATCAGATCGATGCGTTGGCGCACATCGGCACCACCGCCGATCTTCCATTCGCGCAGCATGCCGGTAGCCGGCTGGTACAGATTCAAACGACCCGCGCGACCGATCCACACCGCGCCGTCCTCGCGGGGCAGCAGCGACCACGCGGCCCCAACCCCGATCTGTTTGTCGTCGGCGATCTGGCGCAGCTGGCCCTGCGCATCCAGCGTATAGAGGCCGTGCGCACCTGAGATGTAATAGGTATCGCCCCGCGCGGCCGCGCCGAGCAGATAGACGCTGTCCAATGGCTTGCCGTCGAGCTGGTACCAGCTGGAGAAGCGCTTCCAGTCCGGCGGCAGATACGCCAGCCCCTGGGTCAGCATCGCGACCCACAGGCCGCCTTCATGATCCTGCAGCATGTCCAGCACACCGCTGCGTGCGGTCAGGAAGCCACTGCCGGCGTCGCCGGCGAGCAGCCGCACCGCACTCGCGTCGCCGCGGTACAGGCCATCGGCCGTGCCCAGCCAATAGCCGCCATTGCGATCGTGGATCACCGTGGCCGCACGCACATCGGCACTGAGCTTCCAGGGCGCCGGATGGGCCTGGTCGTCGGCACCGATCTGGAACAACCCGCCTTCGGTGCCCGCCCATACGGTGCCATCGGGCTCTCGGGTCAGGCGGAATACGCTTTTACCGCCCAGCAGGGCCGGCGCGATCCGCGTGAAGCGGTCGCCATCCCAGCGGGCGACACCGTTGGAGGTCCCCACCCAGACCCGCCCCTGCGGATCGGCCAACAGACTGTAGATGGTGTTGTCGGGCAGGCTGCGCGGATCGTTCGCGTCGGCCTGGTATCTGACCAGCGTCCCGTCCTCGCTGCGCCGGCATATGCCGTGCTGGTTGGTGCCGATCCACAGCGATTGCGCGGCATAGGCCAGCGACCAGAACTGGCCCTCGCACGCCGCATTGAGCTCGGGGAACCGCGCGAACGCGCTGCGGTCGGGGCCGAGCATGCTCAGGCCAACGCCATTGCTGCCTACCCAGACACGATCCTGTGGATCGATGAGCAGGGTTTCCACTTCGTTGCCGGGTAGCGAGCCGGGCTCGGCTGGATCGTGCCGCCAGACCCGCAGGCCGACCCCGTCCACGCGGGCCAGGCCATCATCGGTACCGGCCCAGACATAGCCTTGGCGATCCTGTGCCAGCGCCAGCACCATGCGCGACGGCATGCCTTCGGCCGCACCCAGGCGGCGCAAGCGTGGCGTCTCTGCCGATGTCCCTGCGGCTTCCAACACTGACGGCACTGCGCACAACCACAGCCCCAACAGCACGATGCCTGCACCCCAGCGGCGCGTGCTCATCGATCCGGATCTCCCTGTTGGTGCGGATTGTCACACAGCGATCAGGACGGTGTCCGCATTCTGGGGGCGGCTGCCGCGGATGGAACGGGCTGTTTCCGTCCCGTGCAAGGAAGGCAGCATTGGCCGCCCGTGCTGTTGTCGGGCGCACCACGATCTGTTGCAGCCATGACGCTGCATCCCATGACACAGCTGTGCGTATGATCGCCCCAGACCCTTATGGAGCCAGCGCCTTGCTCAAGCGCCTGACCCTTTCCCTGCTGCTGGCGGCCACGCCGCTGCTCGCCATCGCCGCCCCGGACAGCTATCGGCTCGATCCGGTGCACACCCGTGTGCTGTTCGCGGTGGAGCATGCCGGCTTCTCCCACGCGCTGGGCACCGTGTCCGGCAGCGAAGGCGTGCTGGTGTTCGATCCGGAGGACTGGCGCAGCGCGCGGCTGGAGGTCAGCGTGCCGATCCAGCGCCTGGACCTGGGCGATGACAAATGGAACACCGCCACACTGGCGCGCAACCTGCTCGACGGCGAGCGCTTCCCCGAGGCGCGGTTTGTCTCGACCCGGGTTGAACCGATCGATCCGAACCACGCCAACGTCATCGGCCAGCTCACCGTACGCGGCGTGACCCGTGAGGTCACCCTGGCCGTCACCCTCAATGCGCTCAAGCGTCATCCGCTGCCGCCGTTCCGCCGCACCGCCGGTTTCTCGGCCACCGCCACGCTCAGCCGCAGCGCCTTCGGCGTGGACGGCTGGGCCTCGATGATCGGCGATGAGGTGCAGCTGCGGATCGAAGCGGAGGCGGTGCGCGATCGCAACGCCGGTGATCCCGCCGACGCCACCCCCACCGATGCGCCGGGAACTCCGGCCCCGCCGGTTGACTCAGATACCCCACAGCCGGTCCAGGAGACCACGCCATGACCGCCAAGAACACCCCGACCCGCTGGGGCGGCGTCAGCCAGACCCTGCACTGGTTGATCGCCGTGTTGATCCTCGCCCTGGGCATCGTCGGGCTGACCATGGGCGAATTGCCCAGGACCCCGAAGTATTTCTGGGTCTACACGATGCACAAATCGATCGGCATCACCGTCCTGGCCCTGGTCGTGACCCGCCTGCTGTGGCGTCTGTACGCGGGCGCGCCACATCCGGTGCCGGGCACGCCGACCTGGCAGGAGCGCGTCGCCTCGGCCACGCATTGGCTGCTGTACGTGCTGATGTTCGCCATTCCGCTGTCGGGCTGGCTGTACGACTCGGCCAGTGGCCTGCGTCCGTTCCGCTGGTTCGGCCTGGTCGATGTGCCCAAGCTGAGCGCGCCGGATGAACGTGTCACCCAGATCTCGCACGCCATCCATGAGTGGGGCTTCTGGCTGCTGATCGCCGTGGTCGTGGCCCATGCCGGCGCCGCGCTTTACCACCATTTTTACCAACGCGATGCCACGCTTGCGCGCATGCTCCCGCAGCGCTGGCTTGCCTCCCCCCAGAAGGATTGACCATGAACATCAAGCTCACCTCCCCGGCCGCGGTCGCCGCTGCCCTGGCCGGCCTGCTGGCCACCGCCCCGGTGCTGGCCGCCGACTACGTGCAGGCACCCGGTTCGGTGCTGGCCTTTGCCACCAAGTACGACGGTGAAGTGTTCACCGGCACCTTCCCGGGCTTTGATACCAAGCTCAGCTTCGATCCGGCCAAGCTGGACGATGCCAAGCTGGAAGTGACCATTCCGCTGGCCGGTGCCAAGAGTGGCAACAGCGACCGCGATTCGACCCTGCAGGGCGCGGACTTCTTCAACGTGGGCAAGTTCGCCCAGGCCAAGTACAGCGCCACCAAGTTCCGCTCGCTGGGCAACAACCAGTACGCCGCCGACGGCACGTTGGAGCTGCGTGGCGTGAGCAAGCCGGTCACGCTCACCTTCACCTGGACCCCGGGCGCCCAGCCGGTGCTGGCCGGCAAGGCCACGGTCAAGCGCCTGGACTTCGGCGTGGGCGGCGGTGATTGGGCCGATACCAAGACCATCCCGAACGAGACCGCGATCAGCACGAAGGTGGTCCTGAAGGCGAAGTAACGTCAGATGGCGGTAGTGCCGGCCGCTGGCCGGCTCCTCGCGCGATGATCGACTCCCGGGAGCCGGCCAGCGGCCGGCACTACCGCATACAGCACCGCCAAGCGACGCTTGCGTGTCAGCCGATCCAGGCCTCTACCGCTGCCACATCGAACGGCCAGTCCAGCTCGCGGCCCTGCGCATCGCGCAACACCGGCACCCGCAGCCCGTAGCGGGCCTCCAGCGCGGTGTCGTCATCGATGAACACACTGTCCAGATCGGCCACCCGGGCCTGCGCCAGCACCGTCAAGGCCTGGTCGCACAAATGGCAGTCATCACGCTGGTACAAGGTAAACACCGGCCCACCCACCTTGGAAAATGTTGCGCCGCACTCAAGGCTGGCGCCTGCGACAGCATAGAATAGTGCTCCATCCGATACCCGCAGTTTGGCAATCATGGCTGTCAGCACGTTCGACGTTTTCAAGATCGGCATTGGCCCGAGTTCTTCGCACACCGTGGGACCGATGAAGGCTGCCGAACGTTTCGTGCACCGCTGGCTGCTCGATCCGGGCCATCTGCAGGACGTGGTGCGCATCCGCGCCGATGTCTACGGCTCGCTGGCCCTGACCGGCCGTGGCCATGGCACCGACAAGGCCGTGCTGCTCGGACTGGAGGGCCAGCGCCCGAACCTGATCGATCCGGACATCATCCCCGAGACGCTCGAGCGCATCCGCAGCAGCAAGCGCATCCGCCTGATGGGGCAGCATGAGATCGCCTTCGACGAGAAGCGCGACCTGGGCCTGAACAAACGCCAGAAGCTGCCGTACCACACCAACGGCATGCGCTTCACCGCGTACGGCGCGGATGAGCAGGTGATCGCCACGCGCGATTACTACTCCGTCGGCGGCGGCTTCGTGGTCAACCAGGACGACGCGGCCGATGACCGCATCGTGCCCGATGAAACTCCGCTCCCCTACCCGTTCAAGAGCGGCGATGAGCTGCTCGCGCAGACCGCACGCAGTGGCCTGAGCATCGCCCAGATGATGTTCGAGAACGAGAAGTGCTGGCGCACCGAAGAGGAGATCCGCGACAGCCTGCGCGAGATCTGGAGTGCCATGCAGGCCTGCGTGGAGCGCGGCATCCGCCAGGAAGGTACCCTGCCCGGCGGCCTGCATGTCTCCCGCCGCGCGCCGGCGTTGTACCGCGAACTGTCCTCCAAACCGGAAGCGGCGATGCGCGACCCGTTGACCACGCTGGACTGGGTCAACCTGTACGCGCTGGCGGTGAACGAAGAAAACGCCGCCGGTGGCCGCGTGGTCACCGCCCCGACCAACGGCGCTGCCGGCGTACTGCCGGCCGTGCTGCATTATTTCGATCGCTTCTGCCCCGGCGCCAACGAACAGCGCGTGTTCGATTTCCTGCTGACCTCGGCGGCGATCGGCATTCTGTACAAGGAAAACGCCTCGATCTCCGGCGCCGAAGTCGGCTGCCAGGGCGAAGTGGGCGTGGCCTGCTCGATGGCGGCCGGCGGGCTGGTCGCTGCACTCGGCGGCAACCCGAGCCAGATCGAGAACGCCGCTGAAATCGGCATGGAACACAACCTCGGCCTGACCTGTGACCCGATCGGCGGGCTGGTGCAGATCCCCTGCATCGAGCGCAATGCAATGGGCGCGGTCAAGGCGATCAACGCCTCGCGCATGGCGATGCGTGGCGATGGCAAGCACAAGGTCTCGCTGGACAAGGTCATCAAGACCATGCGCGATACCGGCCGCGACATGCAGGACAAGTACAAGGAAACCAGCCGCGGCGGGCTGGCGGTCAACGTCATCGAGTGCTGATCGACCGTCCCCGGGGGTAGCGCCGGCCGTTGGTCGGCTGCCCCCCCCCGGTCGCATCATCGGCACGCCTCCACGGCCGCTCCGGTACAGTCAGGGCTCCCCCGTTCCGGAGACCGCCATGCGCATCCTGGCTGCCGCCCTGCTTGCCTGCCTGCCGCTGACCACTTTGGCCGCCGACACCTACGGCCCGCGGCTGGAAGGCTTCGACTATCCGTATCCCGTGAAGATCTTCCGGTTCGCGTCCCAGCGCCAGCCGCTGGAGATGGCCTACATCGACGTCCCCGCCGGTGGCAAAGGCTTTGCCGGGACGGTCGTGCTGCTGCACGGCAAGAATTTCTGCGCAGCCACCTGGAAGTACACCATCGCGGCACTGAGCGCGGCCAGCTACCGGGTGATCGCGCCGGACCAGATCGGTTTCTGCAAATCGAGCAAGCCCGAGCGCTATCAATACTCGTTCGGTCAGTTGGCTGCCAATACCGAAGCGCTGCTGGAGCATCTGGGCTATGGCGAGGGCAAGCTGCACATCGTCGGCCATTCGATGGGCGGCATGCTGGCGGCACGTTTCGCACTGATGTATCCGCAGCGCACGATCAGCCTGTCGCTGGTCAACCCGATCGGACTGGAAGACTGGAAGGCCAAAGGCGTGCCATGGCGCAGCGTCGATGCCTGGTATGCAGGTGAGCTGAAAACTACCTTCGAGAGCATCAAGAAGTACCAGCTCGATGTGTACTACAACGGCCAGTGGAAGCCCGAGTACGAGCAGTGGGTGCGCATGCAGTCGCGCATGTACGACGGCCCTGGCAAACAGGCGGTGGCGTGGAGCCAGGCATTGACCTCGGACATGGTGTTCAACCAGCCGGTCGTCCATGAGCTGCCCAAGCTGACGGTGCCGACCACGTTGTTCATCGGCCAGACCGACCGCACTGCGATCGGTCGTGATCTGGCACCGCCGGCGCTGAAAGCGACGCTGGGCAACTACCCCGCCTTGGGCAAGGCAGCCGCCGCGGCGATCCCGGGCGCCACCCTGGTGAGTTTCGAAGACCTGGGCCACTCGCCGCAGGTGCAGGACCCCGCCCGGTTCAACGCGGCACTGCTGAAGGCAATCTCACAACACGACTGACCTGCCCACCCGGTAGTGCCACGCCATGGCTGGCAGCGGCCGTCCTCAGCGTTCTCCGCCGACGCAGCCAGCCCACGCCTGGCGCTAGCGTGTGTCTTGATGGGATCGCGCGGCAATCAGCGCCGCACGATCGCCAGCACGTCGTCCAGCAACGCGGCGGCAGTGACCTCCGCCCCGGCACCCGGCCCCTGGATCAGCAGCGGCTGGGCGTGATACCGGTCGCTGTGGATCGCGACCCGATTGTCGGTCTGTGCCCCACCGGCCAGCGGATGGTCGCGCGGCAGGACGCGCAGGCCCACCGAAGCACCGTCGTGATCGAAGCCACCGACGAAGCGCAGGCAATCGCCTTGTTCGTTGGCCTGCTGCCAATACTGCTGCAGCGGTGCATCCAGCAGTGACAGTTGCGCCAACGCATCGGCCGGCGGCAACGCGGCGAGTACCTCCGGCACCAGCGAGGCGACCTGTACCTGCTCGGCACGCAACGCGATGCCGCTGGCCCGCGCCAGGATCAGCAGTTTGCGCCGGACATCTTCGCCGGACAGATCCACCCGCGGGTCCGGCTCGGTGTAGCCGGCCTCGGCCGCCTCCCGCACCCACGCAGAGAACGGACGCTGGCCATCGTAGTGATGGAACAACCACGCCAGCGAACCGGACAGCACGCCCTCCACGCGATGGATGCGGTCGCCGCCAGCGACCAGCGCGCGCAGGCTGCTCAGCAGCGGCAGGCCTGCGCCCACGGTGGCACTGTCGCCATAGCGCGCGTCACCCTGCTGGCCGCTGTCGGCGATGGCCTGCGCACGGGCCAACTGTGCGCCTTGGCCGAGCTTGTTGGCGGTCACCACGTGCACGCCCCGCGCCAGCCACTGTTCGTGCCAATTGGCGACCGCGTCACTGGCGGTTGCATCGACCACCACATCACCGCGCCGCAGGCCCTCGGCTTCCGCCCACGGCTGCAATGCGACCGCACCGCGCGCGGCCAGGTTGGCCTGCACGAGCTCATCGGCGGGGGTCTGTTCGCAGGCGCGCGCCGTGCGCGAGTTGGCCAGCCACGAGAACGAGGGCAGCGTGACGCCGCGATCCTGCAGGGCGGCGTACCGCTGCACGAAGGCGGTGCCGACCGTGCCGGTGCCGAGCAGGGCCAGCTTGCGGTGGGCCGCCAGCGGCAGGTTCAGCACGGCGCTCATGCATCCACCTGTTTACGGCGCTGCACGTCCCGGTGCTGGTCGATCACGACCTGCGCGCGCTCCAGCCCGGCCTGCAGATCGGCCACCAGGTCTTCCGGTGACTCGATACCGACCGACAGGCGCAGCAGCCCTTCGCTGATCCCGGCGTGCGCACGCGCTTCCGGGGTCATGGCCGCGTGGGTCATGGTCGCCGGATGCGCGACCAGGCTTTCCACGCCGCCCAGCGATTCGGCCAGGGTGAAGCAGCGCAGGCCATCCACGAAGGCGCGCACCGCCGCATGCGGATCCTCGCCCGGGCACGAGGCCAGTTCGAAGGACAGCATCGCGCCAAAGCCGCTCTGCTGACGGGCTGCGATGGCGTGGCCGGGGTGATCGGCCAGGCCCGGGTAGTACACGCTGGCGACTGCATCGCTGGCGGCCAGCAGCTCGACCACGGCCGCCGTGTTTTCCTGGTGTGCGCGCAAGCGTGCACCCAGCGTACGCAGGCCACGCAGGGTCAGGAAGGCATCGAACGGCGAACCGGTCAGGCCCAGCGCGTTGGCCCACCACACCAGCTGCTCGTGCACCGCCGGATCCCGCGCGATCACCGCCCCGCCGACCACATCGCTGTGACCGTTGATGTACTTGGTGGTGGAGTGCAGCACCACATCGGCACCGAAGCTGATCGGCTGCTGCAGCGCCGGGGACAGGAAGGTGTTGTCGACGACGACCTTGGCACCGGCCTTGTGCGCGGCATCGATGACGAAGCGCAGGTCGGTGATGCGCAGCAGCGGGTTGGACGGGGTTTCGATCAGCACCAGCGTCGGCGACTGCGCCAGCGCGTCGGCCAACGAGCGCGGGTCGGTCAGGTCGGCGGTGATCAGGCCGAAGTGGCCCTTCTTCGCCAATGCGTTGAACAGGCGCCAGCTGCCGCCGTACGCATCGTGCGGCACAACCAGCGTATCGCCGGGCTGCAGCAGCGCATTGAGCACCAGATTGATCGCGCCCATGCCGGTGGAGGTGATCACCCCGCCCGCGCCGCCTTCCAGTTCGGCCAGCGCTTCACCGAGCAGATCGCGGGTCGGGTTGCCGCTGCGCGTGTAGTCGTACTGGCGCTTGTTGCCGAAGCCATCGAAGCTGAAGTTGGAGGACAGCACGATCGGCGGGGTCACCGCGCCGTGGGCGGTGTCACGGTCGATGCCGGCACGCACGGCGGCGGTGACGCGGCTACAGGACGGCTCGGTACCAGCGGAACGGCTCATGCGGTTTCTCCGGGGGATCGAAAAGCGGTGGCGAGGATCGCGTCGATGCGATCGGTTTCTTTCAGGAAGGCGTCATGGCCATACGGCGAGCGCAGCACGCGCAGGCTGCCGCGCGGGCCCAGCCCCTCGACCAGGCCGACGCAGTCGGCCAGCGGGACCAGGCGATCGCCTTCCACAGCGACCACGACGGTCGGCACCTGGATGGCGGCCGGGTCGATGCGGTGCAGGTCGATCGATTCGGACAGGCGCAGATAAGCATCGACCGGGGTGCGGGCGACGTACTGCGCACCGGCCGCGTCCAGATAGTCCTCGGCGGCAACGCGCACGCGGCCATTGACCACTTCCGGCGCGGCATCGAAGCGCTCGCCGAATTCTTCCGGCGTGCGGTAGCTGAGCATGGCGAACTGGCGTGCCAGCGACAGCCCGTGGCTCTCGGCGCACTGCAGTTGACCCAGCGCGACCGCACGGCGCTGCAGCGCGCGCCAGGCTGCGGCATACGGGTGCGGGCGATGCGCACCGCTCACCGCGATCAGCTTCTGCACGCGCTGGCGGTGACGGATCGCGAACTGCTGGCCGACCAGCGCGCCGTAGGAGTAGCCAACGAAGCACTGCAGGCGGGCGATGCCGAGATGGTCGAGCAGCAACGCCAGCGCATCGGCCTGGTCGGCGGTATCGATCGGCAGATCGAGCGCGCCGTCGGCGCCGATGAAATCGAACGCCAGGATGCGCAGCGAGGCCGGATCCAGCGCGCGACCCGCGGCCACCAGGCCCTCGGCCCAGCCCTTTTCCGGGAACTCGGCATTGGCCGCCACATGGCGGTGCGCGGAGATACCGCCGGCCAGCACCACCACCGGCGCATCGGCACGGCCGACGCATTCGTAGCGCAGGCGTACCGGCCGCGGCCCGCCGTGACGCATCGACAGCACCGCCGCGATATCGCCGCGCACGGCGTTCAGCCCGGCGTCGACGGGGACGCTGAGCGGGGCGAGGGAGTCGGTGGCGACAGGGGCGGCGGTGGCGAAGCTCATGGCGGTATCCAAAGTAGGAAAACGGCCATCGAGCTTTCGCGGAGCTCGCGTTCGAAGCGCACGCACGGTGCACGGTTCGAACCATCTTTCGGAAGACACCAACGGTCTCCGCAGGATTTGGCACCTACGCAGGTCGCTTTCGCGTCTGCGGGCTGCCCCGGCTTCAAAGGGCCTGTCCCTCTGCCGGTCTCGATGGTGGAGCCACGATGCCAGCGCTTCCGGCCCATGTCAATCCCTTCATCGGCATGAAGCGATATATATTCCAGATGATCATCAGTCGCGCATACTCCGGGATCCTCCCTGCCCGGCCGACGCCTTGCGCTGCCTACGTTTCACTGCCCTGACGCTGATGATGATCCCGGTGCTGAGCGCCTCGGCCGGCCCGGGTGCGAACTGGCGGGAGGGCTGGCAGGTCGATCGACCTGCCGCGTCCACCCCAGCGCAGCGGGCCGCTGGCGTGGACGCGCCGGCCCTGGCCGTGGTGGCCCTGGAAGGGGCTGGCGACCGCTGGCAGGCCCGGGTCGACAACCGCGTGGCCGGGCCGGTCCAGGTCGAACTGCGCCCCGCCGCCGGCGCCCCCGCGCTACCGGGGCTCCCCCTTCAGACGGTGGTCGCCGCAGGCGCCAGCATCGTGGTGACCCGCCTGCAGCCGCCGGCCGGCAGTACCACGATCCGCCTGGATCTGACGGCCGTTCCGGGCGACCCGGGCGCGCGCCCGCAGGACGTGACCTACCAGCTGCCGTTCGATGCCGCGCGCATCCAGGTCAGCCAGGCACCGTGGGGGCAGTTCAGTCACAGCGATACAGAGAACCGCGAGGCCATCGACTTCGCCCTGCCCGAGGGCACGCCGGTACTCGCCGCGCGCGCAGGAACCGTCATGCAGATCCAGGCCGGGTATGAGGGCCATGGGCAGGACCGGGACCACGATCTGGGCCGGGCCAACCTGGTGCGGGTGCTGCATGAGGACGGCAGCATGGCCGTGTATGCCCACCTGCAGCACCACGGCGTGCTGGTCCGCCCGGGCGAGCAGGTCCAGGCGGGGCAGCGCATCGGCCTATCGGGCAACACCGGCTACAGCGCCGCGCCCCATCTGCACTTCGCGGTCCAGGTCAATGCCGGGATGCGGCTGCGCTCGATCCCGGCACGGATCGTCAGCCCACAAGGCGAGCTGCACTTCGCCCGCACCACGGGCGAGACCGGCGCCTCCGCCCTGCCCTGACCCCGGCCACGCCCGCCCCCGCTATACTGGGCGGCTTATCTCCATGAAAAGCGCCCCGGGCGGGCGCGTCACGCCATGTCCGAAGTCGCTACCGAAGCTGCGCGCCGCCGCACCTTCGCCATCATTTCCCATCCTGACGCCGGCAAGACCACGCTGACCGAAAAACTGCTGCTGTTCGGCGGTGCGATCCAGATGGCCGGTTCGGTCAAGGGCCGCAAGGCCGCGCGCCATGCGACCTCCGACTGGATGGCGCTGGAAAAGGAGCGCGGGATCTCGGTCACCTCCTCGGTGATGCAGTTCCCCTACGAAGGCAAGATCGTCAACCTGCTCGATACCCCCGGCCATGCCGACTTCGGCGAGGACACCTACCGCGTGCTTACCGCGGTGGACTCGGCGCTGATGGTGATCGACGTGGCCAAGGGCGTGGAAGAGCGCACCATCAAGCTGATGGAAGTCTGCCGGCTGCGCGACACGCCGATCATGACCTTCATCAACAAGCTCGACCGCGAGGGCAAGGAGCCGATCGATCTGCTGGATGAAGTGGAAAGCGTGCTCGGCATCCAGTGCGCGCCCGTCACCTGGCCGATCGGCATGGGCCAGCGCCTGAAGGGCGTGGTCCACCTGATCAGCGGTGAGGTGCACCTGTACGAACAGGGCCGCAACTTCACCCGCCAGGATTCGACCATCTTCCCCTCGATCGATTCGCCGGGGCTGGCCGAGAAGATCGGCGAGCGCATGCTGGCCGACCTGCGCGACGAACTGGAACTGGTGCAGGGCGCCAGCCATCCGTTCGACGTGGAGGCCTACCTGGCCGGCAAGCAGACGCCGGTGTTCTTCGGCTCGGGTGTGAACAACTTCGGCGTGCAGCCGCTGCTGGACTTCTTCGTCGAGCACGCGCCCTCGCCGCAGCCGCGCGCCACCACCGGCCGCGTCATCGCGCCGCAGGAAAACAAGCTGACCGGCTTCGTGTTCAAGATCCAGGCGAACATGGACCCGCAGCACCGCGACCGCGTGGCGTTCATGCGCGTGTGCTCGGGCCGTTTCGTGGCCGGCATGAAGACCTTCCATGTGCGCACCGGCAAGGAAATGAAGCTGGCCAATGCACTGACCTTCATGGCCAGCGACCGCGAGATCGCCGCCGAAGCGTGGCCGGGCGACGTGATCGGCATCCACAACCACGGCACGATCTCCATCGGTGACACCTTCACCGAAGGCGAAGCGGTCAGCTTCACCGGCATCCCGAACTTCGCCCCGGAACTGTTCCGTCGCGCACGCCTGCGCGATCCGCTCAAGCTCAAGCAGTTGCAGAAGGGATTGGCGCAGCTCTCCGAAGAGGGCGCGACGCAGTTCTTCCGCCCCCTGATGAGCAACGACCTGATCCTGGGCGCGGTGGGTGTGCTGCAGTTCGATGTGGCGGCGTATCGCCTGAAGGACGAGTACGGCGTGGAAGCGACCTTCGAGCCGGTCAGCGTGACCACGGCGCGCTGGGTCACCTGCAGCAACGAGAAGAAGCTGGAAGAGTTCCGCGAGAAGAACGCGGGCAACCTGAGCATCGATGCGGCCGGCCAGCTGGTGTACCTGGCACCGACGCGGGTCAACCTGCAGCTGGCGCAGGAGCGCGCGCCGGAGGTTCGCTTCGCGGCCACGCGCGAAGCCGCGCACAGCATCTCGGTCAGCTGATCGCTCGGCCGATCTACCGGCTGAACAGGCGCGCGTGCATGCGCGCGCCATCGCGGCGATGATAGGGGGGAGCGGGCTCCCCCTCCCCGCACATCCGATCATCGCCATGACCTCTGTCGTTTCCGTTCGAGAAGAAATCGCCAGCGCCCTGACCCACGGGCTTGGCGCCGTCGCTGCACTGGCTGGCAGTGCGGTACTGATCACTTTGGCCGCCATCTATGGCGACGGCTGGCAGCTGGCCAGCGCGATCGTGTTCGGGGTGGCATTGCTGCTGTTGTATACGGCGTCCACGCTCTATCACGCGATCCAGCACCCGGTCGCCAAGGGCCGGTTGAAGGTGTTCGATCACTGTGCGATCTATCTGTTGATCGCCGGTACGTACACGCCGTTCACGCTGATCGGTCTGCGCGGGGGGCCGTGGGGCTGGGGCATGTTCACCGCGATCTGGGCGCTGGCGCTGTTCGGGGTGGTGTTCAAGCTGTTCTATACCGGCCGGTTCAAGCTGCTGTCGACGATCATCTATATCGCGATGGGCTGGATGGTGATGGTGGCGATCAAGCCGATGTGGCATTCGCTGGATGCGTGGACGCTGGGGTGGCTGTTGGCGGGCGGTGTGTTCTATACGTTGGGGACGGTGTTCTATCACCGGGAGTCGGTGCCGTATTCGCATGCGATCTGGCATCTGTTCGTCATCGGCGGGAGTGTGTGCCACTTCGTTGCGGTGACTGCGCAGATTCTCTGACTGCCCTGTTCCTGCCAGGTAAGAGCAACGGCAACGGCACCCGCAGTAGCAAGAACAACTGCAAGAGCGACTCGGGCGTCAGGAATGCGCCAGGCGGGGTCGGCACGGGTGGGTTGGCGGGACACGCCGTGAATCCATCCATGGAGGCTCATGTCGCGCCATTCATGGCGCTCATGGTCCCGCCAACCCACCCGCACCGCCCTGCTCACGGCTGGCTGGTGGCCTGGGAAGGTCAAGATCCTGGCTGGATCGGATGCCGAGACTTGCCTCACATGGGGACCGCGCCGCGCCTCCCGAAGGCGTCTACAACGGCGACCCCGATGGTCGACACGCCTCACCCTGACACTACCCTTACCAATGCTTCGCGTTGCCTGCACGATGCAAGGGCAACCATGGGGATGTGAATACTGTGCCCTCCCCTGTTCCGTCCGAGGCTCCTTCCCGTTCCCGCTGGCGCTGGCGTCGTCCTGGCAAGCGGGGGCAGCGGTGGTTGGCGATCCTGGTGTTTCTGTTCGCTGCGCTGCTGATCCTGATCGCGTTGTGGGATTGGAATTGGTTCAAGGGGCCGGTGGAACGGGCGGTGCAGGCCAAGACGGGGCGGGAGTTCCATATCAACGGGGATCTGGATGTCGATCTGGGCCGGGTGACGACGGTGCGGGGCGATGGGCTGACCTTTGCGAATGCGACGTGGGCCAAGCAGCCGCAGATGGCGACGGCGGATCGGGTGGAGATCGATGTGCGGGTGTGGCCGCTGCTGCGTGGGCAGGTACGGATTCCGGAGATCCGGTTGACGCGGCCGGATCTGTTGCTGGAAACGGCCCCGGAGAAGAATCAGCCGGGCAATTGGGATTTCCTGGGGCCGAGCGACGGTGATCCGCCGGTGCTGCAGCGGTTGTTGGTCGATGATGGGCGGCTGCAGTTCCGGGATGCGGCGGGCCGGACCGATGTGCTGGTGTCGCTCGACAGTGGCAAGCCACGCGACAAGGACAGTGGTCCGCCGCTGCTGGTGAAGGGCAAAGGGCGCTGGCAGGGCAATCCGTTCTCGCTGGCGGGCAATACCGAGTCGCCGCTGGAGCTGACCAATACCGGGCATCCGTTCCGCATCCATCTGGATGGGCGCGCCGGCAATACGCACGCGATCGCCAGTGGGACGTTGACCAATCCGTTCCAGTTGCGCGTGTTCGATCTGGAGTTGATGCTGAGCGGGCAGGACATGGAGGATCTGTTCCCGCTGATCGGCGTGGCGATTCCCTCCACCCCGCCCTACCGGCTCAAGGGTCGGTTGAAGCGCGACAATGCGATCTGGCGCTATGAGAATTTCACCGGTACCGCCGGTGACAGCGATCTGGGCGGGACCGCGCAGATCGATGTGAGCGGTGACCGGCCGTTCCTGACGGCCGATCTGGTCTCCAAACGGTTGGACTTCGACGATCTGGCCGGCTTCATCGGGGCACCGCCGAAGACCGGCGCAGGGGAGTCTGCCAACGCCGAGCAGAAGGCGAAGGCGGCCGCGCTGGCAGCCAGTGCCAAGGTGCTGCCGGATACGCCGTACAACCTGTCCAAGCTGCGCGCGATGGATGCCGATGTGCGCTGGAAAGCGCAGCGGATCAATTCACCGGCACTGCCGCTGGATGACATGGATGCGCACCTCAAACTCAATGACGGGCTGCTGCGCCTGGAACCGCTGAACTTCGGTGTGGCCGGCGGTGATATCCGCAGCACGATCCGGATGGATGCCCGCAAGCAGGCTATTTCCACGCAGTTGCAGGCCACCATCCGCAACGTGCAGCTGGGCAAGCTGTTCCCCGATGCGACACTGGCCGAGCAGGCCTCCGGCGGCATCAGTGGTGAGGTCAAGCTGACCGGACAGGGCAATTCCATCGCCGCCATGCTGGGCAGTTCCGATGGCACGGTGGCGGTCGGGATCGGCCGCGGCCATGTCGGCAATCTGATCATGGAGCTGGCCGGGCTGGACGTGGCCGAATCACTGAAATTCCTGTTCACCGGTGACAAGCAGATCCCATTGCGCTGCGCATGGGGCGACTTCGGAGTGGACAACGGCGTGATGCAGTCCCGTTCGCTGGCCTTCGACACCACCGATACGCTCATTCTCGGCGAGGGCAAGGTGGACCTGAAACAGGAGCAGCTGGATCTGCTGCTGCGGCCGCGGCCGAAGGACATGAGCATCCTGGCGCTGCGCTCGCCGCTGCGCATCGGTGGCACGTTCAAGGATCCCTCATTCCGGCCGGACTTCAAGGCATTGGGCATCCGCGGGGCGATCGCGCTGGCGCTGGGCAGCATTGCCCCGCCCGCTGCGCTGCTGGCGACGATCGAAACCGGGCCGGGCGAGGACAGCAACTGCGGTGGCCGCTACGCCAAGTGATTCCGGCCCGTTCTGGCCGGATGCCGACGCATGGCCGGCATTCCGGACAGCATGGATCGACGCTCAACCGGCGACGATGTACTGCTGCAGCTGATCGAGTTTCTGTGCCTGTTCGTCGATCACCGACTTGACCAGGTCGCCGATCGAGATGACGCCGAGGACACCGTTGCCATCGACCACCGGAAGGTGACGGATGCGGTAATCGGTGACCAGTTGCAGGCAATGTTCGACCTGCTCGCCTGGCGCGACGGTCACCACCTTGGGGGTCATGATCTCGCGGACTTCGGTCGTGCGTGACGAGCGTTCGTGCAGCACGATCTTGCGTGCGTAATCGCGTTCGGAAAGAATGCCGACCAGTTGCCGGCCTTCCATCACCAGGACCGCGCCGATGCCCTTTTCAGCCATCAACCGGATAGCGTCGATCACCGCCGACGTCGGGGCTACTGCGAATACCTCAGGGGACTTGCCTTCCAACAGCTGTCGTACCGTGGTCATCTCGCTGCTCTCCACCGATGGGATGCAGGGCCGAGTCTGCCACGAACGGGGCCTGCCAGGTGTCAATCAGGTACAGCGGGCGCTGTTTGGATTCTTCGTACAGCCGGCCCAGGTATTCACCGATCAGGCCCAGCGCGATCAGCTGTATCCCGCCAAGGAACAGGATCACCGCCATCATCGTCGGCCACCCAGCGACACGGTCGCCGTACAGCGCGGCCTTGAGCACCACGACCAGCGCGAACAGGAACGCGAAACTCGCCGCCGCCAGGCCCAGATAGGTGGTCACCCGCAGCGGCGCGGTC
Organism: Stenotrophomonas sp. IS26; assembly: GCF_054188265.1. Lineage (NCBI taxonomy): Bacteria > Pseudomonadati > Pseudomonadota > Gammaproteobacteria > Lysobacterales > Lysobacteraceae > Stenotrophomonas > Stenotrophomonas sp. IS26. The sequence continues at coordinate 76,206 of NZ_JBSZJV010000006.1, forward strand.
GAGAACCCGGTGATCCCTTCCAACGCGAAGTTCCACAGCCGCCAGAAACCGAACTTGCTCTCCCCGACCAGCCGCGCATGGCGATGGTAAGGCAGGGCCTTGCGCCGGAAGCCCACCCAGCCGAACAGCCCCTTCATGAACCGGTGGCGCTCACGCAGCTGACCCAGGGCCTGCAGCGCGCGCGGCGACAACAGGCGGAAGTCGCCGGTATCGGCCGGAATCGGTGTCTTGGACAGCCGCCCGATCACCCGGTAGAACGCCTTGGCTGTTGACCGCTTGAGCCAGCTTTCGCCGTCGCGCACCAGGCGCGTGCCGTACACGTTGTCATAGCCCTGCTGCCACAGCGCAACAAACTCGGGAATCAGTTCCGGCGGATCCTGACCATCGGCATCGAGAATCATCACCGCACCGTCGTCGACGAAATCCAGCCCGGCGGTGAGCGCCGCTTCCTTGCCGAAATTCCGCGAGAGCCGCAGCACGCCGACGCAGCCGTCCGCAGCGGCCAATCCCTGCATGACGTCCCATGTCGTATCGGTACTGCCGTCGTCCACATACAACACCCGGCCGTCGATGCCCGCCAATCCATCGAGCACCGCACGCAGCCGTGGGTGCAGCATCGGCAAGGCAAGCGCTTCATTGTGGGCGGCGACGACGACGGTCAGGCGTGGGCTGTTCATGCGGCGATTGTAGCGTTCGCCAATCACGTACATGAACGCTCAGTCTTCGCTGAGGTAACCACTCCCGCCCAGCTGCCGCGCCTGCCGCTGGATCCATGTTGCGCGGCGCTGGACGTAGGGCCCCGGCTGGGCCGCGTTGTAACGCCGCGGTGCTGGCAGCACCGCCGCCAGCCGCGCGCTTTCGGCCGGGCTCAGCCGCGACGCGTCCTTGTTCCAGTACTGCCGGGACGCGGCCTGCGCGCCATAGATGCCGTCGCCGAACTCGGCGATGTTGGCGTACATCTCCAGGATCCGCGACTTCGGCCACAGCGCTTCGATCAACACCGTGTACCAGACCTCCAGGCCCTTGCGGATCCAGCTGCGGCCCTGCCACAGGAACAGGTTCTTGGCGACCTGCTGGCTGATCGTACTGGCCCCGCGCAGGCGGCCGCCGCGTGCGTTGTGGTCGCGCGCCTTCTCGATGGCCTGCAGGTCAAAGCCGTTGTGCTCCGGGAAGCGCTGGTCCTCGGCGGCCACCAGCGAGATCGGCAGGCTCGGCGCCATCTGGTCCAGGTCGCGCCACTGGTAGTGCAGCCGGTAGCTCCAATCGCCCTCCCCCAACGCTTCGCCGTAGCGCCACAGCATCACGCTGGATACGGGGGGGTCGATGAAACGCAGGGCCAGCACCTGCAGCACGCTGAAGCCGACAAACAGTACCGGCAGCCACAGCAGCCGCTTCCAGTGCCGGCGGCGGGGACGTGACGGTTCCAGGTCCGGCTCGACCTTGAGGTTGCTGCGCTCTGCCCCCATTACTGGTGCATCCTTTACTTGCACGGTTGTCGGCGCATTATCCGGCAACCGGCACTCCTTTCGCGCAGCCACCGAACCGATGACCGCCCAATCCGACTCCCTTGTCCGTTTCCTGCTCCCCGATGCCGGCGTCCGCGGCGTGCACGTGCACCTTGATGACACCTGGCGGGAGATCCTGTCGCACGCGGTCTATCCGCCCGGCGCCGCTGAACTGCTCGGCGAGGCCAGCGTGGCCTCGGCGCTGTTCACCGGCCACACCAAGGTCGATGGCCGCCTGTCGATCCAGCTGCGCAGCAACACCGCGATGCGCACCCTGTTCGCCGAGTGCACCGCGGCCGGCACGCTGCGCGGCATCGTCCAGCTGGCCGACGGCGGCGGCGACGCGCCGCGCGACCTGACCGCGCTGGGCGAGGATGCGCTGCTGGCGATCACCATCGAAAACCCCGGCTTGGACCCGCGCGAACCGCAGCGCTACCAGAGCCTGGTCGGTCTGACCGCAGCCGGTCTGGACGAAGCCTTCGAAGATTATTTCCGCCAGTCCGAACAGCTGCCCACCCGCCTGCTGCTGGCCGCCGACGGCACCCGCGCCGCAGGCCTGCTGCTGCAGAAGCTGCCGGGCGATGAAGGCGATCAGGACGGCTGGTCGCGTGCCAGCGCGCTGTTCGAGACCCTGGGCAAGCAGGAACTGCTGGAGGTGCCGGGCCATGACCTGCTGCACCGCCTGTTCCATGAAGAGACGCCGGAACTGCTCGGCGACAAGGCCCTACGCTTTGCCTGTTCGTGCTCGCGCGAGCGGGTCGAAGGCATGCTGCAGTCCATTGGCGAAGAGGAGGCCCGGGCCGCCGCCGAGCCTACGGGCGCGGTCGAAGTGCGTTGCGAATTCTGCGGGCAGGAGTATCACTTTCCCTTGACGGAATTCGACATACTGTTCCGCGAGATGGACGTATCTTCGCCGGCACCTGAACGGCTTCAGTAATTTTGCTACGAGTTTTGTTCTGGGGAGAACCAAGACTTGTTAAGAAATCATAAACGCCCTAGGATCAATCTCCCGCTTCGGCGGGAACTTGTGTTCACCGCGCTTGTCTGAGAGTTCCCATGCATTCCCTTCTGCGTCTACCGCTGGCCCTGATGATCGCCCTAGGCGCGATCTCGGGCGCGCATGCGCAGGCCAAGGGCAAGCAGGACGGCACCGTGCTGCCGGTCTGGAACAAGGGCAGCGGCAAGGTCGAGGCGCTGCTCTACCTGGAGCCGACCGGCGAACAGGCCGTTGGTGCCCGTTGGCACTTCGGGCGCAGCTCGCTGGATGCGGCCTTCGGCCTGTCCTCGGGTGACTCTCTGGGGCTGCTGTGCAACAGCAGCCGCGGCACCAGCATCAGCGGATTGGCCAGTCACTGCATGCTGGCGACGCTGGGCGATGAGGAGGACAACACGCTCAGCCGCCGCGTCAGTGGCACCGCCGCGTTCAACCGCCCCGGTGGCCGCGTGGGCATCACCGCCGGCAGCGGCCGCGACACTTTACCCGCCTGGCTGGCTGGCCCCAACAAATCCCCATCGCTGCGCGCCGAACAGAACGATCTGACTGTTTTCGGGCAGAAGAACATCGGCCGTGAGGGCTTCGTCTCGATCGGTGGCACCTACGCCAAAGCGCGACTGGTCCCCATCGCGGATGCCTCACCGGCGATCGTCGACCGCTGGGACAGCAAAAGCCTCACCATCGGCGCCGGCTATGGCAACTTCAGCGGCAACATCATTGGCCGTGTGGTCGATGTACCCGGCCAGCCCGGGAAGTGGGAAGGCCTGGGCGTCGGCCTGACCTGGCGCACCCCGTGGAGCGGCCAGCTCACCGTCGGTGCCGAAAACGTGGTCACCCGTGGCAAGAATCCGTTCGCCCCGCGCAACGAGAGCACCGACGAAGGCACCGTGCCCTACGTGCGGTACGAGCAGGATCTCTGACCTGTCTTTGCGACGACCCGTCAATACACGTGATCCAAAGGGCGCCTCCATGAGGCGCCCTTTTTCATTTGGGCTGCCTGTCAAGGGCGCGCACGGCCCATTCAGGGTGAATTTTTTTTAACAAAAATCTTAACAAATGAGACTGTTTAGGCTGTAGATATCGCTTAAAGCCTTACACCGCAAAGGCTTTGCCGAATTTCACCTAAATCACATGGAACATTAACGGCTCTTTAATTTTTAGTTGCACGTGGTTACTATCGAGTCAGCTTCACGGATTGGGAACGCCTTTCGTCCCCGCGCTGAAGCCCATCCCAACACGTTGCACCCAAGTCAACTTGGAGAGAGAGCCCAATGAACCGCAACAGCAACAAACTGCGCGACGCCGTCGTCCTCGCGCTGATCGCCAGCGCTGCCGGCACCGGCAGCGCCGTCGCTCAGGAAACCACTGGCACCACCAACCTGGACCGTATCTCGGTCACCGGTTCGCGCATCCGCCAGGTTGACGTGGAAACCGCCCAGCCGGTCCTGACCATCACCCGCGCAGACATCCAGAACCAGGGCTTCAGCTCGGTCGCGGACATCCTGCAGAACATCTCTGCCGCGGGCAGCCCGTCGTTCAGCCGCGCCTCGCCGCTGACCTCCAACCAGGAAGCCGGTGGTTCGTACATCGATCTGCGCAACCTGGGCCCGCAGCGTACGCTGGTGCTGGTCAACGGTAAGCGTCTGGGCATTTCGCCGGACGGCTTCCAGGACGTCTCGACCATCCCGACCGTCATCGTTGAGCGCATCGACGTCCTGAAGGACGGCGCCTCGTCGATCTACGGCTCCGATGCCATGGCCGGCGTGATCAACATCATCACCCGCAAGAACTTCGACGGTGCTGAAGCCAACTTCTACACCGGCCAGTACAGCCAGGGCGACGGCAAGAAGGAAACCGCTGATTTCATGGTCGGCTTCTCCGGCGATCGCGGTTCGGTCACCGTCGGTGCCGAGTACCACAAGGAAGAGGGCGTCTGGGCGAAGGATCGTCCGTTCAGCCTGGACACCTACCCGGGCGTCGGTGACGGTGGCGCTTACTCCGTCGTCGGCCAGTGGGGTAACTGGCGTCGCGGCACCACCGGCGCTTGGCAGGCACCGAACCGTGGCGGCACCGCCCTGGGCGCGAGCCAGTTCCATGACCAGAACGCCGATGACCGCAGCCGTTCGACGGAGCAGATGCACCTGCTGACGCCGCTGGAGCGCCGTTCGCTGTACGTCAACACCAACTACGACATCACCGACAACGTCCGCTTCACCAGCGACCTGTCCTACACCAAGCGTGAGTCGAACCGTCAGATCGCAGGCTACCCGCTGCAGTCGCAGGCCGCCGGCGTGAACACCCCGATGTCGGCGCTGAGCGCCTTCAACCCGACCGGTGGCGCTTCGGCCGTCAACTGGCGCCGTCGTGGTTGGGAAGTGCCGCGTACCACCGATACCGACATGACGACCTGGCGCTTCACCGCGTCGCTGGAAGGCGCGTTCGAGATTGGTGACCGGTACTTCAACTGGGATGCCGGCTACCTGTACAACGAAAACAACGTCAACATCACCAACAACGGCAACTTCTACATCCCGGCCGTGCGCAATGCGGTGGGCCCGTCGCGCGTCAATGCGCAGGGGCAGCTGGAGTGCTACACGCCCGCAACGGGCACCTCGCCCGCCGCGGCGATCCCGGGCTGCGTGCCGTGGAATCCCTTCGCGGGCTTCGGCACCGGCGCGGTTGCCAATTCGCTGGCGGATCCGAACGTTCAAAAGTACCTCTACCGTGAGGAACATGCGACCGGCAAGACCACCACGAACAACTACTTCGCCAACCTGTCGGGTACCATCGTCCCGCTGCCGGCTGGCGACCTGGGCTTCGCGGTCGGCTACGAGTACCGCAAGGAGGATGGTAACTTCCGTCCGGATGCCATCGCCCAGTCGGGCGACTCGACCAACCTGGCCTCGGGCCCGACCCAAGGCTCCTACGCGGTCGACGAGTTCTACCTGGAACTGAACATCCCGATCCTGGCCGACCTTGCCTTCGCCAAGGAACTGACGCTGGACGTGGCTACCCGCTACTCCGACTTCAACACCTTCGGTGACACGGTCAACAACAAGTTCGGCCTGAAGTGGCGTCCGATCGACGACCTGCTGGTCCGGGCCACCTATGCCGAGGGCTTCCGCGCCCCGACCATCGGTGACCTCTACGGCGGCGGTTCGCAGACCTTCGTGACCAGCTTCGTCGATCCGTGCGACAGCGTCTATGGCAGCGTCGGCGGCAGCCCGCAGTGCTTGGCCGCCGTCGGCCCGGGTTACCGTCAGCTGCAGCAGGGCTTCATCCCGACCGTCGGCTCGGCAGCACAGAGCCCGGTGCCGTTCGTTTCGGGCTCCAACCCGCTGCTGACCCCGGAAAGTTCGGAGTCCAAGACCGTCGGTTTCGTATACAGCCCGAGCTACGTCAGTGGCCTGAGCGTGGGCGTCGACTGGTGGAACATCCGCATCGACAACACCATCGTCTCGGACAGCGCCAACACGATCCTGCGCGACTGCTATGTCAACCAGGTCACCTCGCGTTGCGCACTGTTCCAGCGTGATCCGTCGCTGGGCAACATCGTCGGCACCCTGGTCTACGGCAACCGTAATGCCGGCTATACCGAAACCGAAGGTTTCGATATCGACGTCAACTATGCTCTGGACACCGACTACGGTCGCGTCAGCGCCAAGTGGGCCACCACCTACGTCAGCAAGTACGAGACGAAGACCACCAACGAAGCTGACACCGTGCCGAATCAGGCCAACGGCTACGGCAGCACCTTCCGGATCCGCTCCAACTTCAACTTGGGCTGGAGCCTGAATGACTGGTCGGTGAACTGGGGCCTGCGCTACTTCTCCGGCACCAAGGAACCGTGCTACTTCGATGATCGCTGCAACCTGCCGGACTTCTCGGCACCGGAAACGCAGGGCAACATCGATCCGCAGAACCGTACCGGCGCAGTGACCTTCCACGACCTGCAGGTGTCCTACGCAGCTCCGTGGAACGCCAGCATCTCCGTCGGCGCCAACAACGTGTTCAACAAGGTCGGCCCGGCAATGTATGCGCAGCCGAATTCCAGCTTCTCCTACTACGGCGGCTTCGACATCGGTCGCTTCGTCTACCTGAAGTACAACCAGAAGTTCTGATCGATCCACTGATCGACAACGTCTGATGCAACGGCCCCGAAAGGGGCCGTTGTTTTTTGTGCTGGTGCGCGTGGCCAGCAAACGGCACGCATGGAAAAGGCCGCGTTTCCGCGGCCTTCTGCATGTCTGTCACGGGCCGGTCAACCGAGCGGAATCAACGTCTCGATCACGTGCTCCACATAGGCCTCGAAATCTTCGCGGGCCTGCTTGGGCTGCTGCAGCTGCAGCGACAGCTGGAGGAAGCCGACATAGGCCGCGTAGGCCAGTCGCGCGCGGTGTTGCGCATCCGTCCGGCTCAGCCCCGCCTGGCGGAACGAGGCGACCAGATACTCCAGGCGACGATGCGAGACCCGGTCGATGACCGGACGCACCATCGGGTGGTCCAGCGCCTTGAGCAGTTCGCTGTAGATGATGTGCGGCTGCACTTCATGCGCCACCACCTGGAACAGCTGGCGCAGGCGCACGCGCGGATCGGTCACGTCGGCCAGGCTGCCGAACACCTGCTCCTGTTCGAACAGCTCCCAGCGCTCCAGCGCGGCCTGCAGCAACGCATCGCGCGAGGGGAAGTGCCAGTAGAAGCTGCCTTTGGTGACACCCAGGCGCCGCGCCAGCGGTTCCACCGCGACCGCGCCCACGCCTTGTTCGGCAATCAGATCCAGTGCGGCCTGGGCCCAGTCTTCAGCACTGAGGCGGCTGTTGCGGCCGGCACGTGGCTCGCCGGCGGAAGCTTCGGGTTCATTCATAGGTGGATTTAACCATACGCCGGGGTTGGTTGCAGTACGTCAATGTGCTCATGGGGGCCTGGAGCCTCGCCGCACAAGGGATGTGCCCACCATACCCCCAAGTATTGACATCGCACAGGGCAGGTCCATACTAGCGAGTATGGTCACTCCTTCTTCTACTCTGCCCCGTTTTGACGATGAGCGACTGACCGGCGCGCACAACGCCGTGCTGGCCGCCACCCGGTCGGGTCCGGGGCGTCGCGGCACCGTTCTGTTCGCCCACGGCTTCGGCCAGACCCGGCATGCCTGGCAGGCCACCGCCTCCGCGCTGGTCGGCGCCGGTTACCAGACCCTGTCCTACGACGCACGCGGCCATGGCGATTCAGACTGGAATCCGGCCGAACGCCCTTACCACGGCGAACAGTTCGCCGATGATCTGATCGTGCTGGCCGGCGAGCAGGCGCAGCCGCCGATCCTGATCGCCGCCTCGATGGGCGGCCTGTTCGGCCTGCTCGCCGAGTCGCGCTGGCCGGGCCTGTTCTCGGCGATGGTGCTGGTGGACATCACCCCGCGCTGGGATACCGCCGGCGTCGAAAAGATCCTGATGTTCATGACCGCGCACCCGGACGGCTTCGCCTCGCTGTCGCAGGCGGCCGATGTGATCTCCGCCTACGTGCCGCACCGCCCGCGCAAGTCGGACGATTCCCTGCGCGCGTTGCTGCGCGAGGACGGTCACGGCCGCTGGCGCTGGCATTGGGACCCGCGTCTGGTCGCCGAGCTGGCCCGTGACAGTGAACACCACCAGGACGCGCTCGCCGAGGCGGCGCGCCAGGTGAAATGTCCCTTGCTGCTGGTGAGCGGCGGCCGCAGCACCCTGGTCACCCCGCAGACGGTGGCCGAGTTCCTTGCGTTGGTGCCACATGCACGCCACGTGCAGCTGCCGGAGGCCACGCATATGGTCGCCGGTGATGACAACAACGCCTTTACCGCTACTGTGTTGGACTATCTGGACGTATTGCCCTCGGCCTCCGCCGTCGCATCGTCCGCCATTACCGAGCACGTCACCGGAGCACGCTCATGAGCATTGTCGTTCCCTTCCTCGTCGTCCTGTTGGCAGGTGCGTTCGTCGCCTACCACCGGATGCGCCTGATCACCTGGACGATCATCAGCCTCGTGCTGCTGGCCGCCTGCTGGTTCATCCCGTACGTCAACCAGACCGCCACGATCGTGGCTGCGGCCATCGTCGCCGTCATCGCCGTGCCGCTGCTGCTGCCCTTCATCCGCAAGCCGCTGCTGACCGCGCCGATGATGAAGGTGTTCCGCAAGGTGCTGCCGCCGCTGTCGCAGACCGAGCGCATCGCGCTGGAAACCGGCTCGGTCGGTTTCGAAGGTGAGCTGTTCACCGGCGATCCGGACTGGAACATCCTGCTGAACTACCCCAAGCCACAGCTCACTGCGGAGGAACAGGCGTTCCTGGACGGCCCGGTCGAAGAGCTCTGCAAAATGGTCAACGACTGGGAAATCACCCACGTCTACGCCGACCTGCCGCCAGAGCTGTGGAGCTTCATCAAGAAGAACAAGTTCTTCGGCATGATCATTCCGAAGGAATACGGCGGCCTGGGCTTCAGCGCGCTGGCCCACCACAAGGTGATCCAGAAGCTGGCCTCGGTGTCGAGCGTGGTCAGCTCCACCGTCGGCGTGCCCAACTCGCTGGGCCCGGGTGAACTGCTCAACCATTACGGCACCCAGGAACAGAAGGACCAGTACCTGCCGCGCCTGGCCGACGGCCGTGAAGTGCCGTGCTTCGGCCTGACTGGCCCGTTCGCCGGTTCGGATGCCACCTCGATTCCCGATTACGGCATCGTCTGCAAGGGCGAGTGGAACGGCGAGCAGGTGCTCGGCGTCAAGCTCACCTTCGACAAGCGTTACATCACCTTGGCGCCGGTAGCCACGCTGATCGGCCTGGCCTTCCGCATGTACGACCCGGATGGCCTGATCGGCACCACCCGCGACATCGGCATCACCCTGGCCCTGCTGCCGCGTGACACCGCCGGCGTGGAAATCGGCCGCCGCCACTTCCCGCTCAACTCGACCTTCCAGAACGGCCCGATCCGCGGCAAGGATGTCTTCATCCCGCTGACCCAGCTGATCGGCGGCGCCGAGAAGGCCGGCAAGGGCTGGAACATGCTCAACGAGTGTCTGGCCGTGGGCCGCTCGATCACCTTGCCCTCCACCGCCAGTGGCGGTGCCAAGGCCGGTGCCGTGGTGACCGGTGCCTATGCACGCATCCGCAAGCAGTTCGGCCTGTCGGTCGGCCGCTTCGAGGGCGTGGAAGAAGCGCTGGCCCGCATCGGTGGCAAGGCCTACGCGATCAGCGCGCTGTGCCAGGCAACGGCCGCTGCGGTGGACCGCGGCGACGTGCCGTCGGTGCCGTCGGCCATCGCCAAGTACCACTGCACCACCATGAGCCGTGAAGTGATCTCGGACGTGATGGATGTGATCGGCGGCAAGGGCATCATCCTGGGGCCGCGCAACTTCGCCGGCCGCAGTTGGCAGGCCGCGCCGATCGCGATCACGGTCGAGGGTGCCAACATCATGACCCGCAGCCTGCTGATCTTCGGCCAGGGTGCGATCCTGTGCCACCCGTGGGTGCTGAAGGAAATGAAGGCCGCGCAGGATCCGGACACCCGTGCCGGCCTGCAGGAATTCGACCGCAGCCTGTTCGGCCACATCCGCTACGGCATCTCCAACGCCGTGCGTTCGTTCTGGTTCGGCCTCACCGGTGCCCGTTTCGGTGCCGCCCCGGGCGATGCCTACACCCGCCGCTACTTCCGCAAGCTGGACCGTTACTCGGCCAACCTGGCGCTGATGGCCGACATCTCGATGATGACGCTGGGCGGCAAGCTGAAGTTCAAGGAATCGCTGTCCGGCCGCCTGGGCGATGTGCTGAGCCACATCTACATGACCAGCGCCATGCTCAAGCGTTACCACGACGAAGGCGCACCGGTGGCCGACCAGCCGCTGCTGGCCTGGGCCTTCCATGACAGCGTGCACAAGATCGAAGAGTCGCTGTCGGCCGCCCTGCGCAACTTCCCGGTGCGTCCGATCGGCTGGCTGATGTGGGCGCTGATCTTCCCGTTCGGCCGCCGTGCCGAGGCCCCGGGCGACCGTCTGGGCCATCGCGTCGCCGCGCTGCTGATGGCGCCCAACGAAGCCCGCGACCGTCTGGCCAGTGGCGTGTTCCTGACCCCGTGCGAGAACAACCCGGGTGGCCGCATCAACAGCTACCTGTCCAAGGCGATCATGGCCGAGCCGGTGGAGCGCAAGTTCATCAAGGCGCTCAAGACCAAGGGCATCGAAGCGCTGGACTTCGTTACCCAGCTGGACGAAGCCGTGGCCGAAGGTGTGATCACCCAGGACGAGCGCACCCTGCTTGAGGAGCTGCGCACGCTCACCCTGGAAACGATCACCGTGGACGACTTCGATCCGGAGGAACTGCGCTCGGCGGGCTACTACAAGCGCCAGCAGAAGGACGCGCAGTCGCAGGCCGCGTGATCCCGGCCACCATGTAAACGACAACGGCGGACTTCGGTCCGCCGTTTCTTTAGGGAGACCCCCGATGTCCGCTCCACTGCTCACGCTCTACCGCCGCATGCAGCGCTGGCCTGCCGGCACCTGGCTGTTCTCGCGCGCGGTGTGCGTCAAGGCGCCCTACTTCGCCAGCATCGCCCCGCGCATCACGCTGCTCGAGCCGGGCCGCTGCGAAGGCCGCATCGCGCACCGGCGCAAGGTCACCAACCACATCGGCACAGTGCACGCGATCGCGCTGTGCAACCTGGCCGAACTCACCGCCGGGCTGATGGTGGATGCCTCGCTGCCCAAGGGCATGCGCTGGATCCCGAAGGGCATGGAGGTGCAGTACCTCGCCAAGGCGACCGGCACGCAGCATGCCGTGGCCACGCCGGAGCAGCCGATCGTGGCGGCCGAGACCGGCTACGCGCTGCCGGTGAAGGTGCAGGTGCGCGATGACGCCGGCACGGCCGTGTTCGAGGCCCGGATCGCCATGTGGGTGTCGCCGGTCAAACGTTGATCGTTGGCGCAGCCACCCATGGGTGGCTCTACATCCAATCCGTCTGTCGCAGGGTAGCGCCACGCCATGCGTGGCTGGCGCCTGTCAGGCCGGCACCATCCACCATGCCGCTACGGCCAGGATCGCCGGCACGGCCTGGATGAAGAAGATCCGCTTGTTGACGCTGTACGCGCCATAGCAGCCGGCCACGATCACGCAGCCCAGCATGAAGTTCACCAGCATCGGCAGGTGATCGAACAGGCCCCAGAACAGGCCGGCGGCAAGGAAGCCGTTGTACAGCCCTTGATTGGCCGCCAGCACCCGCGTGGCCTGCGCCTTTTCCGGCGTATTGCGGAAGGTCCTCAGGCCCAGCGGCTTGGTCCACAGGAACATTTCCAGGACCAGGAAATACACGTGCAGCAGGGCGACCAGCAGGGTCAACGACAGCGCGATCCAATACATGGGCTCAGGTTCCTGGAAGACTGCAGAGAGCTTACTCCGGGCGCTCGCCCGGCAGCTTCTTTTCCTCGCGCAGAAGGCCCAATGCTGCGACGGTCATCGCCCCGGCCACGACCAGCCCACCGACGAACACAATGTGCGAACCGAACAGGGACAGCCCCTTGTGCACCCAGGCGAAGGTCAGGTCCGCACCGCGGTAGACCACGGTGTCGATCGCCGCGCCGGCCTTGTAGCGCCACTGGCGGTCCACACGGGTATAGATGGTCTCGCGCGCCGGCTTGGCCAGTGAGAACTCGCTGGCGCGGGTCATCACCTGCACCATCGCCACCATCAGCGGCAGCGGCGAGGCCGCCAGGATCGAGAAGCCGATGATGATCGCCACGCCGGGAATCAACAGCGCCGGGGCGATCCCATACCGCGACAGCAGCCAGCGCGTGAACCCGAGCTGCACGATCAGGGTCAGGGTGTTCACCGCCAGGTCCACGCGCGAGAAAAACGCCGTGCTGGCCGCGGCATCGGGGTACAGCCGTCGCACGATCGAGGCCTGCTCGTTGTAGAGCATCGTGCCCACGCCCACGCCGAACAGCACCATCAGTGCCAGCCAGCGCAGCATCGGCTCACGCACGATCAGCTTCAGGCCATCGAACACACTGCCGCCCATCGGCGTTTCGCCGGAGACCAGCTGCCGCTCCTGTTCGCGTTCCACCGCCCACAGGCGCAGCCGCCAGATGCAGCCCAGGCAGATCAGCAGGAAGCCGGCCGAGACCAGCATCAGGTTGGCGATGCCGACCCGCTGCACCAGCGTCGAGGTGATGATCGGCCCCAGGAAGGCGCCGATGGTGCCAGCCGCGCCGAGGTAGCCGTAATAGGCGCGCGCCTCCACGTTGGAGAACACGTCGGCCATGAAGCTCCAGAACACCGCCACCGCGAACAGGTTGAAGACGGTGATCCAGAAGAAGAACGCCATGCCCCGCCCGGGCGCGCCGGTCTCGAACATCACGTAGAAGCCGAGCAGGGTGACGATGAAAAAGCCGTACACCGCCGGCAGGAACACCCGGCGCGGGAAGCGGCTCACCAGCACGCCGTACAGCGGCTGCAGCACCAGCATGATGAAGAACACGCAGGTGAACAGGAACTGCAGCACGAAGTCCTGCAGGGCGATCCCGTGCCCGGCGAACCACTGGATCAGCGGCAGCGGAAACACGGTCTGCAGATCCGACGAGGCCGCCATCGCTTCGCGCACCGGGCGCAGCACGTAGTAGCCACTGAGCAGGCAGAAAAAGTAGATCGAGGCCCAGATCAGCGGCGGCGAACGCCGCCAGGCGCTCAACATGCCAGTGGCCGCCGCGCCGGTTCCGGCCGCCGCGGTCATTGCACGCTCTGCGCGGACAAAGGGCGTTGCAACGGCAACATGTGGGGAACTCCGGGCATCGAAGCGCGCAAGGTAAACGATGCACCGCAACATCGCCAGCCTCCGGCACGCCCATCGGTGCAACGCTGCGTGGCTCACCACTCAGCCCCTGCCTGCCCCAACCTGTCTTATGCTCGGTGCGCACCCGGCAAGGAGCGGCATGTACGACTACATCGTCATTGGTGCCGGCTCTGCCGGCTGCGTGCTGGCCCACCGGCTCAGCGAAGACCCGGCCTGCCGGGTGCTGCTGCTGGAAGCCGGCCCGCGCGATAGCAACCCCTTCATCCACATGCCGGCCGGGTTGGCGCGGCTGGTCAACAATCGCCGCATCAACTGGAACCTGGAGACCGAGCCGGAGCCTGCCTTGGATGGCCGTCGTCTGTGGTGGCCGCGCGGCAAGGTGCTGGGCGGCTCCAGCTCGATCAATGCGATGTGCTACATCCGCGGCGTCCCCGCCGACTACGACGGCTGGGAAGCGGGTGGCGCCATCGGCTGGGGCTGGGACCAGGTGCTGCCCTGGTTCCTGCACAGCGAGCGCAACAGCCGCGGCGCCAGCGCGCTGCACGGCGCCGCAGGACCGCTGTCGGTGTCCGACCTGCGCCACCACAACCCCCTCTCGGCCGCGTTCATCGCCGCCGCGCAGGAAGCCGGCCATCCCCACAATGCAGACTTCAACGGTGACCAGCAGCTCGGCGTAGGGCTGTACCAGGTCACCCAGCGCGACGGCGCACGGTGTTCAAGTGCGGACGCCTACCTGCGCCCGGCACGCCACCGGCGCAACCTGACGGTGCTCACCGGCGCGCAGGCGACCGCGCTGAGCTTCGAGGGCACGACGGCGACCGGCGTGCACTATCGGCGTGGCGCGCACCACCTCCACGCACGCGCGGGCGCGGAGGTGATCCTCAGCGCCGGCGCGCTCCATTCCCCCCACCTGCTGATGCTCTCCGGCATCGGCGAGGCGGACACGTTGCGCTGCCACGGCATCACCCCGCGCGTGGATCTGCCCGGTGTCGGCCGCAACCTGCAGGACCACCTGGACATCTGCACCGTCGTGCACACCACACCGGGCGTCAGCTACGACCGCAGCAACGAGCTGCGCATCGCCTTCGACTACTTCCTGCGCGGCCACCGTGGTGCCGGCACCAGCAACCTGGCCGAGGCCGGCGGCTTCGCCCGCTCGTCGCTGGCCACCGATGCGCGCGCCGACATCCAGTTCCATTTCGTCCCGGCAATGCTGGACAACCACGGCCGCCACCGGCTGCCGGGCGATGGCTATACCCTGCATGCCTGCCCGCTGCACCCACGCAGCCGCGGGCAATTGCGCCTGCGTGATGCCGATGCGCGCTCGCCGCCGCGCATCCACGCCAACTACCTGGGTGACCCCGCGGGCCACGATCTGAAGAGCATGCTTGAATGCGCCCGGCTGTCGCGCGAGATCCTGCAGCAGCCTGCGTTTGACCGCTGGCGCGGCGCGCCGGTGTTCCCCCCGCACAACGCGCTGGACGAGGCGGCACTGGAAGCCTTCATCCGGGCCAAGGCCGAGACCATCTACCACCCGGTCGGGACCTGCGCGATGGGGCAGCATGCCGAGGCGGTGGTCGATCCGGGCACCCTGCGCGTGCACGGCACCGAACGGCTGCGGGTGGTGGATGCCTCGGTGATGCCGCGCCTGGTCAGCGGGAACACCAACGCCCCGACCCTGATGATCGCTGAGCGTGCCGCTCATTGGATCCGGACCGCTGCAACTGCCTGAACAGGGGTGCGCTGGACCGCCCTTACCGCCCGGGTGACGGATCCTTTGGAGATTGGCAAAACCCGCGTATTTTCAATGCGATACGCATTCATCTTCGATTCGTTTGTGCAATCACGAAAAGCGGCGCTAGAATCGGTCACAGCAGTCGCGCACGGGCACCCATACGATGAACCAGAACAACAGGCGCCGACCGATCCGTTCGGCGGCAACCGGGTTGTTGGGCATGTTGATGCCCATCGCCATGTCTTCCACTGCACAGACACCTGCCGCTGCGCCAGCCGGGTTCCCGGTCAACATCGAGGAATCGGCGCCGAGCGCCGCCCCGCATACCCAACCTGCCGCGTACCGCACCACGCCGGCCGGCCTGAAAGTGCAGCCGCCCGCGCAGGGCTTCAACGTGGCCTCGATCGAATCGATGGCGCAGCAGCTCACCTACGGCGAGCGCGTACCCGGCATGGCCGTTGCGATCGTCCAGGGGGGCCGCGTGCTCAGCGCGCGCGGCTACGGCGTCACCGACGTCAACAACCCGCAGCAGGTCGACGCGCACACCGTGTTCCGGCTGGCCTCGTTGTCCAAGGCTTTCGCCGGCACCATGGCCGGCCTGCTGGTCAACGACGGCACGCTGCGCTGGGACAGCAAGGTCACCGACTACGTGCCCGGCTTCCAGTTGAGCACGCCCGAAGCGACCGAGCGCCTGACCGTGGCCGATCTGCTCAGCCACCGCGTCGGCCTGCCCTACAACGCCTATGACCGCGACGTCGAAGCCAACGCCGAGTACTACACGCTCACCCACAAACTGGCGGCTACCTCGCTCAAGTGCCTGCCCGGCGACTGCTACGCCTACCAGAACGTGGCCTTCAGCCTGATCGGTGATGTGGTCTACGCCGCCTCCGGCAGCTTCTACGAACAGTCCGTCGAGCGCCGTCTGTTCAAGCCGCTGGGCATGGATGACGCCAGCCTCGGCCTGGCCGGCATCCAGGCCAGCTCGCGCTGGGCACGCCCGCATGTGCGCAGCCGCAATGGCTGGGTTGCGCTCACGCCCAAGCCCACCTACTACCGCCTCGCCCCGGCCGCCGGCGTCAACGCCAGTGCCAGCGACATGGCGCAATGGCTGCTGGCACACACCGGCCATCGCCCCGACGTCCTGCCCGCCCCGTTGCTGGCCACGCTGCATGCGAGCCTGATCAGCACCCCCGGTGAAATGCGGTCCGGCTGGCGCCGCGAGCGCCTGAACTCAGCCGGCTACGCGCTTGGCTGGCGCACCTTCGATTACGCCGGCCATGAAGTGATCTTCCACGCCGGTGCCGTCCAGGGCTATCGCGGCCTGGTCGCCCTGGTGCCCGAGCGCGACCTCGGCATTGCCATCATGTGGAACGGCGAAAGCAGCCTGCCCAGCGGCCTGCTGCCCACCGTACTGGACCAGGCGATGGGCCTGCCGACCCAGCGCTGGCTGGACGTGGACACCGACTTCGGCAGCGACAACCTGATGGCCGAGGACGCCGCCCCGCAAGGCAAGCGCAAGGGCGTCTCGTCGAACCGCGCGGTCGCATCACCGCGCTGATCCCGCCCGCACGTGGCATCGCAAAAGGCGGCCGGATGGCCGCCTTTTTTGTGGTTTTTGGTATCGCACATAAAAAAACTCCTTCCCCGCTGGGCTGCCAGGGAAGGAGTCTCAGGTACGGCTATCGGGAAAAACTCAGATCAGCGGTGCCGGGGTTGCCGGCAGTGCGACCGGCGCGGCCTTCTTCTTGCGAACGGCCGGCTTGCGCTTTGCGACCTTCTTCACTGCCTTCTTCGCGGATGCCTTCTTGGCCGGAGCCTTGCGGGCAGTCGCCTTCTTGGCGGTGGCCTTCTTGGCTACCTTGCGGGTGGCCTTTTTGGCGGTCTTTTTGGCGGTCTTCTTGGCAGCCTTCTTCGGAGCGGCCTTCTTGGCTACCTTGCGGGTCGCCTTCTTGGCCGTCTTCTTTACCGCCTTTTTCGCGGTCTTCTTGGCGGCTGCCTTCTTTGCAGTCTTCTTGACGGCCTTCTTCGCCGTCTTCTTCACTGCCTTCTTCGCGGTCTTCTTGGTGGCGGCCTTCTTTGCAGTCTTCTTCACTGCCTTCTTTGCCGTCTTTTTCACTGCTGCCTTGCGAGCGGTCGCCTTCTTGGCCGCCTTCTTCACCGTCTTCTTGGCAGCCGCCTTCTTGGCTACCTTCTTCACGGCCTTCTTGGCAGTCGCCTTTTTAGCGACCTTCTTGGCTGCCTTTTTGGCGGCCGGCTTTTTCTTCGCAGCTTTCTTGGTTGCCATGGGATGGCTCCTCGTCAGTGATCTATGGAGTGGAAACGCCCAGGTAAAGCAAACCCGCCGTTGCTGCGTCGCGGGGACCGCCGTCGCGTCATGCGCGTCGTGACGGATACGGGGACACCTGCCACATGCGGCCAGGCAGATATCGGATCAGGAAGGGTCTTGCGGTTCGCTGAAGGAAGCGAAGCCATCTCCACCGTCATCGGACGCGAGGTGGATGTCCAGGTTGTGCTTCGCGACTTGATGTCGATTCTGCTCACTCTGTTCGCAGGCAAGGTCTGCTGAGGCGAAACCTAATCACGCTTTTTTTCACTGTCAACAACCCCGGCGAAAAATTTTCACACCGGCGCCCTGCGGCGCCCCCCTCTCCGAACCCGTCATCGAGCCGACGAGAGCGCCATGCCAACGCCACCGCGAACACCCCACGCAATCAAACGCTGACAACGCAGAAAAGAAAAACACTTAAAAGAAGCACTTTCGTGTAGCGACATCGCAACATCGCCGTGCACCACCCTGCAACGCCACGCGCGCATCGCATGCGATCACCCCCGCCACGGGACTCCCCGTGCGCACCTTAAACAGACCGCAAAACTTTTCACATCTGCCCGCGTTTTTTTCGACCCGATTCGCGTAACTGCGCAAACTTTTGACCGCTCGGCACCGACGCGTTCGTACCTGGCATTCGCCGTTGAGCATCGTCGCAGGTCCACCGGGAAGCCTGTTCGGCATGCCATCGGCGCGTCGGCGAAGACCAGATCACCGGCGCGCATCGGCACCGAACCGATCGTCATGAGCCGGCCGTCGCGACCACCGCCCATCGCCCGTGCACTGCAATCCTCACGCACTACTAACGCGATCGGCGCGTTCTCGACGCGCGGGCAAAAAAAAACGGCCGCACCGGGCGGCCGTTCTTCAGCGGAAACGACGATCAGTGATCTTCGTTTTCCAGCAGCTCGGCGTAGTCGTCCGGACCCAGCAGGTCGTTGACTTCGTCCAGGCCAGCCACTTCGACGACATAGATCCAGCCGTCGCCGTAGGCGTCTTCGTTGATGGTTTCCGGCTTGTCGCTCAGGGCCGCATTGACCTCGACCACCGTGCCGGTGATCGGGCTGTACACGTCCGAAGCGGCCTTGACCGACTCGACCACGGCCGCCTGTTCGCCGGCCTTGACCTCCTGGCCAACCTCCGGCAGTTCAACATAGACCAGGTCGCCAAGCAGGCCTTGGGCGTGGTCGGAAATACCGACGGTGACGCGGCCGCTGCCTTCAACGCGTGCCCACTCGTGGGACTTGAGGAATTTGAGGTCGCCGGGGATCTCGCTCATGGGACTGCTCCGAGGAATATCAGGGGGGTCAAGAAACGGGGGTAGTGTAACCAACCGGCGCGGACACGAACGCGTCCGCACCGGATACATCACGGCATCAGCCGTCGATCAACACGCCAGGCTGGGCCTGGCCTTCGCGCACGAACGGGAACTTCACCACGCGCACCGGAATCTGCTTGCCGCGGATATCCACGCGAACGTCCCCCAGTTCGCCGCCAGGCACGCGGGCGAACGCGATGCCCTTGCCCAGGGTCGGCGAGAAGGTGCCGGACAGGATCTCGCCCTCGCCGCTGGCGGTGAGCACGACCTGGCCGTGACGCAGCACGCCCTTCTCATCCATGACCAGGCCGATCAGCTGGCGGGCGTTGCCGGCCGCCTTCTGCGCCTCGAGCACATCGCGCCCGATGAAGTCGCGGCCTTCGTCCAGTGCCACGGTCCACGCCAGGCCGGCTTCATAAGGCGTGATCTCCTCGTCCATGTCCTGGCCGTAGAGATTCATGCCGGCTTCCAGGCGCAGCGTATCGCGCGCACCCAGGCCGGCCGGGCGCACACCCGCAGCGCTCAGGGCATTCCAGAAGGCGACCACGGCGGTCTGCGGCAGCAGGATCTCGAAACCGTCTTCACCGGTGTAGCCGGTACGCGCCACGAACAGCGCGGTGCCGTCGGCGGTGGCGGTCTCCAGGGCGGCGAAGCGGCCCAGCTTTTCCAGCGCGGCGCGGTCGCTCTCGCCCAGCAGGCCGATCACGCGCTCGCGTGCGGTGGGGCCCTGCACGGCGATGATGGCCAGCTCTTCGCGCTCGAGGACCTCCACGTTGAAGGCGGCCGCCTGCTCGCGGATCCAGGCCAGGTCCTTTTCGCGGGTGGAGGCATTGACCACCATGCGGAAGAAATCGTCAGCCATGTAATAGACGATCAGGTCGTCGATCACGCCGCCGCGGGCATTGAGCATGCACGAGTAGAGGGCCTTGCCGGTGGCCTTGAGCTTGTCCACCGAGTTGGCCAGCAGCGTGCGCAGAAACGGCTTGACCTGCTCCCCGCGCAGATCCACCACGGTCATGTGGCTGACGTCGAACATGCCGGCATCGCTGCGCACCAGGTGGTGCTCGTCCAGCTGCGAACCGTAATGAATGGGCATGTCCCAGCCACCGAAGTCGACCATCTTGGCGCCGAGTGCGCGGTGGGTATCGTTGAGAAGCGTCTTCTGGGTCATGACCGGTTCCGGGGGAAATGAAGGCAAGCCATCATTATCCCAGAACCGTCTTCACAACGCCTGCGGCGGTGCGGGAAAACCGCGGATCAGGCCTGCTGCACCTTCAGCGTCATCCCTTCCACCGCCACCACGCGCACCGGGCTGCCGGCCGGCAGATCCGGCCCGGCGACCACCCAGAACGCATCGTCGATCTTGGCCCGGCCCTTGCCGGCCACGATGCCCTGGTCGAGCAGGACCACCCGCCCGATCAACTGCTCGGCGCGCCGGTTCAACAGCGGCTGATCACTCTGGCGATCGTGCGATCGCCCCCAGCGCCGGTAGCACTGGATGGAGACCACGCTGAGCACCACGAAGGCAACCACCTGCCACAGCAGCGGAATGTCGGCGAACACCGCGACCAGCACGAACACCGCCGCGGCGCCAATCCCGATCCACAACATGAAAGCGCCGGGCGCGAGCGCCTCGGCGGCGAACAGCACCAGTGCCAGCGCGCCCCAGGCCACCACTTCCCAGCGCATGTCAGCCCCCGATCCGCGGCGGGACGCCGCGCGTGGCTTTCTTCTCTTCCTGCTTGGCGAACGCCTCGCGCGCCAGTTCGGCCACGCCGGCGATCGAGCCGATCACGCCGCTGGCCTCCATCGGCATCAGCACCAGCTTCTGGTTCGGCGAGGTCGCCAGTTCCTTGAATGCTTCCACATACTTCTGCGCGATGAAGTAGTTGATCGCCTGCACGTCGCCCTGGGCGATCGCCTCGGAGACCATCGTGGTCGCCTTGGCCTCCGCCTCGGCCAGGCGCTCGCGCGCTTCGGCATCGCGGAAGGCGGCCTCCTTGCGGCCCTCGGCCTCCAGCACGGTGGCCTGCTTCTCGCCTTCGGCGCGCAGGATCTCGGACTGACGCGAGCCTTCGGCCTCCAGGATCTGCGCGCGCTTTTCGCGCTCGGCCTTCATCTGCCGCGCCATCGCATCGAGCAGATCGCGCGGCGGCTGGATGTCGCGGATCTCGATGCGGTTCACCTTCACGCCCCACGGGTTGGTGGCATGGTCGACCACGCTCAGCAGCTGGGCGTTGATCACCTCACGCTGGCTGAGCGATTCATCCAGATCCATCGAGCCGATCACGGTGCGGATGTTGGTCTGCACCAGCGCGATCATCGCCACCTCCAGGTTGGCGACCTCGTAGGCCGCCTTGGCCGCATCGAGCACCTGGAAGAACACCACGCCATCCACGCGCACGGCGGCGTTGTCCTTGGTGATCACTTCCTGGCTCGGCACGTCCAGCACCTGCTCCATCATGTTCACCTTGCGGCCGACCCCGTACACGATCGGGATCAGGAAGTGCAGGCCGGGCGACATGGTGTGGGTGTAGCGGCCGAAGCGCTCCACGGTCCATTCGTAACCCTGCGGCACCATCCGCACCGCCTTGAAGAGGATGACAACGGCCACGAAGGCCAGCACCAGCGAGAACAGCATGGTCGGAAACATCAGGTCACTCCCTTTCCCCGGAATCGTAGGCCCGAGTATAGCCACGCCGTCTTCACGCCGGCGTCGGGGAGTGTCCTGGGTGCCCGTCAGGCAGGATCAGGCGGTGCGCGGGGCGAACATGATCACCATCATCCCGGCCAGGCACAGGCCGACGCCGAGCAGGTCCCAGCGGCTGGGACGGATGCCATCCACCAGCCACAGCCACATCAGTGCAGTGCCGATATAGACCCCGCCATAGGCGGCATAGACGCGGCCGCTGGCCGCCGGGTGCAGGGTCAGCAGCCAGGCGAACAAGGCCAGGCTGGCGGCCGCCGGCAACAGCAACCAGGCGCTGCCGTCCCTGCGCAGCCACAGCCAGGGCAGGTAGCACCCGACGATCTCGGCCACGGCGGTCAGCACGAACAGCAGCAGCGTTTTCACGGTGCGGGTTCGCCGGCCTTGGCCTGCTGCCAGAGCGCTTCCTGTGCCTCCAGATCGAGCACGGCCATGGACTGTCCGGCCGCCTCGGCATGGGCTTCCATCGCGCGGAAGCGCCGTTCGAATTTGTGGTTGGCCAGCCGCAGCGCGGCGCCCACATCCACCTTGGCGTGGCGGGCCAGATTGGCGCAGACGAACAGCAGATCGCCCAGCTCTTCCTGCAGGCGTGCGTGATTCTCCTCGACCGGGCCGCGCGCGAATTCCGCGGCGACTTCGTCCAGTTCTTCGCGCACCTTGTCCATCACCGGTGCAGGGCCCGGCCAGTCGAACCCTACCCGCGCCGCGCGTGCCTGCAGCTTCACCGCCCGCTGCCACTCCGGCAGGCCACGCGAGATCCCGGCCAGCGCCGAGGTATCGGTGTGGCCCTTGGCGGCGCGCTCTGCGCGCTTGATCGCCTCCCAGTTGCTGTTGACGTCCTCGGCCCCGTCCACCTGGACCTGGGCGAACACGTGCGGATGGCGGCGCTCCATCTTGTCGCTGATCGCGCGGGCCACATCGGCAAACCCGAACGCCCCCTGCTCCTGCGCCATCTGTGCGTGGAAGACCACCTGCAGCAGCAGATCGCCGAGCTCATCCTTGAGGTCATCCAGATCGCCGCGGTCGATCGCATCGGCGACCTCGTAGGCTTCCTCGATGGTGTACGGGGCGATGCTGGCGAAGTCCTGCTGCAGGTCCCAGGGGCAGCCCTGCAGCGGGTCGCGCAGGCGCGCCATGATGCCCAGCAGGCGGTCCAGTTCGGGGGTGGCAGGCATCGTTGCTCCAGTCAGGTCAGGCGGGCAGCCACGCGCGCCACGGCAGGCGGGTATCGCCGAGCGCGATGAAGTCGCCGTTCAACAGGCTCTCGCGGCGGTTGTAGCGGAACGGCTTGCCGGTCTCGGCCGAGAGCACCGCGCCCCCGGCGGCGTGCAGTACGCACTGCCCGGCGGCGGTGTCCCATTCCGAGGTCGGGCCCAGCCGCGGGTACACGTCCAGCGTGCCTTCGGCCAGGCGGCAGAACTTCAGCGAGGAGCCCTGGGCGAGCACCTCGATGTCGCCCATGCGGTCCAGCAGGGCCTGCGTCTGCTCGCTGCGATGCGAGCGGCTGGCGGCCACCCGCAGCGGCGCCGAGGCGGGCGTGCGGGTCCGCAGCACCGAATCGCGCATGCCGTCGCGGCGGTAGGCGAGTTCGCCGCGCATCGCATGCCAGATCTGGCCGGTGGCCGGGGCGAGCACCACGCCGAACGCCGGCGCGCCCTGGTAGATCAGCGCGATGTTGACGCTGAACTCGTCGTTGCGTTTGACGAATTCGCGGGTGCCATCCAGCGGATCGACCAGCCAGTAGGCGCCCCAGTGCTGGCGGATCTCCCACGGCACCTGCGCCGATTCCTCGGAGAGGATCGGCAGCTCCGGAGTGAGCTGGGCCAGGCCACGCTCGATCACCTGGTTGGCGCCGAGATCGGCCGCCGTGACCGGGCTGTGGTCGGATTTGATCTCCACATCGAACGGCGTGGCATACACCGCCATGATGGCGGCGGCCGCGTCCTGGGCGATGGCGATGACGGTTTCGCGCAGATCCGTCGTGAGTTTGATCATTCCTTCCGTCCCAGCCACTCGCGGGCGATGAACAGTGCCGCCAGCGAGCGGCCTTCGGAGAAGTCCTCGCGCAGCATCAACTGGTCCAGATCGGCCAGCTTCCACGGCACGACCTCCAGTTCCTCCGGCTCATCGCCGACCAGGCGCTCGGGGTACAGATCCCGCGCCACCACCAGCCAGGACTGGTGGCTCATATAGGTGGGGGCCAGGGTCATCGCGCGCAGCACGTCGACTCGGCGGGCGCCGTAACCGGCCTCTTCCTTCAACTCGCGGTCGGCGGCCTGTTCGGGGGTTTCCCCGGCATCGATGCGGCCTTTCACCAGCCCCAACTCATAACGGTGCATGCCGGCGGCGTATTCACGCACCAGCAGCACGGTCTCGTCATCGAGCATCGGCACCACCACCACCGCACCGTGGCCGCGGGTTACCAGCCGCTCGAAGCGGCGGCGTTCGCCATTGGAAAACTCCAGATCCAGATGCTGGCGCTGGAACGGCCCGCTTTCCTCGTCCGTGATCTGGTGGATGATGGGCAGGCGACGGCTCATGCGAGCATCTCTAGAATGGGTACTGGTGAAAACGTGTTCATGAACCCGAAATGCTAGCAGACCCAGCCCCCCTCACGCTGGCCGATCAGTGGCGGCAACGCGATCTGGCCGTGCTGTGGCACCCGTGCACGCAGATGCGCGAGCATCCCGACACCCTGCCCCTGCTGCCGATCGCCCGCGGCGAAGGCCCCTGGTTGATCGACCATGACGGCCACCGCTATCTGGATGCGGTGAGCAGCTGGTGGACCAATCTGTTCGGCCATGCGCAACCGCGCATCGGCGCGGCCATCGCCCAGCAGGCCACCCAGCTGGAGCAGGTGATGCTGGCTGGTTTCAGCCATGAACCGGCGGTACGGCTGGCCGAGCGCCTGCTGGCGATCGCGCCACGCCAGACCGGACGCGATCCGCTGGCCAAGGTGTTCTACGCCGACAACGGCTCGGCCGGGGTCGAGGTGGCGCTGAAGATGGCCTTCCACTACTTCCGCAATCGCGGTGAGAATCACCGTACCCGGTTCGTCGCGCTGGAGAACGGCTATCACGGCGAAACCCTGGGCGCGCTGTCCGTCGGCGATATTCCCCTGTATCGGCGTGTGTATGCCCCGCTGCTGACCGAGGCGCTGTTCGCGCCCTCGCCCGATGCCTA
Source organism: Stenotrophomonas sp. IS26 (assembly GCF_054188265.1). Classification (NCBI taxonomy): domain Bacteria; kingdom Pseudomonadati; phylum Pseudomonadota; class Gammaproteobacteria; order Lysobacterales; family Lysobacteraceae; genus Stenotrophomonas; species Stenotrophomonas sp. IS26. The sequence continues at coordinate 100,777 of NZ_JBSZJV010000006.1, forward strand.
CCTGGCCGAGCCGGGCCAGAGTGCCGCCCAGCGCGCGCACCAGGCGGCCGATGCGCTGGCCACGCTGTTCGATCAGCACCCGGGCGAGATCTGCGCGGTGATCCTGGAACCGCGCCTGCAGTGTGCGGGCGGCATGCGCATGTACGACCCGGTCTATCTGCAGCGTGCGCGCGCGCTGTGCGATGCCAATGGTGCCTTCCTGATCGCCGATGAGATCGCCACCGGCTTCGGCCGCACCGGCACGATGTTCGCCTGCGAACAGGCCGGGGTAATGCCGGACCTGCTGTGTTTGTCCAAGGGCCTGACCGGTGGTTTCCTGCCGCTGTCGGCGGTGCTGGCGACGCAGGCGCTGTACGACGCCTTCCTGGATGATTCACGCGAGCGCGCCTTCCTGCATTCGCACAGCTACACCGGCAATCCGCTGGCCTGCGCCGCCGCGCTGGCGACCCTGGACATCTTCGCCGGCGAAGACGTCATCGCACGCAACCGCAGCACCGCCGAAGTGATGCGCACGCTCGCCGCGCCATTCGCCGACCACGCGCATGTCGCCGATGTGCGCCAGGCGGGGATGGTGGTGGCCTTCGAACTGACCCGCAACGGCGACAAGCGCACACCGTTCCCGGCCGGGGCCCGGATCGGGTTGCACGCTTATAAAGCCGCGCTCAAACGCGGGGTGGTGCTGCGCCCACTGGGCAATGTGCTGTATTGGATGCCGCCGTACTGTGTAGAGGATGAACACTTGGATCTGCTTGCCCTGACCACCCTCGCCGCCATCGACGAGGCCGTCGCATGCGCGTGACCCGCAGCCATATCGACCATCCGCTGGCGGTCGGCCAGACGCTGGCACTGCCCGAGGACGCCGCCAACCATCTGGTCCGCGTGATGCGCCTGCGCGAAGGCGACGGCTGCGTGCTGTTCAATGGCGATGGCCGGGATTACAGCGCCACGCTGGTGACGGTCGGCAAGCGCGACGCGCAGGTGCGTATCGAGAGTGCCATCTCACTGGACAACGAGTCGCCCTTGCACATCACCCTGCTGCAGGGCATCGCCCGCGGGGAAAAGATGGACCTGATTCTGCAGAAGGCCACCGAACTCGGTGTACAGGCCTTCATGCCGGTCAACGCCGAACGCACCGAAGTAAAGCTGGATGCGGCGCGTGCCGGGAAGCGGCTGGCGCACTGGCACAGCGTAGTGGTCTCGGCCTGTGGCCAATCCGGCCGCGCCCGCGTGCCGAGCGTGGCCGCGCCGCAATCACTGCAGGACGCCGCCAACGCGGTTCCAGCCGGGGCACTGAAGTTGACTCTGGATCCACAGGGCGAGCATCGCTTGTCGACGCTCTCGGCCGCTCCGGGCGGCGTGGTGATCGCGATCGGCCCGGAAGGCGGCTGGTCGCCGCGCGACCGCCAGGCGCTGACGGCAGCAGGCTTCCAAGGCTTGCAGCTGGGCCCGCGGGTGCTGCGCACCGAAACCGCGGGCTTGGCCGCCATCGCCGCCGTGCAGGCGCGGCTGGGCGATCTGGGCTGAAAAATAACGGGGACTGAAAAATAACGGGGACGGGGGTAGTTAATCGGCACGATTAACTACCCCCGTCCCCGTTATTGCGGATTAACTACCCCCGTCCCCATTATTGATTTACCCCGCGACCGGGAAGGATTCGTCCAGCGCCGCTTCCAGCGCGTCCAGGTCCGGCAGCAGCGCGCTCTGCTCGCCCAGCAGCACGCGCATGTGCACGCCCTGCGGCAGGGTTTCCTCGGAGGCATCGGCCAGCAGACCGTCGCGCGGCACCGCGATCAGCTGCGGGAAGGTCTGGGTCAGCAGGGCGAAGTAGGGACGGCGCGGATTGCCGCCCAGCGCCTTGAGCACCACGACCTTGTTGTTGGCCACGACCGGCTCGTCACCCTGCCCGGACAGCCGGGCGAAGGACAGCAGCGGCACGTCCCAGCCGTGCCAGGCGATCTGCCCGACCAGCCAGGCCGGCGCATCGGGAACGGTTTCGACCGGCACCTTGGACATCATTTCGGCCACGGTGGCGTTGGGCAGCAGCACGCGTTCGTGCCCGGCCTGGATCAGGACACCGCGGATTTCGTCGTTGCTGGCGTAGCTCATGGGTTTTCCTTCAAAGGTGCGTCGGCGCCACTCAGGCGTCCACGCCCCAGCGTTCGGCGATGGTGGCGGCCAGCTGCGGCGGTTCCCCGGCGTCCTGCCCGGCCGCAACGACGGCACTGGCCGCGGTCGGGTCATAGCAGCCTTCGCCGATCTGACCGGCCACCCAGGCACCGGCGGCGGCCAGGGCGAGCACGGCGTCCACCTGGGCGGCATCCGCACCGCTGAGCAGGACCACGCCGCTGTGCGCGGCCGGCAATGCCTCGATCTGGATGCCGGCGGTATCGGCGATGAACTGCAGGCCGCCCTGGCGCATGGCGATGCCGATGTCGTCCGGCAGGATGTAAGCCTGGCCGGCTTCAACCGGCTGGGCGTCCTCGGCCAGCAGCACCGGCAGTGCGGACACCCGTGCCATCTGCTTGACCAGATTGCCGTAGCGGCCGCCGTCCAGGCGCATATGCACCAGGACGGCGGTGCTCAGCGATTCGGGCAGCGCGGCCAGCAGGCGGCGCAGCGCATCCGGCCCGCCGATGCCGGCCAGGACCAGCACCGCGCCCGCGCAGCCACCGGCGGAACCGGCCTCGGGTTCGAGCTCGACCAGCGACAGACGTTCAATGCCGAAGCGCTCGGGTGCGGGCGCCGTGTCGTTGATCGACGGGGGCGCAGCGACAACACCGTCATCCTCCACCAGCGACCAACGGCTGTGATCGCCGATGGATACGGCTGCGGCGGGCGGTGCCGAGGCCGGAATGGGCGGAATCGCCGGGGCGACCGGATCGGGTTCCAGCGGCTGCAGCGCGGCCAGTGCCTCTTCCAGCGACACCGGCTCGTGCAACTCCGCCGGCGCCTGGTACAGGCCATCGGCCGGCACCTCGGCGGCCGCATCCTCGGCTTCGCGCAGATGGAACTCCAGCGGTGCGTCGGCATGCAGCTGCGCCGGGGTGACCGGCAGGCCCGGTTCGGGCTGCAGTTGCTGGTCCTGTTCCGAACCCGGCGGCAGCACGTCCTGATGGCCGTGCAGCTTGGCCACCAGATGCCGTGCCCAGCGCTGCGCTTCCCAGCCATCGCGGCGTGCAGCCAGCTCGGCTTCGTCGAAGATCACGGTCAGTGACGGCGAACCCAACACCGGATCCAACCGCTCCAGGGCGTCTTCGATCGCCGGTTCCAGCGCGATCAGGACCGCACCGGGATCGGCATCACGCAGCGCCTGCAGGTCGAGCGTGTTGGGGTCGTCCTCCAGCACGAGGCGGGCGCCGGCATGGCCGAGTGCTTCGCGCAGGCGGTCGCGTGCCGGCCCGGAACGGGCCAGCAGGGCCACCGACAACAGGGGATGGGCATCACTCGCGTGCACGGGCGATCCCCAGCAGGTCATACACGTTGCGCATCAGATCCAGTTCCTGGTACGGCTTGCCCAGGTAGCGCTGGACACCGAGTTCAAAGGCACGTTGACGGTGCTTGTCGCCGCTGCGCGACGTGATCATCACGATCGGCACACCCTGGTAGCGCGGGTCGGCGCGCATGACGCTGGCCAGCTCGTAACCGTCCATGCGCGGCATTTCGATATCCAGCAGCATCAGGTCGGGCACCCGCTCATCCAGGCGCTCCAGTGCTTCGATACCGTCACGGGCGACCGTGACCTCGAAGTTGTGGCGTTCCAAGATGCGGCCGGTGACCTTGCGCATGGTCAGCGAATCGTCGACCACCATCACCAGCGGCACATCGCGATCACTGACCTTGGCTGCAGCGGTGATCGGCTTGTGCGGGTTGGCCAGGTAGCGGCGCACCAGCGGCGCCACGTCCAGGATCACCACCACGCGGCCATCGCCGGTGATCGTCGCACCGTAGATGCCCGGCACCGAGGCGATCTGCAGGCCGACCGGCTTGACCACGATTTCGCGGTTGCCCAGCACCTGGTCGATCGCCACGGCCACGCGCAGGTCGCCGGCGCGGACCAGCAGCAGCGGTACCTGGGCCTGGCCTTCGGCGCGGGCCTGGGCCTGGCCGATCAGCGTACCCAGATCGTGCAGGGCGAATTCTTCGCCACCGTAGTGGTACCCGCCGTTGGCGGTTTCAAAGCGCTCGCGCGAGATCCGGCCGATACCACTGACCGAGGCCACCGGCACTGCAAAGGTGGTCTCGCCGATCTGCACGAACACCGCCTGGGTGACCGCCAGCGTCTGCGGCAGGCGCAGGGTGAAGGTAACGCCCTGGCCGCTGACCGAGTGGATGTCCACCGAACCACCCAGCTGGCGCACTTCGTTGTGCACCACGTCCATGCCCACGCCACGGCCGGCCAGCTGGCTGACCTGGTCGGCGGTGCTGAAGCCGGGCGAGAAGATCATCGCATCCAGTTCGGCATCGCCGAGCACGGCATCGGCGGCGATCAGGCCCCGCTGTTCGGCGCGGCGACGGATCGCCTCACGGTCCAGCCCGGCGCCATCGTCGGCCACTTCCAGCACGATTTCCGAGCCTTCGCGGCGCAGGCGGATGGCGATTTCGCCCTCGTCCGGCTTGCCCGCGGCACGGCGCTGTTCCGGGGTTTCCAGGCCATGCGCCACCGAGTTGCGCAGCATGTGTTCCAGCGGCGCGACCATGCGGTCGAGCACGTTGCGATCCAGTTCGCCGTGGGTCCCTTCGAGGGTGACGTGAACCTGCTTGCCGGTGTCCTGGCCCGCCTGGCGCACGACCCGGCGCAGGCGCGGCACGAGACCATCGAACGGCACCATGCGCGCGCGCATCAGGCCGTCCTGCAGCTCCGAACTGACGCGCGACTGCTGTTGCAGCAGCACGTCGTACTGGCGCGAGAGATCATCGAGCACGCCTTGCAGACCGCCCAGATCGGCCGCCGATTCATTCAGCGCGCGGCTGAGCTGCTGCAGCGTGGAGAAGCGGTCCAGTTCCAGCGGGTCGAACGTGTGATCGGCCTGGTCCTGCTCACGCTGATAGCGCGCCACGATCTGTGCTTCGGTTTCCAGATCAAGGCGCCGCAGCTGATCGCGCAGACGGGCATTGGTGCGGTCCAGTTCGCCCATGGCGCCGCGGAAGGCACCGAGCTGCTGTTCCAGACGCGAACGGTAGATCGCCACTTCGCCGGCGTGGTTGACCAGCCGGTCGAGCAGATCGGCGCGCACGCGCACCTGTTCCTGCTGCGGCCGCGGCAGACCATCCTCCTCGCTGACGGTTTCCAGCGGCACCGGTGCCGACAGCGGCGCCGCCACGAGCGCGGCGATGGCGGCCTCCACCTTGGCATCGCCGGACGGCAGCGTGTCATGGGCGGTCTCGAGCGGCTCGGGCTCGGCGCGGCCCTGGGTACGCTGCTCGAACGCGGCGATCAGGTCATCCGGCATCGCCACGGTGCGGTGCTGGCCGGTACGGGTCAGCAACTGGTGCAGGCGATCGAACCCGCGCTCCAGCAGGTGCACGTCGCTGCGGTCGATATCGGTCCGGTTGGCCGCGACGGCCTCCAGCAGCGATTCAATGCCGTGGCCAAGATCGCCGATCGGGTTGATCCCGGCCATGCGCGCGCCACCCTTGAGGGTATGCAGGTCGCGCTGCAGGCCGGCGATCACGTCGCGGTCCTGGGGCGCGGCGCGCAGCTCGCTGATCAGGCCATCGCAGTGGTCGAGCAGGTCCTTGCCCTCTTCCACGAAGATATCGACCAGCTCCTGGTCGAGCTGGGTGAAATCGAGCGCATCGCCCGGCGCGAGGTCGTCACTGTCGGTGGACTCCACCGGGCGGGCGTCGTCGGCTTCCGGGGCGTTCGTGAAGGTTGCAGCGGGTGCGTCCTCCAGTTCGAAGAAGCGCGCCGGGGAGGCAGCGTCGGCGGAGGCATCGGGCGCCGTGGTCTCGATCGCCTCGGCGAACGCATCGGCTTCGCCGGCGTTCTCAGCCGTGGCGTCCAGACCGAGCACGCCGGTATCGGAGGCATCCAGCGCATCGACGACGGTCAAACCGTCATCCACCGCCTGCTGGGCGTCCACCACCTCGCCGAAGGCCGGCGGCGGCGGCAGGACCTCATCCAGCGCATGGGCGTCTTCGTCGCTGTCCGGATCGGTATCGCTCCAGCTGTCGTTGGCCGCGTCATCGACCGCGACCGCGTAGGCGCTGCCCTGCTCATCGTCATGGGCATGGGCATCGACATCAGCGGCGGCCGGACCGTCGGTGGTCGCCTCTGCCGAGTCGGACCGGCTGTCGGTCGCCGTGTCTGCCACGCCTTCGGCCTCGGCCTCGGCCTCGGCCTCGGCCCTGGTGCTGGTGCTGGTGCTGGTGCCGGTGCCGGTGCCGGTGCCGGTGCCGGTGTCGGTGTCGGTGTCCGAGTTGGCGTCGGTTTCATCGCCGACGTCGACCGGACGCTCCGGCGTGACCGGCTCGGCGAGATGATCGAAGTAGCGCGAGAGATCCTCGGCCGAGGTCAGCTCGACCGCTTCCAGGCCCGCATGCACAGACGCCAGATCCGCGTCCTCGGCTGCGACATCCGGCGAAGGCGGCGCATCTGCTGCGCGCGCGGTGTCCGGCAGCGCGGCATCGAAGTAGGCGGACAGGTCGTCCGTGCCGGTCAGCTCCATGGCGATGAGGGCATCGTCGTCGGCCTCAGCGGCCGCGCGACCGGGCTCGATCACGCTCAGGCCATCGGCATCGATCTCGGCCTGCTGCTCGCCGGTAGCCGTGGTGTCGTCGGCGGTCGCGAGCAGCGGCGCGGCGTCGTCCTGCACGTCATCACCGGTCGCGGCGAACGCATCACCCTGCGCATCGGAGACCGGGGCGAACGGCCCTGCCTCGGCATCCGCATCTGCTGCTTCGACGACTTCGTATGCCTCAACGGGTTCAAGAGCTTCAACCGGTTCAACGGCTTCAACGGTATCCGCGTCTGCTGCCAGGACCTCGACCGCAGCCACGTCGATGGCAGCCACGTCCACGGCATCTGCGGCCGTCGCTTCGGTGACCGCTTCCGCTTCCGCTTCCGCATCCGCTTCAGTCGCCTCGACGGACGCTTCGTCGTCCACCAGGTCAAGATCGTCCTCGACCAGTGCCGGCCAGCGCGCCTCGGGCAACGTATCGGCCAGGGCGACCAGGCGGGCCGCCAACGCGTTCTGCACGGGCACCCGCGGCGCCTCGTCCTGCAGTGCCGCCATGGTGGTGGTGATCGCGACGCTGGTCTCGGCGAGCGCGTCGATGCCCGCCGCGCTGGGCAGTGCATCGGCGGCCAGGGAGCGCTTGATATAGCTTTCCGCCGCACCGGTGACCGCCGTGATCTCCGGCACGTCGGTCATGGCGAAGGCGCCGTTCATGGTGTGCACGGCGCGCAGCAGCCCGTCGGTCACTGGCTGGGGTGCATCGGCGGCGACATCCAGCCACGCCTGCAGCGTCGCCTGATGGATCTCAACCTCGGCTTCCAGGATCTCGCGCAGCACGCTGTCGATGTTGGCCGGCGTGCTCTCGATCACCGGCGCAGCGTCAGGCGTCCCACTGTCCACGGCCGTCGCCACGGCGGCTGCAGCGGCACGCTGCAGGGGCACATGGAAGGTCTCCTCACCGGCGGCCACGCGATCGGCGATGGCCTGCATGGCCTGCAGATCGGCGGTGACACGGCTGCCATCGCGCAGCGCGGCATTGAGCTGCGGCAGCACCTCGTAGGCCTGGCCGACCAGGGCGACCACCGCCGGCGAGGCCGGGCGGCTGCCATCGAGCACGCGGTTGAGCATGCCCTCGACCTTCCAGCTGAACTCGCCCAGGGTGCGCGCACCGACCAGCCGGCCACTGCCTTTGAGCGTATGGAACACGCGGCGGATCGGGCGCAGGCGGTCCAGGTTGTCCGGCGCGATGCGCCAGGCCGGGAGCAGGTTGCCCAGGTTCACCAGTTCTTCGTCGAACTCTTCGATGAATACCTCGCGGATGTCCTGGTCGATGTTCTCGCCATCGTCCTCGAAGCCGGCCTCGATGCTGGTGTCGTCGGCGGGCACGGCCACTGCCGGGCTCGCCGCTGCAGAGGTGGCCGGCACGGTACCGGGGCCGGCGCCTTCCGGGCGGAACTGCGCGGCGGCGGCGTCCAGTTCGGCCAGGAAGCGGGTGGATTCGTCGTCCAGCTCGATACGGCGGATGACCGCATCCTGCACTGCGGGCGGCGGCAGCGCGGCATCTGCCTCGGCCTGCAGCACCGTGTCGGTGCCATCGATGAACGCATCGGTCGGCTCGGCGACACTGTCGTCCACCGAGGCTACCGGAATCTCCTGCAGGAACGTCGGCAGGGCTTCCACATCCACCGCGCTCTGCGCGAACGGGCTGGAAGCAGCCGTCTCCGCGGCAATGCCATCGCTATCGGTGTCGGTGTAGGTGCCGCTGTCATCGATCTGAAGCGACAGCACGTCGTCGGCGTTGCGCAGGTCCTCATCGAAGGTGAATTCGATCGGCTCGTCGCTCAGCTCCAGCATCTCGTGCTCGGCGGCCACCGGATCAAACCCGGTGCCCGTGGCCACGAAGGCCGGCATCTCCAGCGACACGTCCGAAACCTCGGGCGCACGCTCCGACGTCGGCACATCCACCGCGTCGTGCACAGCATCGGCGTGCACGGACGGCAGCGGCGCGACGTCCCACCCGGCGCCGGCGGGCACTTCGGCAATGACCGGATCGAAATGGGCGAACGTAGGCAGTTCGTCCACATCGTCATGGCTGGCCAGCGTCCACTGCGGCGCATCGGCGGCGACCGGGGCGGTGGAGGCGTCGAACACCAGCGCCACCGGTGCCGCGGGCAGCGGGGCGGTGTTCGCCGGCGGCGGATCGAAGGTGACCTCCGGCAGCGGCGGCGGCAGGTTGGCCGGGCGCGGGATGTCGGCAGTGACGCCGAGCTTGATCGGCTCCGGTGCAGGCGTGTCCCACGGCGTGAGCTCGATGGGTTCGGCCGCGACCGGCAACGACGCCGGCCCGGTATCGGGGGTAGGCTGGTTGGCAGCCGGCAGCGGCCAGTAACGCAGGGTTTCCAGGCTGCTGCGGGTGATGTCCAGGATTTCATCGCGGCCCGGGCGACGTTCGCGCAGGGCCTCGAGGTAATACTCCAGGCTGGCCATGGCGTCGGCCAGGGTGTCCAGCTGGCGCCCGCTGGGCACGCGCTGCTTGCCGAGCAGTTCAACGGCGATGTACTGGCGCACGCCCTGCAGGTAATCGGCCGGCACCGTCAGATCCAGCATGCGCAGCGCACCGGCGACCTCGCCGAGCAGGCGCGGTACTTCCTGCAGTTGCTGGTGGTTCCAGTTGGTTTCGATGAAGGCGACGAAATGCTCGCGCGCGGCAGCGAAGTTGGCGATGGCTTCATGCGCCAGCACCTCCACCGTGCGCCGGTTCTCCACCGCGCTCGGATCGTCTTCGCCACTGCCGCCGGCGCCCAGATGGGCGACCTGGTCATCCAGCGAGGCATCCACGTAGAGCAGCGCGCCGGCGATATCCAGCAGCAGCGTTTCATCGATCTGCTGCACGCCCTCGACCACGTCGCGCAGCGCGTCGCGCTGCTGTACGACCACGCCGCGGGCAACGCCCAGGCCCATCATGCCCAGCGTGTCGGCCACCGCGCCCAGCTCGTTGACCTGGGTCTGCAGCTGCACCGGCTCGCCGCCGGTACGCAGGTGCAGGTCCAGCGCATCCTTGATGCGCAGCAGTTCTTCCTTGACCGCATTGCCGACCGTATCGAGCAGCTCGCGATTGCGCCCGCTCAGGCTGCCGCGCGCGTGATCCAGCTCGGCTTCGGTGGCGCTCGCGCTGTCCGGCGCGAAGGCGAACAGCACGCTTTCATTGATGCCCGGCGCGGCGCGCGCCGAGCGGATGTCATTGAGCAGCGGCAGCAGCACGATCGGGATGTCGCGGTGACCGTTCTGCAGGCGCTCCAGGTAATCGGGCAGCAGTACGCTGCCACGCATCAGCGTGGCGCAGGCTTCATCACGGTCGGGCACCTCACCGGCACCGATCGCATTGGCCAGCTGCTCCAGCTCCTCGGCCACCATCGCCGGGGCATACAGCTCGACCATCCGCAGGGTGCCCTGCACCTGGTGCAGGTAGCCGGCGCAGAAGCGCATCCGGCTGCCATCGGCGGGGTCTTCCACGTAGTACTCGACCTCGTTGCGCACCTGGCGCAGGGTCTCGTCCAGCTCCGGCTTGACCCAGCCCAGCGCAGCGTGGCTCATGGCATCGCGCAGCGTGCTCATGCCAGGTCTCCCGGCAGCTCGGCGCACATGGCGTGCGGTGATTTCTCGCGATGCATCATCTGCTTGTTCCTTCCCTCTCCGCCCTGCCCGCGGCTCACGCCGGCAGCTTGAAGTCGGCGACCGAGCGGCGCAGGTCGGCCGCCAGCTGTGCCAGGTGGCCGATCGACTCGGCGGTCTGTCCCGCGCCCTGCGAGGTCTGGCCGGTAATCTGACGGATCACGCCCATGGTGCGGGTGATGTCCGATGCCGCGGCCGACTGCTGCTGGGCAGCGATCGAGATGTTCTTGATGAGGTTGTTCAACGCGTTGGAGACGCGCTCGATTTCGGTCAGCGCGGTACCGGCGTCTTCGGCCAGGCGTGCACCGGAGACCACTTCGGCGGTGGTCTGCTCCATCGAGCTGACCGCCTCGTTGGTATCGGCCTGAATGGCCTGCACCAGGTTTTCGATCCGTCGGGTCGCACCGGAGGTGCGCTCTGCCAGCCGCTGCACTTCGTCGGCCACCACCGCGAAACCGCGACCGGCCTCACCGGCTGAAGCTGCCTGCACCGCGGCGTTCAACGCCAGGATGTTGGTCTGCTCGGAAATGTCGTTGATCAGTTCCACGATCGAGCCGATTTCCTGCGAGGACTCGCCCAGGCGCTTGATGCGCTTGGAGGTTTCCTGGATCTGGTCGCGAATCTGGTCCATGCCCTGGATCGTTTCGCGCACCACGCCGGCACCTTCGGCGGCGATGATCACCGAGCGCTGTGCCACGTCGGCCGACTCGGCCGAGTTGCGCGACACCTGCTCGATGCTCGAGGCGATTTCGCCGATGCGGTCGGAGGCCGAGGTGATCTGGTTGGCCTGGTGGCCCGCCGCTTCGGCCAGCTGCATCGCGGTGGCCTGGGTCTCCTGGGTCGACACGGCGACCTTGGCCGAGGTGTCGTTGATGGTGGTCACCAGGTGGCGCAGCTCATCCACGGCGTAGTTGATGGCGTCGGCGATGGCGCCGGTCATGTCCTCGGTCACCGAGGCCTTCACCGTCAGGTCGCCTTCACCCAGCGAGCTGATTTCGTCCAGCAGCCGCATGATGGCCTGCTGGTTGCGGCTGTTGTATTCCACCTGGGTCTGGTACCGCAGTTCCTGTTCGCGCGAGCGGCTGCGCACCGTGCTGCCGACGAAGCCGATGATGGCGATCAGCGAAAACGCACCAGAGGCCACGCCCAGCCAGAAGTTGGGGAACAGGCGGGTATCGCGCAGCGAGCCGAACGAAGAGAAGGCTTCGAACAGCTTCTTGCTGTCGCGCAGCATGTCTGCCGAACCACCCGTCAGGGCCGCGGCCGAGGACTGCGCGGCGAACAGCTGGCGCGAGCTGGCCAGGATCGCGTCGGCATCCTGCTTCATGGTGTCCCACTGCTTCTGCGACTGCTCCAGCGCGGCCAGCGCCGGACCGTTGCGGACCGCGGCAATGCCCAGTTCCTCGTTGCCGTTGCGCAGCGCATCGAGCACCTGGGTGAAGACCACCGAGTCGCGGGCGAGCGCATCGCCCGCGGCAGCCGCATTGGCGCCACCGGCGCGCATTTCCGTCACGCGGCGGGCCATCGAGCCGACCACCACGACCTGCTGCAGGGCGTTGTAGACCTGCGAGGACGGCGCGCCACTGGCCGACATCGCGCGGACCACTTCGTTCAGCTGCGCCTGCAGTGCGGGCACGCCGTTGACGAAGTTGTTGGCGTTGCCGGCCAGGGCCAGCACGGCCGGTTCGCTGGCGACCAGCTGGCCGGCACTCTTGCCGAGCGGCTCCCAGGTCTGGATCAGCGTGTTCAGCGGCCCGGCGACATTGGTTTCGGTGCCGTAGCGGCCCTGCAGGCCACTGACGGTACTTTCGATGTCGCTCTTGGTCAGCTTGAACGCGGTGAACGCCTGCGCGTTGCCCGAGACCGCCTCACGGCCCTGGTTGGCCAGCTGCTGCGAGAGCACCTGCAGGTTCGCCGCATCGGTGCTCGCACTGGCCAGGCGACTGCCCTGCCAGGTCGCTACACCGGTGTTGACGCCGAACACGATCATCGACACGGCCAGCAGGCCGAGCCAGAAATTGGTGCCCACCGAGCCGAGCTTGCCGGCCTTGGCGGATTCCGAAGCAGTACTCATCGTTCAACCTCGATCTTCAATACGGAGAGACAGGCGCCTGCGGTCAGGCCGCGGCCTGCCTGAATTCGGGGGTACGCGACAGCAGCGACAGCGAGAACACGCCCCAGTCATGGCCATCGCCGTGGAACGCACGGTCGATGAAGTGCGCATAGCGGCCGGTAGCCAGATCGCCGGCGACAATGTCCTGGTCCAGCTCGAAGCTGCGCTGGCCGAACAGTTCATCGATGGTCAATGCCACGTCGCCGCCGGCCTGGCGCATGATCAGCACGCGCTGACCCTCCTGCTGCACGGTGCGCTCGCCTTCCAGGAAGAACTTCAGGTCCACCACCGGAAACAGGTTGCCGCGCAGGTTGCCCACGCCCAGCAGCCACGGCTGGGCGCCCGGCACCGGGGTGATCGGCGGCATCGGCACGATTTCCACCACTTCGCGGAAATCCGAGACCAGCCGGCGCTTGCCCACGCGGTAGCCGACGCCACGCCACAGGTCCTGCGAGAACTGCCGCTCGGGCAGCTGCACGGCATGGGCCAGGCTGCGCCGCTCATAGGCCTGGAGGATGTCGAAAGGAGAACGCATCAGACCACCAACTGGTTGATCCGCGCGATCAGTTCCTCCTCGCGCGGCGGCTTGACGATGTAGTCGGCCGCCCCCTGGCGCAGCCCCCACGCCTTGTCGGTTTCCATCGCCTTGGTGCTGACGATGACCACCGGAATGTGCTTGGTGGCCGCGTCGCGCGCCATCGCACGGGTGGCCTGGAAGCCACTCATGCCCGGCAGGACCACGTCCATCAGCACCAGCTGCGGTGACTGCTCGCGCACGAGCTTGAGCCCGTCCTCGGCGTTGTCCGCTTCCAGGACTTCATGACCGGCCTTGGTCAACCACTGCGTGAACACCGCACGGTCGGTCGGTGAATCCTCGATCAGTACGATTCGAGCCATTGTGCCTTTCCCCCCTGGTCAGGCGTTGACGTATGTGCGGATGGCACCCAGCAGTTCTTCACGCGTGAATGGCTTGGTCAGGTACTGCTCCGAGCCGACGATGCGGCCGCGTGCCTTGTCGAACAGGCCGTCCTTGGAGGACAGCATGATCACCGGCGTGGACTTGAACAGCTGGTTGCCCTTGATCAGCGCACAGGTCTGATACCCGTCCAGCCGCGGCATCATGATGTCCACGAAGATGATCTGCGGCTGTTGATCGGCGATCTTGGCCAACGCCTCGAACCCATCGGTCGCGGTCACCACTTCGCAGCCTTCCCGCTTCAGCAGGGTTTCCGCGGTTCTGCGGATGGTCTTCGAATCATCGATGACCATCACGCGCAGCCCTGCGAGTTCCCCACCCGCAGCCATGTATTCAGTCATTACCTTTCCCCAAGCGCGCGACGCTTGCCTGATCCCCGGCGTCGCTGCGAAAGCGTATCTATATCCCAATACCGCCGCGCGCTTCAAGCACACCCACCGCGGCCCCGGCGCCAGCGGCCCGGCGGGCGCCCGTGCCGGGCCGTTTGCGCAAATCCGGGGCGGCGCCCGCCCGGCCGGACACTGCGTTCCGCGCCCCCGGGCAGGCATTGCGGACCCATTGTCGCTACCATCATCGGCCTGCCCGCCAGGTTGCGACCATGCCGTTGAATGTCATCGTGGTGATGGACCCCATCGCCCATATCAAGATTGCCAAGGACACCACCTTCGCGATGCTGCTGGAAGCCCAGCGCCGCGGCCATGCGCTGCACTACGTCAGCCCCGGCGGGCTGGCCCTGCGCGATGGCCAGGCCATCGCCCGCACCGCCCCGCTGCAGGTGCGCGAGGACAAGAACGACTGGTTCACCCTGGGCGAGTTCAGCCAGACCGTGCTCGGCCCCGGCCAGGTGGTGCTGATGCGCAAGGACCCGCCGGTGGATGCCGAATTCATCTACGACACCCATGTGCTCAGCGTCGCCCAGCAGGCCGGTGCGATGGTCGTCAACGACCCCCAGGGCCTGCGCGACTACAACGAGAAGCTGGCCGCCCTGCTGTTCCCGCAGTGCTGCCCGCCGACCCTGGTCAGCCGCCGCAATGCGGACCTGAAGGCCTTCGTGCTCGAACATGGCCAGGCGGTGCTCAAGCCGCTGGACGGCATGGGCGGGCGCTCGATCTTCCGCAGCGGCACCGGTGATCCCAACCTCAATGTGATCCTGGAAACCCTGACCGATGGCGAGCGCACGCTGGCCCTGGCGCAGAAATTCATCCCGGACATCACCGCCGGCGACAAGCGCATCCTGCTGGTCGATGGCGAGCCGGTGGACTACTGCCTGGCGCGGATTCCGCAGGGCGATGAGTTCCGTGGCAACCTGGCCGCCGGTGGCCGTGGCGAAGGCCGCCCGCTGAGCGAGCGCGACCGCTGGATCGCCGCCCAGGTCGGGCCGGAGATGAAGCGGCGCGGCATGCGCTTCGTCGGCCTGGACGTGATCGGCGATTACCTGACCGAAGTCAATGTCACCAGCCCGACCTGCGTGCGCGAGCTCGACGCTCAGTTCGGACTGAACATCGCCGGCACCCTGTTCGATGCGATCGAGGCCAGCCTGCCGCGATGAGCGCCAGCGTCGTCCCGGCCCCGACGTGGCAGGCGCGCGAATCCCAGCGGCTGGGCGCGACCCTGACGCTGTCCGTGCTCGTGCACGCGTTGCTGCTGCTGGGAGTCGGCTTCGCGGTCAGTGACAGCGCGCCGCTGGTGCCCACCCTGGATGTGATCTTCAGCCAGACCCAGACCCCGCTGACCCCCAAGCAGGCCGATTTCCTGGCCCAGGCCAATCAGCAGGGCGGTGGCGACCACGACAAGGCGCAGCGCCCGCGCGACAACCAGGCCGGGATCGTGCCGCAGGCACAGGCCGGGCTGTCACCGGTGCCGCAACAGCGCCAGGAGGCAGCCAGCGTTCCGCCGCCGCAGACCCGCGTGGTCAACAGCCGCAATGGCGCCGACACCATCGCCGAGGCGCAATCACAGCCGCTTCCCGAGCACCCCCGCCCGGATGCACCGATGACCGCCCGCGAGCAGCGCGACGTGGAGATGGCACGACTGGCCGCCGAGGTACACCTGCGCTCGGCCCAGTACGCCAAGCGGCCGAACCGCAAGTTCGTCTCGGCCAGCACCCGCGAATACGCCTATGCCACCTATCTGCGCGCGTGGGTCGACCGCGCCGAGCGCGTCGGCAATCTGAATTATCCCGATGAGGCCCGCGCCCGCCGGCTCGGTGGCCAGGTGGTGATCACGGTCGGTGTGCGCCGCGATGGCACGGTCGAAAGTGCCCGCATCCTGCAGTCGAGCGGCACGCCGTTGCTGGATGAAACCGCGCTGCGCGTGATCACGCTGGCCCAGCCGTTCCCGCCGCTGCCCAGAACCGAGGATGCGATCGACATCCTGCAGGTGACCCGCACCTGGGTGTTCCTGCCCGGCGGCGAGCTGCGCGACGACCGCTGATCGGGCGCAGGGCGCAGCCACGCACGGCGTGGCCCTACCGCCCACTACGCAACCTGCATGTAGAGCCACGCCATGCGTGGCTGGGGCATTACAAGGCGACCGGCTTCAAGAAGCCGCCTGCTTCGCCGCCCGCGCCGCCTGCTGTTCCACCAGGGTCAGTGCCACGTTGTTGCGCAGATACGCCGGCTCCACCAGCTCCGGCGCCACGCCCTCGCCGCGCTGGAACGCGGGTACCGCCAAGGCCAGCACGTCCGACGCCCGCGGCAGCGCCAGCGCGTCCACGCCGGTCAGTTGATCGGCCAACCGCGTCGCCAGCACGCCGTCGGCCGCGCCGAAGCCAGTCCCCACGCCGAACCAGTGCGTGCCCTCAGGCAACACGACCTGCTCGGGCGCGCACACGCTCTCCTCGCCCTGCAGCTGCCACTGCCCGTCCACGCGGATGTGGCGTGCGGCATAGACCTCGCCCATGCGCGCGTCGATGCTGGCCAGTACATGATCGGCTTCCGCCGGGGCACGCAGCGCCAGCGCCTGCAGGGTGGAGACCGCGATCAGCGGGCGGTCCAGCGCCAGGGCGATCCCTTGGGCGATGGCGATGGCCAGCCGCACGCCGGTGAACGCGCCCGGCCCCCGCCCCAACGCGATCGCATCCAGCTGCGAACGGGCCACCCCCGCTTCGGCCAGCAGCGCCTCGGCCCAGGGCAGGCTCAGCTCGGCATGGCGGCGCGGGGCGATCTCGAAGCGCTCGCTGACCTGCCCATCCACATACAGGGCAACGGAACAGGCTTCGGTGGCGGTTTCAAAGGCGAGCAGTTTCATGGCGGTCAGAACAGGGAAGTGGGAAAGTCATCGGTGGACGGCAGACGTTGCACGGGCGGCGGTGATGCAGGCGCAGCGACGGGTGTGGGGTCAGCGACGGGCCATTGTGGCGCAAAGAAGGCCTGCACATCGGTCAGCGAACGGGTACGCCGGAACGGCGGCAGTGAATCCAGGAAGATCCGGCCATAGCCACGGCTGAGCAGGCGTGGATCACACAGCACCAGCACACCGCGATCGGTTTCGCTGCGGATCAGGCGGCCCACGCCCTGCTTGAGCGCAATCACCGCCTGCGGCAGCTGCTCATCGCGGAACGGGTTGCCGCCGTCGCGGCGGATTGCATCCAGCCGCGCTTCGAACACCGGATCGTCCGGCGCGGCGAAGGGAAGCTTGTCGATCACCACCACGCTGAGCGCATCGCCGACCACGTCCACGCCCTCGCGGAAACTGGCCGAGCCCAGCAGGACGCCGTTGCCCGATTCACGGAAGCGCTGCAGCAGGGTCGCGCGCGGCGCCTCGCCCTGCACGAACAGCGGCCACGGTGCATCGCGCAGGGCCTCGGCCGCTTCGCGCAGTGCGCGGTGCGAGGCGAACAACAGGAACGCACGGCCGTGCGAGGCCTCCAGTACCGGCGTCAGTGCGCGGATCAACGCGGTGCCGAAGCCGCGCGCGGCCGGATCGGGCAGATCGGTCGGCAGATAGCACAGCGCCTGGTGGGCCCAGTCGAACGGGCTGGGCTGCAGCAGGCTGACCGGATCCTCCAGGCCCAGCCGCTGGGAAATATGCTCGAAACCACCGTCCACGGTCAGCGTGGCCGAGGTGAACACCCAGGCCGCCATCGAGCGCTGCCGATGCTCGCGCAGCGGACCGGAAACATCCATCGGCGTGCGCTGGCAGCGGAAACCGCGTGGTGTCAGTTCATACCAGAGCACCTCCGCTGGTGGCGGCGCTTGGTCCGGATCGGTGTCGAAATCCAGCATCGGCGCATCGTCGCCCAGCCAGCGCGACAACCGTGAGACCGCTTCCATCGCGCGCGCATGGCAGGCATCCAGACCGGGCGACGCCTCGCGCACGCCGGCCAGCGCATCGCGCAGCTGCACCAGCGTACTCATCGCCGCATCGAAGCCATCGCGCACCTGCGGCACGGTCAACGCCCGCCACTGGGTGCCGCGCGGCGGCAGGCCATCCATCGCCACGCGCAGGTCGCGCAGGGTCTGCTCCAGCGCGGCCGCGGGCTCCTGCAGGGCCGCCTGCGCACCGGCCACGCTGCGGCTCTCTGCCAGGCAGTCGCGTGCCAGCTCCTGCCACGGGCGCATGCCGAAGCCTTCACCGAAGAAGTTGGCCGCCAGTTCGGGCAACTGGTGCGCCTCGTCGATCACGAACGCCTGCGCACCCGGCAGGATCTCGCCGAAACCTTCCTGCTTGAGCGCCAGATCGGCCAGCAGCAGGTGGTGGTTGACCACCACCACGTCGGCCGCCTGCGCCCGCTGCCGTGCCTGCACGACGAAGCAGTCATCCCAGAACGGGCACTCGGTGCCCAGGCAGTTATCGACGGTGGAGGTCACCATCGGGTACAGCGGCGAGTCCTCCGGCAACGCCTCCAGCTCGGCCATGTCGCCGTACTTCGTGCGCCCGGACCAGGCCAGGATGCGCTGGAACTGCGCGACCTGCTCGGGGGAACTGAAGCGGGGTTCGCCCCGGGCCTGCTGCAGCCGATAGCGGCACAGATAATTGGCGCGCCCCTTCAGCAGCGCACTGCTGTGGCCCACACCGAGCGCGGCCCGCACGCGCGGCAGATCGCGGTGATACAGCTGATCCTGCAGCGCGCGGGTGCCGGTGGAGATGATGGTCTTCAGCCCGGACAGCAGCGCGGGCACCAGATACGCATAGGTCTTGCCGGTGCCGGTGCCGGCCTCGGCCAGCAGCACGTCGCGCTGGTCGAAGGCTTCGGCGATCGCCGCGGTCAGGCGCAGCTGGGCCGGGCGAGGTACGAAAGCATCGAGCTGGCTGGCGAGCGCACCGCCCTCACTGAGGGCATCGCGGCTGGCGTGGGCAAGTTGGGACATGACGACAATGATAGAGGCTGCCGGGCTGCGCCCGGCGCTACGCCGTCACGCATCCGCTGTCGCGCTGGCCTCAGTAGCGCATGATGCCCGGCACTGTGCAGCCTTCCAGCTGGGCATGCGCCGAGGCGGCATTTTCTTTTTCACCGCGGGCCAGGCGCGACTGCTCGATCGTTGCCCAATGGCGGCGGCACAGCGGGCCGGTCTTGGAGCCCAGTTCGACCGACTTGCGGGCGAAGGTTTCCGCCGCCGCCCAATCGCCCTGCAGCAGGGCGATCTCGGCACGGTCCTGCAGCACCGACGGATCCGAGGCCATGATCGCCAGCGCCTGATCGAGCGCCGCCGCAGCGCCGGTCAGATCGTTGGCCTGGCGACGGGCATGCGCGGCCTGGCGCAGGTCTTCCACCTCGCTGTCGCGCAGCGGCTGCACGGCCAGCTCTTTGTCGTCATTGCCCGCGGCGGCATCCACGGCGGCCAGGCGCTGGGCCGGCGTGGTGGTGTCGACCGGTGCCTTCACCACCGGCGGCGGAGTGACGCAGGCCGCCAGCGCGAGGCACAGCGTGGCAAGCGACGCGGAACGGATCAGGAAACGGGTGGTCATGCAGGCAGGCCTCGATCAGGGTTGACGCGCGGGGGTGGCGACCGGTGCATTCTGCGCCGGTTCGGGGGCAGGCTCGGGCTTTTTCTCCAGGCCGAACCAACTGCGCCAGCCACCGCCTTCACTCTGTTCGCCACCCTCGCCTTCCGGCAAGGCGCTCGGCGCGGTGCACGGTACATAGGCCGGGGTGTAACCCACCACGAACGGGAAGCGACGCGCGCCGGGGCAGGCTTCATCGGTGGTGGCCGTGCCGCTGGCCTCCACGTACTGCCAGTCCAGGCCCTTGTTGCTGACCTTCAGCGGCGAGCTGGGCAGGCGCTGGAAAATGCCGGACCAGACCCGCATCGAGCCGGTCGCACCATACAGCCCGGCCTGTTCGTTCTGGTCATTGCCCATCCAGATCACAGCCAGATGGTCACCGGTGTAGCCGGCGTACCAGCTGTCGCGGCCGTCGTTGGTGGTGCCGGTCTTGCCCGCCGGCTGCAGGCGGCCCAGGCCGTCGGCGTTGAGGCGCTGCGCGGTACCGCTGGCCACGACCTGCTGCAGACCGATGCTGATCAGGTTGGCGGCAATCGAGTCCCCTTCCTGCGCCGGCGCCGGGGTCTTGTCGTAGCGCTTCATCAGCTTGCCCTGCGGATCGAGCACGCCACGCACCGCATGCAGCGGCTGGATCTCGCCGCCCGAGGCCAGGAACTGATACAGCTGGGCCATCGCATACGGGCTTTGATCCGTGGAGCCCAGGATCACCGCGGGATTGGGCTCGGCCTTGATGCCCGCCAGCACATGGATCAACTGCGTGACCCGCTCCGGACCCACCTGCATGCCTACCCGGACCGTGGCCTGGTTGTAGGAATGGGCCAGCGCATCGATCAGGCGGACCGTGCCGTGGCTGCGGTTGTCCGCGTTGCCGGGGGACCACTGCTTGCCGCGGCTGAGCTGCACCGTCACCGGCGAATCGTCGACCCAACTGGACAGCGAGTAGCGGTCCGGCTGCGCCAGCGCCAGCAGATACACGAACGGCTTGAGCAGCGAACCGACCGGGCGCTGCGCCTCGATGGCGCGGTTGAAGCCCGGTTCGGAGACGTCACGGCTGCCGACCACGGCCAGCACATCCCCGTTGTGCACGTCGGTCAGCACCAGGCCGGCCTGCAACGCGGGACGGCGCTTGCTTTCCAGTGATTTGATCGTCTTGGTGACCGCGCCTTCGGCATACGCCTGCGCCGACGGTGCCATGCCGGTCATCACGCTCAGGCCGGCGCCCTGCAGCACCGACTCGGGGTAATCGTGGCCAAGCTGGCGACGGACCAGATCGACATAGGCCGGGAAACGATTGGCCGCGATCAGGCCCGGGGTCTTGGGCACGCCCAGCGGCGCATCGACCGCACGCGTGTACTCGGCATCGTCGATCAGGTTGGCGTCGCGCAGTTTGCCCAGCACGAAATTGCGGCGATCCAGCGCGCGCTCGGGATTGCGGCGCGGATCGTAATAGGACGGGCCCTTGACCAGGCCGATCAGCAGCGCCACGTGCTCGGTATTGAGCGAGGCCAGATCACGCCCGAACCAGAACTCCGCGCCCGAGGACATGCCGTGGATCGCCTGGCTGCCGCGCTGGCCCAGGTAGACCTGGTTGAGGTAGGCCTCCAGGATGGTGCGCTTGTCGTAGCGCGCCTCCATGATCAGCGCGTACAGCACCTCATTGAACTTGCGGGTGACGGTCTGCTCTTTGCCGATCCCGAGCAGGCCGCTGCGGGCCAGCTGCTGGGTCAGGGTCGAGGCGCCCTGGCGGCTCTGGCCACCGGAACGCACGGTCACCCAGATCGCGCGGGCGATGCCGCTCAGGTCGATGCCGTGGTGGCGGTTGAAGTCCTTGTCCTCCACCGCCTGCAGGCCGGTGACCAGCAGCTCGGGGGTCTCTTCAATCCGCACCAGCCGGCGCTCTTCCTGCTTCTGGCCGTACAGCGTGGCGATACGGGCCGGATCCAGACGCGCGGCCTTCAGCGCCTTGCGGGTGTCGGGGTCACGCAGCGAAGCGATCGACCCGCCGGACAGGCTCAGCTCGACGCGGCGCGGGGCGACCCGACCATCGACGTCGTTGTAGCCACGGCTGGAGATGACGAAACGCCCTCCCTCCTGCGTATACGTGGCCGGCGACTTGCCGATCCCGTCATCCCGGTAGGCGGAAGCCGCCAGCTCGGTCTTGAGCGTGGCCGCATCCATCGCCACGCCGGGCGCCAGCGGCAGCGGGCGCGCATAGACACGGGTGGGAATCTGCCAGCGCAGCTCACCGAAGCGCTGGGTGACCTGTTGGTTCAGGTACACCGTATAGGGGATCAGGAAGCCCAACCCCAGCGCGACAGCCGCCATGCTCCAGGTGATCAACCGGCGCCGCCACAGCGGGCCGCGGCTTTCGGTGTCGTCGTCGAACTCGTCGATGTCGTCGGAATCGTAGCGTCGGGGCACGGGGATGCGAGAATATGGATTCCGGCGAGTCTAACGCAGCCACCGCGAGCGGCGCGTTCTCCCGGGTTCCCCCGCTTAAGCTGGAGTTGCAACGGGATGTCGATGTCCTTGGCCGATGCTCGCTATTTCCTGAACCGCATGCTCGGCCTGTTCCGTCGCAGCCTGGCCAGTCTGCGCACCCGGGGCTGGCGTGCTACCTGGCAGCGCATCCGGGTCCATACCCAGGCCGTGCCGGCGCCACGCGGGGCGCCCCTGTACCTGCCGGAGGCCACAGCGTTCGCGCCGTTCACCGTCCCCGCCAGCGAGCGCCCGGTGGTCAGCATCATCATTCCGGTCTACAACCACGCCGCGCATACGTTGGCCTGCCTGCGGGCACTGGCCGCGCATCCACCGCAGGTCGCCTGCGAGATCCTGGTGGTGGACGACGGCAGCAGCGACGAGACGATCACCTGGATGCCGCAGATCCGCGGCCTGCGCTATGAAATACGGGCGAGCAACGGCGGCTTCATCGAGGCCTGCAACGATGGCGTCGCGCGTTCGCGTGGTCAGTACGTGGTGCTGCTCAACAACGACACTGTGCCGCAGCCCGGCTGGCTGGATGCGCTGCTCGCCACCTTCGCCCGGGTGCCGCGCGCCGGCCTGGTCGGTTCACAGCTGCTCTACCCCGACGGCCGCCTGCAGGAGTCGGGCGGGGTGATCTTCCAGGATGGCAGTGGTTGGAGCTACGGCCGCTTCGAATCGCCCGAAGATCCGCGCTACAGCGCGCTGCGCGATGCCGACTACTGCTCCGGTGCGGCGCTGATGATCCGGCGCGCGCTGTGGGAGGAGATCGGCGGCTTCGATCTGCGCTACAAGCCGGCGTATTACGAAGACACCGACCTGGCTTTCGCCGTGCGCGCCAGCGGCCACCGCGTACTGGTACAACCGGCCAGCCGGGTGGTGCATGACGAGGGCACCAGCAACGGCACCGATACCGGCAGCGGGATCAAGGCTTACCAGGTCCGCAACCGCGGCGTGTTCGCGGCGAAGTGGGCCGACGCACTGCAGGCGCAGCCCGCCGTCGGCAGCGTTCCCTCGCCAGTCCTGCTGCACCGTGCCCAGCGCCAGGTCCTGATCCTGGATGAAGAAGTGCCGCAGCCGGACCGCGACTCGGCCTCGCTGCGCCAGTACAACCTGATCCGCATGCTGCTTGAAGCCGGGGTCCACGTGGTGTTCGGGCCGACCCGGCGCGAGCACGGCGGCGCGGCCACCGAGGCGCTGCAGGCGCTTGGCGTGGAGGTCTGGTACGCCCCGTATCTGGACGGTGTGGCGCCGTGGCTGCGCGCCAACGGCACCCGCTTCGATGTGGTGATGATGGTCCGCTACCACGTCGCCCACGAGTGCCTGCCGCTGCTGCGCAGCTTTGCGCCGCAGGCCCGCACGGTCTTCGATACCGTTGACCTGCACTACCTGCGCGAACGCCGTGGTGCGGAGATCGCCGGTGATGCAGGGCTGCTGCGCAATGCCGAGCGCACCCGCGCACGCGAGCTGGCGGTGATGGAACAGGTGGATGTGACGGTGCTGGTCAGCGCGGCCGAGCGCGAGCAGCTGCGCGTCGATGCGCCAGGCGCGACCGTGGAACTGATCTCCAACCTGCACGAGGTTGCTGGGGCCGGCCCTGACTGGGCCGAGCGGCGCGATCTGGTGTTCGTCGGTGGCTTCCGTCATCCGCCCAACCTGGATGCCATGCAGTGGTTCATCGGTGAGGTCTTCGCGCGCATCCGCGCACACCTGCCCGACATCCGTTTCCACTGCATCGGCGCGGCCGTGCCCGATACCCTGCGCGCGCTGGCCGCGACCCAGCCGGGCGTGGAGATCCACGGGTTCGTGCCGGACGTGGTGCCCTACATGGATGGCATCCGCATCGCCGTCGCGCCGCTGCGCTTCGGTGCAGGCGTGAAGGGCAAGGTGAATCTCAGCATGGCGCATGGGCAGCCGGTGGTCGCCACGACCTGTGGCGTGGAAGGCATGCACCTGCGCGATGGCGAGGATGTGCTGGTGGCCGACGATGCCGAGGCATTCGCGCAGGCCGTGGTGCAGCTTTACCAGGACAAGGCCCTGTGGCGCCGGCTCTCGACCGCTGGGCTGCAGAACATCGTGGATCATTTCTCGCTGGATGCGGCCCGCGCCACCGTGCAGCGGGTGTTCCTGGATTAAGTGCCCGAGCCACCGCCGGCGCTGCGCAGGCGCTCGGCGAAGGCCGGCAATTCCGGCAGGTCCGGTTGCCAGCGCTGCGCCTGCTGCAGCGCCTGCTGCGCGTAAGCGATGTCACCCGAGCCCAGGCGCTCGCTGCCGATGGCCAGCCAGCGCTGCGCCAGCCGCCGCCGCGCGGCGGCCTGGGTGGCATCATTGGTCGACAGCGTCTGCCAGGCGTCCAGACAGGCCCCCGCGGCCAGCACACGGTTCTCGCGCAGGCGATCTTCAAAGCACTGCCGGCTTGCGGGCAGCAGGCGCTGCGCGGCGGCACGCACCCGCGGGTCCTGCGGCGCGACGCCCTGGGCCTCGCGCAGGGCGTCGTAGGCACTGCGTCCGGGCGGGTCCAGGAAGTTGCCACGGTCCTCCGCCTCCGCCAGGCGCGTGAGCAGACGCTGCATTGTGCGTTCGCGCTGCGCCCTCGGCACCGCCGGGGTCTTCAGTGCCGCCTGGGAGCGCTGCGCCTGCTCGATCACATGGCGGGCCGCCTCCACCGAACGCGTGGACGCGCCCAGCGATTGCGCCACCTGAAGCGCCCGGGCTGCGTCTTCGAAGCGGAAGTTGCCGGCCAGCCGCGTCGCACGCGTGAGCTGCGCATCGGCGACCTGCAGCTGGCCACGGCGCGCGGCAGGATCGTCGGGCAGCGCCGAAAGCACCGCGGCGAAGGCATCGGCCGCAACCTCCAGCTTCTGTCGGCGCAGCGCGATCTCGCCCTCGCGCTGGCGTCGCTCCAGCGCGTTGTTCAGCGCTTCCTGGGTGGCCGGCAGATCGACATGGCCGGCATCGAAGCCACGCGCGCTGCGCACCAGCGCCGCAGCCCTGGCCACATCGCCGCGGCCGGCCGCCGTGCGCGCCTGCTGGAGGAGATCGGACAGCGCATCCTCGCGCCCCTCCAGCGCGCGCACCTGGTTGGGGGACAGCGCCAGCACCTGCTGGAACAACGGCAGTGCGCTGTCGGGGCTGCCCTCGAGCCGCTGCGCCTGCAAGGCCGCTTCGGCGCGACCAAGCAACGCCCCGATCCCCGCGCGTGCCTGGTCGTGTGCGTGCAGCTGCTGCGCCACCGCATCGGCGTCGCGCTGCGGCACCTGCAGTTCGCGGGCCAGCGCCAGCGCGGCGGTCGCCGCCGGTGCATTGCCCCGGTCCAGCGCATCCCGCGCCTGCTGCAGGGCAGCCTGGCCCGTGCGTGCCAGACCGCTGCGCGCCTGCAAGCGGTCGTTGTCCAGCGCCAGCGCGGCCTGGAAGGATTCACGTGCGCCACGACCGTCTGCCGCACTCAACCGGCCCGCGGCCAGCGCGCGATCGCCCTGGTCGAGCAGCTGCTCGATCTGCGGTTCGTTCCAGAACCAGTTGGCCAGCGGCCGGCGCAACAGTGCCAGGCTGACGAACAGCAGCACGGCCACCAACAACGCCCACCGCCAGATGCGCCGGGCATGGCGCGCCTGCAACCACCACCAGCGGCCTTCGCGGCGCACCCGTCGCAGTGCCTCGTGGGCGGCGTCATGCCTGTCATCGTCCCGGCTCATGGCGCGAGCCTAGCGTGGGGCACGTGAGCTCAGCCTAGACGCCGGGCTTCGCTGACACCGGGCAGCGCGTCCAGCTTGCCCAGCAGGGTCGAAAGCTGGCCGTAGTCGCTGACCTTCAAGCGCAGACGCAGATGCGCACGGCCACTGTTGCGGACGTTGTCGCTGTGGATGTCCAGCACATAGGCATCCTCCTGCGCGATCAGGTTGGTGATGTCCTTGAGCAGCCAGCGCCGGTCGACCGCGTCGACCACCACGTCCACTTCATAGCCACCGCCGGCCTGGCCCCACTCCACCGGAAGAATGCGCTGCGGGCTGGCCGCGGCCAGACGTGCCAGCGCGGCACAGTCGGTGCGGTGCACGGTGACGCCGCGCGCACGCGTGAGGTACCCGACGATCGGCTCACCGGCCACGGGCTGGCAGCACCGGGCGAGCTGCACGAGCAGATTGCCCACGCCCTGGACGGTGAAATCGGCGCTGCGCACGCTGTCGCGCCGCGCCGTCGGGCGCGGCAGGGCAGGCACCGCCGGCTGGCTGGCGGCACGCTCGGCTTCCAGCAGTGTGCGGCTGACCTGGTTCGGCCCGGTGTCACCCAAGGCCACCTGGATGTAGAGATCATCGACGCTGTCGGCGTGGAACTTCTTCACCGCGATGGCCAGATCGGCGTGCTGCAGGCCGAGGCGCTTGAGTTCGCGCTCGAGCAGCTCGCGGCCGGCCTGCACATTGCGCGCGCGGTCCAGCTTGTGGAACCAGCCGCGCACCTTCTCACGCGAGCGGTTGCTGGCCAGGAAACCGCTGGAGGCCAGCAGCCAGTCGCGCCGGGGGTCGGCCTCCTTGCCGGTCAGGATCTCGACCCGGTCGCCGCTGCGCAGGCGGTAGGTCAACGGCACGATGCGGCCGTTGACCTTCGCCCCACGGCAGCGGTGCCCGACCATGGTGTGCACGTGGTAAGCAAAATCCAACGGCGTGGCGCCCTGCGGCAGGTCCATCACCTCGTCCTTGGGACTGAGCGCGTAGACCCGGTCTTCGGTCAGCTCGGCATCCAGCGCCCCGGCCAGCTCACTGGCATGTCCATCCTGGGATTGCTCCAACAGCTGGCGCATCCAGGTGATCTTGCGGTCGAACGCCTTTTCCGCGCCTTTGCTGCCTTCCTTGTAGCGCCAGTGCGCGGCCACGCCGAGCTCGGCCTGGGCATGCATGTCGTGGGTGCGGATCTGCACTTCGATGGTGCGCCCTTCCGGGCCGATCACGGCGGTATGCAGCGAACGGTAATCGTTGGCTTTCGGGCGTGCGATGTAATCGTCGAATTCGCTCGGCACCGGCGCCCACAGTGCATGCACCACGCCCAGCGCGGCGTAGCAGGCGGCCACGTCGTCCACCATCACGCGCACGGCGCGGATGTCGTACAACTGCTCGAACGCCAGCCGCTTCTTCTGCATCTTCCGCCAGATGCTGTAGATGTGCTTCGGGCGGCCGCTGACCTCGGCACGGATGCCTTGCGCCAGCAGTTCACGCGACAGCGCCTTTTTGACGCCCTCGACATAGCGCTCGCGCGCCAAGCGCGTTTCATCCACCTCGCGCGCGATGCGGCGGTAGGTCTCCGGTTCCAGGTGGCGGAACGCCAGATCCTCCAGCTCCCACTTCAATTGCCAGATGCCGAGCCGGTTGGCCAGCGGCGCGTGGATGTCGCGGGTGAGCTGGGCCAGCGCGCGCCGTTCGTCCTCGGGCAAGCGATCGGCACCGCGCATGCGGGCCAGCTGGCGGGCGAGCAGGATCGGCACCACACGCAGATCGCGGATGATCGAGAGCAGCAGGCGGCGCAGGCCTTCGCTGTTGCGCCCGCCCTCGCGCCCGGCGTGCAGCGCCCAGACCTGGTCGGCAGCGTCCAGACCGTCCAGCAGGCCGACGACCACCGGCTTGAGCGCACCGATCGGCAGCGTGTCCAGCCCGGCACGCAACCACGGCAGATCGAACAGCAACGTGGCCAGCAAGGCAGACTCGTCGGCCGAGAGCAATGACAGCGCATCGAGCGTATCGGCCAGCACCGGCCAGCCCGCGCGCCTTTCCAGATCGGCCTCGGGTTGCTGCCAGCGCTGCAGCAATGCCTCGCGCAGCTCAGGCGGCAGCGAAGCCACCGAGGGTCGGGTCAACAAGCCATCCAGGCCGGGGGAGGAAGCGCGGTTCACAGCATCGTACAGACAAGACAGAGGCCACCTACACTAGCGCCGCAGCGCCCCCCCGACAATCGCCATCACCTGCATGTGCACATGCCCCGGCGCTGGCACTACACTGCGGCTATCCCTAGGAGAGACCCTGCCATGCGCTTTTCCCGTCTGCGGTTGTTGGCCTGTGCGGCCGTCATGATGAGCCTCTCGCTACCGGCGCTGGCCCAGCGCGTGGTGGAAGGCGATCTGCAGCAGCAGATGTCGCCGGCCGAGTTCAAGGCCGCCGGGCTGGAGAAGCTCACGCCGCAGGAACTGGCCGAGCTCAACAACTGGCTGCAGGGCAAAGTGGCGGCGCTGGCGGCCGATGCACGCGAACAGGCCCGCGAAGAGGCCCGCGAAGAGGGTCGTCAGGAAGTGATCGTGAAAAACCACGGCTTCTTCGACTTCGGCACCAAGGAGCCGATCAAAAGCGCCTTGACCGGAGAGTTCCGCGGCTTCGGCAAGGGGCAGCGTTACGTGCTCGCCAACACTCAGGAATGGGAGCAGATCGACGACGTCCAGGTCGGTGGTGTCCGCCGCCAGTCGCCGGAGGTCAGCATCGCTGCCGGCGTCGGCGGCGCGTGGTACATGCAGGTCCAGGGCGTCAATACCCGCGCCAAGGTGCGCCGCGTCAAGTAAGCCGGTTCAGGTCCCCCCCAGCGCCCCGCGCCGAATCGGCACGGGGCAGTTGCCGGATCAGGCCTTCTGCAGCGCAGCGACGCGCTGGGCCAGCTTCTTGGCCGAAATGCCGGTCTTTGCGCCCAGCTCCTGGGCGAACAGCGAGACCCGCAATTCTTCCAGATCCCAGCGCAGGTCCTGCCACTGGGGTCGCTTGCGCAGGCCGCGTGCGTCGGCCTGTGCCAGCGCATCCAGGAACGGACGCAGTTCCAGCATGCGGGCCTGATCGCGTGGCGGATCGCGCTTGGCGCGCTCGGTGCGCAGGATCATCGCACGCAGATAGCGCGGGTACTGCGCCAGCGCGTCGGCCGGCGTGTCACGCAGGAAACCGGCATGGACCAGGGCGGCAAGCTGCTGCTCCATGTCATCCAGGTTGCCACGCGCCCAGCCCATCAGCGGCGCTTCCAGCTGTGGTTTGAGTTCGGCCACGTGGGCGAGGATGTTGTCGGCCAGCTTCAGCCGCGCCATCGCCTCGCCGAACAACGCCTTGCCCGCCTCGGCACTGCGTTTGGCGAACGTTGCCGGATCGCGGATATCGCCCAGCCCATCAGCCAGCACGGCGTTCATCGCCGCATCGACCAGATCACCACGCAGCCGCTCCTGCGATTCGATAGCGGCATACAGCAGGCCGGTTTTGGGCGGCACCGGCAATTGTTTGCGCGCTTGCTTGGCCTTGTCGGCCAGCGCGATCTCCAGCAGGCGGCGCACGCCAAGCGGATGCTGCTCCAGCGCCTCGTTGCGATCGGCAAAGATCTTCAACGCGGCGGTCTCGCCCTGATCGACCAACGCAGGATAGGCCGGCACGCCGGCTTCGCCGGGCACCTGCAGCGGGATCGGGCTGGCGGGGAAATCGCGCAACCCGTCCGCCGCCAGCGCACGCCCGGCACGTGCGGCGAAGGCGTCACCGGCCTGGTCGCCGAAGCGGGCACGCAGTGCATCCAGATCGCGTGAGGTTGCCAATACGTTGCCGTCTGCGTCGCGCAGGCGCAGATTCATGTGCAGGTGCGTCTCCAGCGACGCGTTGTCGAAATCGGTCGCCGCCAGTTTTGCACCGGTCGCGCGGGACAGGAACCGCGCCAGCTCACCACGGATGTCATCGGCGGTCGGCTCGGCGAAGGCCTCGGCGAACGCGCGACCGAAGTCCGGTGCCGGTACATAGTTGCGGCGCATCGCCTTGGGCAGGCTGCGGATCAACGCGGCGGCCTTGTCGGCCACGAAGCCGGGCGCCAGCCACGACAACCGTGCCGGATCGAGTGCGTTGAGCAGATGCAGCGGCACCTCCAACGTCACGCCATCTTCGTCGGCGCCTGGTTCGAAGGTGTAGTGCAGCGGCAAGCGCGCATCGCCCAGCGGCAGGTAGTTGGGATAACGCTCGGCGTCGCTGCCGTCGCCCGGCAGCAGATCGGCCAGCGTCCACGGCAGCGCGCGGCGCTTCTCCGGTGCCAGCGCCTTCCACCAGGTATCCAGGCCCATCGCCGAATGGATCTCGGCCGGAATCCGGTCCAGGTACCAGCGCGCCTGCCAGCCTTCGTCGGCGACGATGCCGGCACGGCGCAGCTTGGCCTCTTCTTCGCGCGCCTGCTCCAACACCTTGAGGTTGTCGGCGACGAAGCCGGCACGGGTGTTGATTTCGCCAGTCACCAGGCCCTGCCGCACGAAGATATCGTGTGCCTCGCCCGGCGCGATGCGGCCGTAGTGCACCGGCTTCTTCGGGGCCAGCACCAGCCCGAACAGACTGATCTGCTCGGAGGCCAGTACCTGGCCCTGCGCGCGCGACCAGTGCGGG
The DNA here is from genome assembly GCF_054188265.1 of Stenotrophomonas sp. IS26. Lineage (NCBI taxonomy): Bacteria > Pseudomonadati > Pseudomonadota > Gammaproteobacteria > Lysobacterales > Lysobacteraceae > Stenotrophomonas > Stenotrophomonas sp. IS26. The sequence continues at coordinate 131,002 of NZ_JBSZJV010000006.1, forward strand.
TCGAAGTGCTTGCGCAGCAGCAGATGCGGCAGTTCGTTGATGACCCAGTCCGGCTCGATCGCCGCGTTGGTCAGGCCCCAGATTTTCTGGGTATCCAGCAAGGTCGCGGTGAGCAGCCACGGCGGCGGCCGCTTGGCCAGAGTCGAGCCCGGGAACGGCAGGAAGCGGCGCTGGCGCGGCGCCAGGAAATCGCCCTTGTCGCTGCGGTGGCCGATCTGCGTGGGCAGGCCGGCGATCAAGGCACGGTGGAGGGTCTGGTAGGCCGCCGCGCGTACTTTGTCGCTGAATGCGTTGCGCGCCTCGGAATCGGCCCCCTTGACCGGCGCCGGCGTGTTCTGGGCAGGGGTCGGCTCGGATTTCCCTTCACGGGCCAGGCGTGCGGCACGGTGCTGCTGGCCACGCGTCGCCTTGATCTTGGCCCCGTCATCGCGCGCCGGGGCAGGCGCCGAGGATCCGGCAAGCAACGGTGCCAACGATGTCTCCGCCGGCTCTTCGCTCCATCCCAGTTCCTCACACAGCACGCGCAGCTGACGATGCAGCTCCCGCCACTCGCGCATGCGCAGGAAACCAAGGAAATGCCGCCCGCACCAGTCACGCAGCTTGGACTGGGTCAGGTCTTCGTGGGCCTGGCGGTAGCCGTCCCACAGGCGCAGCACGCCGACAAATTCCGAACGCCCATCGGCGAACAGCGCATGCGCATTGTCGGCGGCGGCGCGCGCTTCCGGCGGGCGCTCACGGGGGTCCTGGATACCCAGGAACGAGGCGATCACCAGCATCGGCCGCAGGCAGCCCTGGGCCTGCGCGGCGACCAGCATGCGGGCCAGTTTCACGTCCACCGGCAGGCGCGCCATCTGACGGCCGATCGGCGTCAGGCGGCGCTCGGCATCGACCGCACCCAGCTCACCCAACTGCTGCCAGCCATCGGCGACCGCGCGTTCATCCGGCGCTTCCAGGAACGGGAAATCCTCGATCCGACCGAGGCCGAGCTGCAGCATCCGCAGGATCACCCCGGACAGGCTGGAACGGCGGATCTCCGGATCGGTGAATTCCGGGCGCGACTGGAAATCCGCTTCGGAATACAGCCGGTAACAGATACCTTCGGACACCCGGCCGCAGCGGCCCTTGCGCTGGTTGGCGCTGGCCTGCGAGACCGCCTCGATGTGCAGCCGGTCCAGCTTCTGGCGCGGGCTGTAGCGCTTGATGCGGGCGAAACCCGGGTCGATCACATAGCGGATGCGCGGCACCGTCAGCGACGTCTCAGCGACGTTGGTGGCCAGCACGATGCGCCGGTTGGCGCCCGGGTTGAAGACCAGGTCCTGATCCTTGACCGACAGCCGCGCATACAGCGGCAGCACGTCGGTGCCACGGTACTTGCGCCGTTCCAGCGACTGGTGCGCATCGCGGATTTCGCGCTCGCCCGGGAAGAACAGCAGGATGTCGCCGCGCGGGTCGATCCGGGTGATTTCATCCACCGCCGCGACCACCGCATCATTGACGGTGCGCTCGCCATCGCGCCCACCGTCCGCCTCGCCACCGCCCTCGCCTTCCAGCGGCCGGTAACGCACCTCCACCGGGAACGTGCGGCCTTCCACGCTGATCACCGGGGCATCGTCGAAATGCTGGGCGAAGCGCGAGGTGTCGATGGTCGCCGAGGTGACGATCAGTTTCAGGTCGGGGCGCTTCTTCAGCAGCTGCTTCAGATAGCCGAGCAGGAAATCGATGTTGAGGCTGCGTTCGTGCGCCTCGTCGACGATGATCGTGTCGTAGTTGGACAGCCAGCGGTCACTGCTGATCTCGGCCAGCAGGATGCCGTCGGTCATGAACTTGATGCGGGTGTCGTCACCGACGCGATCGGTGAAGCGCACCTGGTAACCCACCGTGGTGCCCAGCTCGGACTGCAGTTCCTGCGCCACGCGGGTCGCCACGGCACGTGCGGCGATCCGTCGCGGCTGGGTGCAGCCGATCATGCCGGCGGTGCCACGGCCGGCGGCCAGGCACAGCTTGGGCAGCTGGGTGGTCTTGCCCGAGCCGGTTTCACCGGCGATCACCACGACCTGGTGGTCGCGGATCAGCGCGGTGATGGCCTCGGCTTCACGCGCAATCGGCAGTTGCTCGTCCAGAGTGATGGTCGGCTGATTCAGCGCACGCGCTTCACGGCGCTGCACGGACGCCTGCAAGGCCTGCTCGAACGCCGCCGCCAGACCCGTATCCGCCGGTTTGGCCCGCCAACGCGAGAGCATCCCCAGCAAACGACCGCGGTCGCGGCTCATGGCCCCGTTGATGGCGGCCTGCTGCTGGGCCAGGCGTGCTGCATGTGGTTTTTCGATAGCGCTCATCAATCGATTCGTTTAGAACTTTTGTTTACTACTGAAAGGGTAGCCTGATCTATTGTGAAGGCCATCCGATTCATCCCATCCATAAGGAGTTCTCCCATGGCGAAGACGACCAAGACCCCGGCAAAGCCCAAGACTGCCAAGCAGAAGCTCGGCGCGGCGGCCCCGTCGGCCCCGAACATCGATATCGGGATCAAGGAGGGCGATCGCAAGAAGATCGCCGATGGACTGTCGGCCTTCCAGGCCGATGCGTTCACGCTCTACCTGAAGACCCACAATTTCCATTGGAACGTGACCGGGTCGATGTTCAACTCGCTGCACACCATGTTCGAGACCCAGTACACCGAACAGTGGGCGGCCCTGGATGACGTGGCTGAACGCATCCGTGCACTGGGCTTCAATGCCCCGGGCTCGTACCGCGAGTTCGCGGCCCTGACCTCGATCGCCGAGGAGCCGGGCCTGACCGACAGCGCGGACTGGCGTGAAATGGTACGCCAGTTGGTCACCGCCAACGAGGCTGTGTGCCGTACGGCGCGCAAAGTGCTGGACGTGGCCGACGATGCGGACGACGCACCGACCGAGGATCTGATGACCCAGCGTCTGCAGACCCACGAAAAGTACGCCTGGATGCTGCGTTCGCTGCTGCAGTAAGGGTTTGTGTTGCGGCAGGCTTGGCTGGCTGACTGAAAGCGAAGGCAGAGGCATTGGCTGACGGGGTCTCCGTGTTGGCGAGCGGGGGCCAGGCCCTGCCGGGACGCGCCGTAAACCCATCCCTGGGGGCTCGTGGGCGCCATCCTTGGCGCCCTGACGGTCCCGTCAGGGCCTGGCCCCCACTCGCCAGACAGATCTGGATGGACGGTGGGGCAAGCCAAAGCAGCCCGCCGCAAGTAGCCAAGTCACCCCGTCGAGATGCAACGTCTAGATGCAACAGGCAACAACCCACAGGCGCCGATTGGCGCCTGTGCGCGTTTGACTGGTTCGTGACCGGCTCTTGAGCGGCCCTTGACTTGGCTCTCCTCTGGACACCAGCCACGTGTCGACGGCGCGGTGTGGGTGGGTTTGCAGGACCGTTGGGCGCCATGGATGGCGCACTACGAGCCCCCATGGACGGGTTCACGGCGGGTCCTGCAGGCCCACCCACACCGCGCCAAACCCGTAAGACGGAACGCCCGGCGCTTTGAGCCTCTGCCTTTGAGGCCTTGAGGCTTTGATGCCTTGGCTCCCGGCATCCCTACACACCGATCCGGCATCAGAGGACACGGCCCGTAGCCTGGGCAAGGTAAACTAGCGCGATGTCTTCCCGCCCCGCGCACGACCTGCTCAGCCGCATCTTTGGTTACGACGAATTCCGCGGTCCGCAGCAAGCGATCGTCGAGCATGTCGCCGCCGGCAATGACGCGCTCGTCCTCATGCCCACCGGCGGCGGCAAATCGCTCTGCTACCAGGTCCCCTCCCTGCTCCGCGACGGCACCGGCATCGTCATCTCGCCGCTGATCGCCCTCATGCAGGACCAGGTCGAAGCCCTGCGCCAGCTCGGCGTCCGCGCCGAATACCTCAACTCCACCCTTGATGGCGAAACCGCCGCCCGGGTCGAGCGCGAACTGCTCGCCGGCGAACTGGACATGCTCTACGTCGCCCCCGAGCGACTGCTGACCGGCCGCTTCCTCTCGCTGCTCTCGCGCAGCCGGATCGCGCTGTTCGCCATCGATGAAGCCCATTGCGTCTCGCAGTGGGGCCACGACTTCCGCCCCGAATACCGCCAGCTCACCGTCCTGCACGAGCGCTGGCCCGACGTCCCGCGCATCGCGCTGACCGCCACCGCCGATCCGCCGACCCAGCGCGAAATCGCCGAACGCCTGGACCTGACCAACGCCCAGCACTTCGTCAGTTCGTTCGACCGGCCCAACATCCGCTATACCGTCGTCCAGAAAGACAATGCCAAGCGCCAGCTGCTGGACTTCCTGAAGGTCCACCGTCAGGAAGCCGGTATCGTCTACTGCATGTCGCGGCGCAAGGTGGAAGAAACCGCCGAATTCCTGTGCAAGGAAGGGATGAACGCCCTGCCCTACCACGCTGGCCTGCCCGCCGAGGTACGCGCCGCCAACCAGCGCCGCTTCCTGCGCGAGGATGGCATCGTCATGTGCGCCACCATCGCCTTCGGCATGGGCATCGATAAGCCGGACGTGCGCTTCGTCGCGCATACCGATCTGCCCAAATCGATGGAAGGGTATTACCAGGAAACCGGCCGCGCGGGGCGCGATGGCGAGCCTGCCGAAGCCTGGCTCTGCTATGGGCTCGGCGACGTCGTGCTGCTCAAGCAGATGATCGAACAGTCCGAAGCCGGCGAAGACCGCAAAACGCTCGAACGGTCCAAACTCGACCACCTGCTCGGCTACTGCGAATCCATGCAATGCCGCCGCCAGGTGCTGCTGGCCGGGTTCGGGGAAACCTATCCCCAACCCTGCGGCAACTGCGACAACTGCCTGCTGCCGCCGGATGCCTGGGATGCCAGCGTCGCCGCCCAGAAAGCGCTGAGCTGCGTCTACCGCAGCGGGCAGCGCTTCGGTGTCGGCCATCTGATCGACATCCTGCGCGGCGGTGACAACGAGAAGGTCCGTCAGTTCGGGCATACCGAGCTGAGTACCTACGGGATCGGCAAGGACCTGGATGCCCGCAGCTGGCGCAGCGTGTTCCGCCAGCTGGTCGCCTCCAGCCTGCTCGAGGTGGACAGCAGCGCGTACGGTGGCCTGCGCCTGACCGATGGCAGCCGCGAGGTGCTCAAGGGCCAGCGCAAGGTCATGATGCGGCGCGAAACACCCAAGGCCGCCCGCGAGCGTGACCGCAGCGGCCAGCGCACCGGCCTGTCGGTGCTGCCGCAGGATCTGGCGCTGTTCAATGCGCTGCGTGGCCTGCGTGCCGAACTCGCGCGCGAGCAGAACGTGCCGGCCTTCGTGATCTTCCACGACAGCACCCTGCGCAATATCGCCGAACAGCGCCCCACCAGCGTTGACGCCCTGGGCCGGGTCGGTGGCATCGGCGGCACCAAGCTGGCCCGCTACGGCGACCGCCTGGTCGAGATCGTGCGCGAGGAAGGCTGATGCCCCGGCGCGTTCAGTCAGACCCGGCTCCAGAGTTGAACCCTGCGTTCAGCCGCGGGTGCGGCGGCCAGGGTTTGGCAGTAAGGTGAGCCCCATGTCCGCCAGTGGCCTGCTCCTGCGAGTCGTCCTGATGCTCAGCCTGTTGCTCAATGGGCTGAACGTGGCCATGGCCGGCCCGATGGCATTGGCCCTGGCCGAACCGGCCGTGGCCGGCAGCGCGGCACCGCCCTGCCATGGCGACGCGCCGATGCCCGCCGCACACGATCACCACACCATGGCCACCGCCGACACCGGCGTGCAGGCACCGCATGATGGCGACCACTGCAAGATCAAGGACTGCCTGCGCAGCTGCGCCCAGCAACCCAGCCTGACCGTCCAGGTCGCCTGGTTGGCGACCCCGCCGCCGGTGTCGATGTCGCCGCCGAACACCGCGCATCCCACCCTGCCGACACCGCCGCTGGACCGTATCACCCGCCCTCCGATCGCCTGATCCGCCGCGCTCTGCGAGCGCTGCCTGATGCTCTGCGCGCATGCCCCGGTGTGCGTGCGTTGACGGCACCGCGTGTGCCATTCGAATCAGATCCGGAGTTGCAATGTCTTTCATTAAAACACCCGGCACGGGCACCCCGCCCATGCCGTCGCGGCGCCTGTTCGTGCAGGGCGTCGCTGCTGGCGGCGTGGTCGCCGGCCTGGCCGCCACCGGCCTGAGCCCGCGTGCGTTCGCCGCCGCCGGCCCCGGCCTGGCCGCTGCCCCGCAGGTGCTCAGCCACCACGACGTGCAGTTGAGCATCGGCGAATCGCTGGCCAATTTCACCGGCCGCACCCGCCCGGCGATCACCGTCAACGGCAGCCTTCCGGCGCCGATCCTGCGCTGGCGCGAAGGCCAGACGGTCAACATCCGGGTCGCCAATACCCTGCAGGGCCACCCCACCTCCATCCACTGGCACGGCCTGCTGCTGCCGGCCAACATGGATGGCGTGCCCGGCCTGAGCTTCAACGGCATCGCCCCGGGCGAGGCCTACCAGTACCGCTTCACCCTCAAGCAGTCGGGCACGTACTGGTATCACAGCCATTCCATGTTCCAGGAACAGGCCGGCCTGTACGGCGCGCTGATCATCGACCCGCTCGAGCCGGCGCCGTATCACGCCGACCGCGAGCACGTGATCCTGCTCTCGGACTGGACCGACCTGGACCCCGGTGCGCTGTTCCGGCGCATGAAGAAGCTCGCCGAGTACGACAACTACTACAAGCGCACCCTGCCCGACTTCCTGCGCGATGTCCGCAAGGACGGCTGGGCCGCCGCCACCGCCGACCGCGGCATGTGGGGGCGGATGCGGATGACGCCGACCGACATCTCCGACGTCAACGCCCACACCTATACCTACCTGCTCAACGGCACCGCCCCGGCCGGCAACTGGACCGGGCTGTTCCGCAGTGGCGAAAAGGTGCTGCTGCGCTTCATCAACGGCGGCTCGATGACCTATTTCGACGTGCGCATCCCTGGCCTGAAGATGACCGTGGTCGCCGCCGATGGCCAGTACATCCACCCGGTCAGCATCGATGAATTCCGCATCGCCCCGGCCGAGACCTTCGATGTGATCGTCGAACCCAGCGGCCAGGACGCGTACACGATCTTCTGCCAGGACATGGGCCGCACCGGCTATGCCGCCGGCACGCTGGCGGTACGCCACGGCCTGCAGGCGCCGATTCCCGCCCGCGACCCGCGCCCGCTGCTGACCATGAGTGACATGGGCCACGACATGGGCCATGCCTCGAACGGGATGGCAGGCCACGACATGAAGGGCATGGAAGGCGGCTGCGGTGCCAGCATGGGCCACGGTGCGCACGGTGCCGATCCCAAAGCGCCGCGTCACCCGGCCAGCGAGCAGGGCAACCCGCTGGTGGACATGCAGAGCATGGCCACCGAGCCCAAGCTGGATGATCCCGGTATCGGCCTGCGCGACAACGGCCGCAACGTACTCACCTACGGTGCGATGCGCAGCCTGTTCGACGATCCCGATGGGCGTGATCCCGGCCGCGAGGTCGAGCTGCACCTGACTGGCCATATGGAGAAATTCAGCTGGTCCTTCGACGGCATCCCGTTCGCCAGCGCCGAACCGTTGCGCCTGACCTACGGCGAGCGCATGCGCATCGTGCTGGTCAACGACACGATGATGCAGCATCCGATTCATCTGCACGGCGTGTGGAGCGATCTGGAAAACGCGGACGGCGCGTTCCACCTGCGCAAGCACACCATCGACATGCCGCCGGGCACCCGCCGCACCTACCGCGTCCGTGCCGACGCGCTTGGGCGCTGGGCGTACCACTGCCACCTGCTGTACCACATGGAAGCGGGCATGATGCGCGAAGTGAGGATCGAAGAATGAGCCGCTCACCTCTCACCGCGCTGTCCGCACTGAGCGCCGCCCTGCTGCTGGCGTTGGCCGCACCGGCCTGGGCACAGTCGCATGCCGGCCATGCCACGGCGCCGACCACAACCACAGCCGACACACCACCGGCGGATGACCGCCCGATGGATCACGGCAGCATGGATCACACCAAGATGGACCATTCAACGATGGACCATGGCAGCGCTGATCACAACCAGATGGACCACGCGACGATGGACCATGGCAGCACCGATCACAGCCAGATGGACCACGCGACGATGGACCATTCAACGATGGACCACGCCGCGATGGGCCATGGCACGCCGAAGCCGGCTGCCCCTACCGAACCGCTCGAACCGATTCCTGTCGTGACCGCCGCCGACCGCCTCGCCGCGTTCCCGCCGATCGACCACGGCGCGATGGAGCATGCGCCGGAGATCCACAGCCTGCTGCTGGTCAACCGCCTCGAACACTGGGACGGCCAGCACGGCACCGGCCAGGCATGGGAGGCCAGCGGCTGGGTGGGTGGCAACATCAACAGGCTATGGCTGCGCAGCGAAGGCGAGCGCAGCGACGGCCGCACCGGCTCGGCCGATCTGGAGGTGATGTACGGCCGCAGCGTGTCGCCGTGGTGGGACGTGCTGGTCGGCGTGAAGCAGGATTTCCGCCCGGCCGATTCACGCACCTGGGCGGCGTTCGGCATCCAGGGGCTGGCGCCGTACAAGTTCGAGACCTCGGCCACGGCGTATGTCGGCGAAGGCGGTCAGTTCGCGGCCACGGTGGAAGTGGAGTACGAGCTGCTGCTGACCAACCGCTTGATCCTGCAGCCGCTGGTGGAAGCCAGTTTCTCGGCCAAGGACGAGCCGGCGTATGGCAATGGCGCCGGCCTGAACAAACTCGAGGCCGGGCTGCGCCTGCGCTACGAGTTCAGCCGCCGCTTCGCGCCCTACATCGGCATCAGCCACGAGCGGCTGTTCGGTGATACCGCCGACTACCACGAAGCAGCCGGCGAACGTGCGCGCGATACCCGCTGGGTGGCGGGCGTGCGCGTCTGGTTCTGATCCAGCAGCCATGACAGGTTCCGGGTACCGACGTACCCGGAACCACGGCCGACCCCAGGCGATGGCGTAAGCTGCCGGCCCCACCTGCCTGCCTTGCGCCATGATGTTGACCCTCCGCCGTGCCACCGTTGCCGATGCCGACGCCCTCTCGGCGATCGCCATCGCCACCTATACCGAAACCTTCGGCGATTCCTACCCGCCGCAGGATCTGCACGCGTTCCTGCACAGCCACTATTCGGTCGAGCCGCAGCGTGACGAGCTCGCCGATCCACGCAACGCGGCGTGGCTGCTGGAAGCCGGGGAACGTGTGGTGGGGTATCTCGCCGCAGGGCCCAACAGCCTGCCCCATGCGGATGCCGCCGAGGGCGATATCGAGCTCAAACGCCTGTACCTGCTCGCCAGTCACCACAGTGGCGGCCACGGCGCGCGCCTGATGGACGCCTTCCTGGCGTGGCTCGATCAGCCACAGCGGCGCACGCTGTGGATCGGCGTGTGGTCCGGGAACGTTGGTGCGCAGCGCTTCTATGCGCGCTATGGCTGCAGCAAGGTGGGCGAATACGATTTCCCGGTCGGCGACAGCGTCGACCGGGAATTCATCCTGCGCCGCGCCTGAGCGCAGCGCAGGCGTACATCAGAAGTCGAACAGGTCCGACAGGAAGCTCTCTTTCTTTTTCTTGCGGTAGCCCTGCTGGTCGCCGTACTGCTGCTGGCCCAGGTGGCGGGTATCACGGTGCTGCACGGCGGCCGGCGGCGGCGGTGCGGCCGCGCGCACCGCCGCGGGTACGGCGGCACCGGCCGAGCGCTCGATGATCTTGTCCAGCTCGCCTCGGTCCAGCCACACGCCACGGCACTGCGGGCAGTAGTCGATCTCGATGCCCTGGCGCTCGGACATCTGCAGCGCTTGGGTCTTGCATACGGGGCATTGCATGGGCGGTCGTCCAAGGGGTAAAGCCGCACTCTAGCCGGTCGCACCTGACCGTGGTGCAACGCGGCCATGACCGATGGCCCCCCGACCTATGCCCCATGCTGCTGGTGTGGCAATGGCGAACAATCCACGCCGTCCCTGGATATGGAGCGTCCCATGCCGTCCCTTCGCCTGCGCACTTGGCTGGCCACCTTCGTGGTGGTGCTGACACTGGCCGTGTCGATCAATCTGCGCGACCTCGCCGCGTGGCTGGGCACGCCAATTCCGACGCTGCCGATTCCCTATGGCGGGGCCATCCTCGACAACGGCCTGGGCGTGCTGCTGGTGCTGGCCGTGGCTGCGCTGGTGCTGCGTCCCGGGCAACGCCTGCACGCGCTGCTCGGGTTGCGCTGGAATGGCTGGCAGGGCCCGGCGCTGGCCCTGCTGGCGACCCTGCCATGCTGCCTCGGCCTGTGGTGGCTGGGCGGTGTGAATCCCACCCAGGACCTGCTCGCCCTGCTGATGCTCGGCGTGCTGTTCCCGCTCGCCGAGGAGATCATCTTCCGCGGCTTCGGCTTCATCTTCGCGCACCGCCAGCAGCGTTGGCCGTGGCTGGCCGCCGCGCTGGTGCAGGCGGTGGTCTTCGGTGCGATCCACTGGTGGTCGTTCGGCGGCGGCGGCGGCATGGCGCTGCAGGTGTTCGCCATCACCGGCATCGGCGGGCTGGTGTTCGCCTGGCTCAATACGCTGGACGATTACACCCTGTGGAGCGGGCTGGCGCTGCACGTCTCGCTCAACCTGGCCTGGAACGTCTTCGTGATCACCGAGGCGACCGCCGTCGGCTGGCCGGCGACGGTGCTGCGTCTCTCGGCAGCGGGCCTGGCGGTCGGGCTGCTATGGGCCTGGCAGCGTCGTCGAAAACGTTCACTCGCCCTCGCCTGACCCGCGCTGACGCCGGCAGCACGGCCGGTTCACCGGGCATTTCGGCGCCGTCGACGATCTCCTCACCATCGCCCCGCGATACTTGCGCGCCCCTGTCCGGGGGTAAGCAGGAACCACGCTCCATGTTGTTGTCCAAACACCATCCCGAACCCCGCGTGCTGTTGATCGAAGACACCGAAGACACCCGTGAGCTCAGCCGCATGGCCCTGGAAAGCCAGGCGTGCGAAGTCGTAGCGGTCAGTTCCGCCGAAGCCGCGCTGGGCCTGCTCCAGGCCGGCGAGCGCTTCGATCTGGTGTTCACCGATGTCTGCCTGGGCGCGGTGAGTGGCATCGAGGCGGCGCATCGGGTCAAGCAGGAACAGCCCGGGCTGCCGGTGCTGGTCACCTCGGGCCTGGAGCCCTCCGTGGTGGTGCCGCAGCTCGGCCCGGGCATGCACTTCCTGCCCAAGCCTTACAGCATGAGCGAGCTGCTCGACGCGATCCGTGCCTGCTTCCAGCACCCGCTGGCAGCCTGCGCCTGAGGCGAGTCGCCGGCGGCCGTCCGGGCGCGCAGCTCAGTGATCTTCATCCGGATTTCATGTCCGCGTGGCCATCGTCGGTGCCGGGAACAGGGGTCTCCCGCTTCCCATACGATGCGACGCGCTCCTTTTCCTTGCCGGAATCGACGACATGCTCTTCCGTATGCTGCTGGCCACGCCCTTGCTGTTGATGCTGCCGTTGGACGACGCACGCGCGGATGACTTCGTCACCTGTGAGAGCCGCGACAACCGCTATCAGTCCTGCACCCTGCCCCGCGCCGGCTACGTCACCCTGGACCGCAAACTGTCCGGTGCGGACTGCCGCCAGGGCCGCAACTGGGACTACGACCGCCGCGAGGTGTGGGTCGACGATGGCTGCCGCGCCTCGTTCAGGGTGCACGGCGGCAACGATCGCGATGACCGCCATGACGATGACAACCACGACGCCAAGGTCGCCGCCGGCGTGTTGATCGGTGCGGCGATTCTCGGCGCGTTGGCCCACAGCGCCAACAAGGATGACGCGCGCTACGACGACGAGAACTACCAGGGCGCACGCCACACGTCCTATGTGCCCAACTGGATGATCGGCGAGTTCGAGGGCTACAACCCGACCTTCAACGCCGACATCCGCATGCGCATCGACAGCGACGGCCGCATGAGCGCACAGACGCGTGGGCAGTCGTTGAATGGCTGGGTCAATGGCGGCCAGCTCAACGTCGGCAGCAGCGTGTTCGACATCAGCCAGAGCCGCGAGGGCTTCGTCACCACCGAGGTGGGCGACCGCCAGAACGAGGTGCGTTACCGCCGCGTGCCTTGAGCTACGCGGCGATGGCCGCCATCACTTGGCGATCTGGCACTGCAGCGTGGTGCCGTAGAACTCCAGCGTGGTCTGGTCGTTGTGGATCCGCAGGTCGACACCTTCGCGCCCCCAGCGGCCACCGTTGTTTTCCTCACGGGTCACCGGCACCGGGAACACGATCGCCTGATCGTTGCCCCAACTGACCACGGCCGCGGTCGGGTCGATGTCGTTGTAGAACACCGCCGTCACCGGCTTGCTGTTGTCATCGCAGCGGTACTCGACCTTCGCCGGCACCTGGATGCCGCCAGCGTTGAGGGTCAGCTCGACCAGACGCGTCTGGTAGGACTCCACCAGGCAACGGTGCGGATCGACCGCACGCGAACAGGCATCGCGGCCTTTGATCCAGCCACGCTGCTCGGCCGCGATGTCCAGCTCGTCCGGGCTGGTCTGCACACGCTTGTACAGCGCGGCCAGCTGGCGATCCAGCGCGGCCAGGCGCGCGTCGCCGCACACCAGCGTCTCCGCCTCGGCGTGCGCCTTGGTGCAATCGAACGACGGCGGCTGCAGGGTCGGGCTGTCGGGGGCGGCGGGCGCGCTGGCAGCGGGGGCCGACGTGGCCGGCGCGGCAGGCTCTGCCGGAGTCGCGGTATCGGACGGCGCCGGCTTGGAACAGCCCGCGAGCGCAAGCGCCCCCACACCCAGCAGGACGAAACGGTTCATGGCACCTCCAACAACGATCAACGAATGACTGGCTATTGTGCCCCCGTAAGCGGTTCTGCGGTGTGCACAGGCAGACCGCTCATGGCCACGCCTCTCTGCTCACCGTCATTCGAGAACAACCGATTGCCGGGCACCCGCAGGATGCCCCGGCGAGGCATGCTGCGCACCGGGTTGCCGCCCAGCCCCGGCACACCTACGCTCCATGCCCGAATCGATCCAAGGACCATGCCCCGGATGAGTGGCAGCCCGTTTTCTTCTCTCACGCGACGACTGGCATGGCCGGCGCGTGCGCCTGTCCAGACACCGCTGGGCGCGGCCCTCCTCGTGGTGTTGCTGGTCGCCTCACCCGCACGTGCCGATGACATACCGCCGCAGTTCATGGCGCAGTACGAAGCCACGCGCGATTACCTGCAACTGCTGCAGCAAGCCGACGCCGACAAGGCACCGGAGCAGCTCGACAGCCCACGCGCCATGCAACTGCTGACGGCGGTGACCAACACGACCGACGTCCTGGCGCCGGACTACGCGACGGCGGACCTGGGGCTGCTGACCAACGCGTGCCAGTACGGCGTAACGCTGTCCACCCGGTTGATGCAGTTCGGCATGGGTACGATGCCAGCAGCCGTGCTCCTCCATTCCGGCGAGCAGGCCCGCCAAGGCAAGCACAACGCCGAGCGCTTCCAGGCACAGCTGGGCCTGCTGCTGCCGTACCTGCTGCAGTGCGGTGCACGGATGCAGCCCCTGGTGGATACGTGGCTGACCGTTGCAACGCCCGCAGAGCTCGCCGGTCTGGGACCGGGCGGCACCGACACCCTTCGCCGCAATGCGCAACGCCAGTATCTGGAGATGCTGGAGGTGATGCGTGCCCAGCCGGCGGGCAGCACGCTGAAGCGGACCCTGGTCGGTGCGCTGGCGGAGACGGCGGCGCCTTACGCGCAGATGCTGCAGCCCGCGCAACGGCAGCCGGTGCGCGAGGCGTTGAAGGAAGCGCTGCAACAGGTGGACCCCAGCGACGTTCCGCTCCTGCAGCAGGCCATTGCCGGGTTCAACAGCAACCATTGCGGGACACTCTGCCAATCCTGATACATCGACGGCCGCAGCCTCCAACTCGGCGCCGGGGATGAAGGCACGTTGTGGACCCGCAGCGCCGTGGGTGGTCACACCCACGCGGTGTAGCACCTGGTCATGAGACTACCCTGACCCGATGCTCATCCCAGTGCGACCCTCGCGTAACAGCGGCAGGTCCACGCTGGGGTTGCGACATCACGTCGCCTTGGAGTCACACCATGTCCAACATGCAGAACAACGAAAACAACGTCAAGAATGCTGCTGCACAGAAAGGCCCGCAGTCCGAACAGGATCGCAAGGACGCGCAGGCCAAGCAGCAGAAGCAGGAACAGGACACCAAGAAAGCGCCTGATGCCGGCAACAAGCCGCAGCAGAAGTAATCGCTCTGCCGGATGGTGGGGCTGCGCATCCGCGCAGCCCTCACACGCAGACGGCGACCAGGCGCACTCGGCTCCATCCCGCACGCTTCAGCGTCTCGCGTCCTTCAATTTCCTGCATCCTTCACTACGAAGCTCATTCGCGACGCTGTTGATTCGCGACGCTGTTGATTCGCGACGCTGCGCATGCGCGTGCTTCCTGGACGGTGTAGGTGAGGGTGTGGGTGACTATGCATCCCGGCCCCGCAGCTCATCTACCTCCTGGCGCATGTCGTCCCAACCGAGCCGCGTCTCCAGCAGCATGCCGTTGAGCGTTCGTCGCGCATTTGCCGTCAGTGCGCCATCGCGCGCGGCCACTTCGAGTGCCCTCACCAGACGCGCTTCAGCTGCCTGGCTCTCGCTGGCGTACTGGATGTCCGCATCCCCGAGTACGGTACCCAACCTGCCGAAGCCGCCACGGAGGCTGCCGGCCAGGGTACGGTGGCGGGAGGGCTGACCGCCGGCGTCGCGCACCAGCCGTGTGACCCCATCGATGACCTGCATTTTCGCTGCGGCCATCCGCATCATCAGCGCGTTCAACTGCGGATCCTGCGTCCCATCGTCGGCGACGGCTCTGGCGTAGATGTCGTGGCCGTCGCGCGCGATGCCGATGATCTGGTTGAGTTCGCGTATCGCGTGGCCGGATTGGACGGTACTCATCACAGCGCTCCGTGGGATCGTGGGCCCACTGTGGCCGGGTATCGCCTGATCGTGCGCGCGTCGTAGGGACGGTGGCGTGATGCGGCACCGGGACTTCCGCGGAACACGCGCATTGGCTACGATCGACCGGAGTCGATCGCACACACGATCCCGTCACCCTTGCCCCGTGCGGCACTGCGCCGGGTCGCAAGGAGGCTGTATGGCAGGGATGAGTGGCACTGTATTAATGCTCGCGATGCTGGGCGTCGCCGCGCCGGGGGCATCCGTTGCCGCGCCGGCATTCGATCGCAGCGCCTGGCAGGCCGACCATGTGGCGCTCAAGCGCGCCTTGGAGCAGGATTACGCGCATCTGGCATGGGCCGCCTCGCCACAAAGCGGTGTGGATCTTCCCGCACTGGATGCCGAGGCGCAGCGTGCGCTGGCTGAAGCACGTACGGATACGCAGGCGCGCCAAGCCCTGCACACTTTCCTGGCCGGGTTCCAGGATGGTCACCTCAGCCTGCTCGACCCGCTTGAACAGGCGTCCGACACGGCCTCGCCCACTGCTGTGGACCCGCGCACGCTGGGCGCGAGCGCAGGGTGTGCCGCGCTCGGCGTGGCCGATGAAGGCCGGCACGATTTCAGCCTGCCGCTGGAAACGCTGGCCGGTTACCACCCCCTCAACGACGACGCCGATCCTGTGCTGCGCGCCGGCATTCTCTCGCTGCCGGATGGCCACACGGTGGGTCTGCTGCGCCTGCATGAGTTCGATGCCTTGCGCTATCCGGGCCTCTGCCACGCGCTGTGGCCGCAACTGCGGCATGCGGACTCCACCGACGACATGCGCGGCACCTTGGCCCGGGGCTGGGTCGCGGTGATCGCCGCCAGCCTGCGGCGTTTCCAACAGGACGGAGTGGACGCCGTGCTGGTGGATGTCGGCGACAACCCGGGGGGCGACGACAGTGGCGATACGCTGACCCGGCTGTTCACCCCGCAGCCGGTTGCCTCCGCCGTGCTCCAGGTCAGCCAGTCCCCGGCCGGCAAGCCCTATCTGGACGAGCAATACGAGCGGCTCGACGACGCACTGCGCAATCACCGCCCCAACGCCGCAGCCCGCAGGCTGCTCACTACGGAGCGGCAGGCGTTCCAGGCGTCGCGGCGGGCCACGGCGCTGCCGGCCTGCGATCTGTCATGGGCCTGGCGGGTACAGCACGACTGGAACGGCCCCACATGCCGGCGCCTGGTGCCCGCAGGTACCTCCGGGGGCCCGTTGCCGAGCCCTGCCGTGGACACCCTCGATGATTTCCTCATCGCGCACCGCCTGGACTGGTCACAGGATCTGCGCGAGCACTGGGGCGCCTGGAAGGGGCCGGTATATGTCCTCACCAATGCAAAGACGGCGTCCTCCGCCGAGATGTTCGCGGCGCGGATGCAGGACAACCACATCGCGCGCATCGTCGGGACGCACAGCGGAGGGTACGGCTGCGGCTTCATGAGTGCGCAGGCGATGCCTGAACTGCCCCATTCGCATCTGCGCCTGCGCGTTCCGAATTGCGTGCGCCTGCGTGCCGATGGCAGTGACGAGGTGGCCGGCATCCGCCCGGACCTGCCGGTCGCGCCGCGTCGTGGCGAAGGCGCACGGGCCCGCGCGCAGCGGCTGGTCGATACGCTCATCGGCGACATCGCGCTGCATTGAATGCGGGCCGCGGCGGAGCCAAACCGGCACGCAGGCACGCGGTGAGCGCCGCTACACTGTGCACGCTGCAGGATCCGCAGCCTTCGGCATCGCCTGTCCCATGGAAAGACGCTACTTCGCCACCCTGCTTGCCTTGATCCTTCATCAGATCGACGCCGCATTCTGGCGTGAGTGGGAGATATTCCTGCTGCCCGGTGGCGTGCAGGGCTTCCTGGTCTTCAACCTGCTGGCCATCGGCGTGGTGCTGCTCGGCTACCGCCACGTGCTGCTGCAGACCAGCAAGGCGCGCGGCTTTGCGATGGTCTGCGCGGCGCTGGGCATCGCGACGTTCCTCATTCACCTCGGCTTCGCCGTGTTCGGCCACCGCGCTTTCCACCTGCCGTTGTCGATGGCGGTGATCGCAGCCTGCCTGGTCTCGGCGGTGTGCCTGTTGCGCTCGCTGCGCACCGATGCGCAGGGACGCCCACGCGCCTGACCGGTACCCTGGAGACACTGCGCCGGTGTGCCAATGCCAGGCGCGCAGTAGGAGAGCAAAAACAGACAGTACCGTCGCAAAGACGACGGCGGTCTGCAGGACATCGATCACCATTGCCATTCCACTGCTCCGGATCGACCGCCGGCATGCACGCGTTCTCCGGGAAGCAGCATGTCGTGCTCAAGGTCGGGAGGTACAGCGTGCGCGTCCGGGCGATGGACAGGCATCGGTTCTTGCCCTGCTGCGCCTCAGTGAAAGGCGCAATTCGCTGTGATGAAGCTCGGTAGCGCGGACTTGAGCTCCCATGGCGCGTGCGCCCCGCTGGAGGCATGAAAAAGGCGACCTCGCGGTCGCCTCGATCATGATGCAATTGGTGGGCCGTGATGGATTCGAACCATCGACCAAAAGATTAAAAGTCTTCTGCTCTACCAACTGAGCTAACGGCCCATTGCATCCCCGACGTGACGCCGGGGGTGCGCATTCTAACGCATCTTCGCGCTCATGCGTACCCGTCCCGCATCACACGTAGTTGGTCGGGTCCGGCACGCCGGCATCCGTGAAGCCCTGCGCGCGCAGGCGGCAGGCATCGCAGTGCCCGCAGGCGCGGCCTTGGTCGTCGGCGTTGTAGCAGGACACGGTCAGGCCGAAATCCACGCCGAGGCGGACGCCTTCACGCACGATATCGGCCTTGCTCAGGAACTGCAGCGGCGCGTGAACCTGGATACCCGCACCTTCCACGCCCGCCTTGGTGGCCAGGTTGGCCAGCGTCTGGAAGGCCTGGATGAATTCAGGGCGGCAATCCGGGTAGCCGGAATAGTCCACCGCGTTGACGCCGCAGAAGATGTCGTTGGCACCCAGCACCTCCGCCCAACCGAGTGCGACGGACAGCATGATGGTATTGCGCGCCGGCACGTAGGTGACCGGGATGCCCTCGCCGCCCGCTTCCGGGACGTCGATGTCATCGGTCAGGGCCGAGCCGCCGATGCTGCGCAGGTCGACATTGACGGTCTTGTGGGCGACCGCACCCAGCGCGCTGGCGACCGCCGCGGCGGCATCGAGCTCGGAGGTGTGACGCTGGCCGTAGCGCACGCTCAGGGCGTGGACGGCAAAGCCCTGCTCGCGGGCGATGGCGACAACGGCGGCGGAGTCCATGCCGCCGGACAGGAGGACGACTGCTTTTTTCATGGGGGGTGTTTCCGGTGGTTTGCGGGGAACCAGCACGCTGTCCCGCGCCGGACGTCTTTACTGATGGTGAGGCGTGGTCGATGGCAAGCGCAGCGCCGTAGCGCTGCAGCCGGCGCTACCTCCCGGGTTCGTCATTCCACAACAGCTTGTGCAGCTGCATCTGGAAGCGCACCGGCAGGCGATCGGCCACGATCCAGTCGGCCAGCTCGCGCGGGCTGACCTCGCTCTTGCTCGGCGAGAACAGCACCATGCTGCGCTCGTTGAGCCGGTGCTCGCGGACCATGCCGCGGGCCCACTCGTAATCCTCGCGGCTGCACAGCACGAACTTGATCTGGTCGCGCTTGGTCAGCAGCGGCAGGTTCTCCAGGCGGTTGCGGGCCATTTCGCCGGAGCCGGGGGTCTTCAGGTCGACCACGCGCGACACGCGCGGATCCACGCCACTGACATCCAGCGCACCGGAGGTCTCCAGCGAGACGTCCAGGCCGGCGTCGCAGAGCTTCTCCAGCAGCACCAGGCAGCGCTTCTGCGCCAGCGGCTCGCCACCGGTCACGCAGACGTGGTGCACGCCTTGGGCCAGCACTTCGTCCACGATCGCGTCGATGTCCCACCAGGTGCCGCCGTGGAAGGCGTAGGCGGTATCGCAATAGGTACAGCGCAGCGGGCAGCCGGTCAGGCGCACGAACACGGTCGGCCAGCCGGCGGTATCGGCTTCGCCCTGCAGGGACAGGAAGATCTCGGTGATCTTCAGTCGCGGCAACGGGGACTGCACGATCTCACTGGGGAGTGCGGCGGCAGCGGACAGGGTCGTGGTCATGGCGGTGATTCTTGGCGGACGGCTTCGGAAACGACAACAGCCGGGCATGGCCCGGCACGGAAGACCGGGCAGCGCCCGGTTGGCGATCCATCAGTATACCGGGCCCGGCCGCTCCAGCGGCCCAGGCGGGTTCAGCGGATCTGCTGACCCAGCCGGATCGACTGCAGACGGTCCTGCGCGGTGCGCGCGGCGTCGGAGCCGGGATACGTGGACACGACCTGTTCGAGGGTCGCCTGGGCCTGGTCGACCTTGCCTTCGCCGTACTGGGAAAGGCCGATCTTGAGCAGGCCACCGGACGCCTTGTCATGGGTCGGGTAGCGCGAGATGAGGTCGCGGAACTGCGCCTCAGCCAGCGGGAAATTGCGGGTGGCGTAATAGCTCTCGCCCAGCCAGTACAGCGCGTTGGGGGTATAGACGCCGTTGGGGTACAGCTCGAGGAAGCTCATGAACAGCTGCGCCGAGTCGTCGTACTTGCCGGCCTTGAGCGAATCGAAGGCGACATTGTAGGCGGTGCGTTCATCGCCACTGGCGGCCAGGCTGCCGGCATCGCCGTGCACGCTTGGCGGCCGCTCGGAAGCGGCCGTTGCCGGTTTCGGGGATGCAGCGGGGGCAGGCGCGGCTGCGGCCGGGGCGGCAGGAAGCACGGGGGCTCCACCTTCCAGGCGGTTCAGGCGGCTGTCCAGGTCCAGATACTGGTCCTTGGCGGACTGCTTGAGCTGGTCATTGTCGTGCTGCAGCTGCTCGACCTGCGACTGCAGGGCCTGCAACTGGGTACGCAACTGATTCAGCTGGTTGAGCATGTCCATGTTGGACTGGTTGTTGTTCGCCTGCTGCTCAAGCGCGCCGACGCGGTCGGCCAGACTCTGGCGCTGCGCATTGGCCGGTGCGGCAGCCACGAGGGCTGCCGCAACGATCATCGATAGAAATCGAAAGCGCATCTATTACTGAGCCGTGTACACGATCTCGACGCGACGGTTCTGCGACCAGCAGGACTCGCCCGACTCGGTGCAGACCGGACGCTCTTCACCGTAGGACACGACGGTCAGCTGCGAAGCCGAGCCACCGTTGGCCTGCAGTGCCGAGGACACGCCGTTGCCACGACGCTCGCCCAGAGCCTGGTTGTAAGCACGCGAACCACGCTCATCGGTGTGGCCCTGCAGGGTCATGCGCGAGGACGGACGGTCACGCAGGTACTTGGCGTGGCACGCCATGATGGCCTGGAACTCCGGCTTGACGCTGTCCTGGTCCAGATCGAAGTACACCACGCGCTGGCGCAGGCAGGAATCGGTATCCAGATCACCCGGACCGTACAGACCCGAGGTGGACGGGCCGGTCGGAGCGGTGGTGCTGCCGGTATCAACCGGGGCAGCCGGCACTTCCTTGACCTTCTTGGAACAACCGGCCAGGGCGGCCACGGACAACAGGGAGACAAGCAGAACGCGGGTGGTCTTGTTCATGGCGATACCTTTGAGGCTCCTAAAGCCGGATGAGGGATGAATACGGCGAAATCTTAACACTCTGTTAGCGCTTTGTACGGTATGGCGACCAAGAAGGCTCACGAACATCACCGTCGGCCAGAACCAGCCGCTGGCGCACGCGCGCATCGGCCGATACGGCGTACAACACTCCACGACCACCCTCACGGGCGGCGTACAACACCATGCTTGCGTTGGGCGCGAAGCTCGGCGATTCATCCAGCGACCCTGGCGACAGCGTGTTCCAGCGGGCCGAGCCCGTGCTGCTGTCCATCATCGCGATCTTGTAGGTATTGCCGCTGCCCTGGGCGACCACCAGCTTCTTGCCGTCGTAGGACAGGCTCGGGGTGGCGTTGTAGTTGCCCTGGAAGGTCACGCGCGAGGCGCTGCCACCGCTGGAGGCCACCTGGTAGATCTGCGGGCGGCCGCCGCGGTCGGAGGTGAAGTAGACGCTGCTGCCATCCGGGCTCCAGGTCGGCTCGGTATCGATGGCGAAGTGGTTGGTCAGCTGGGTCAGCTGCTTGCTGCCCAGATCCATCACGTAGATTTCCGGGTTGCCACTGCGCGACAGCGACAGGGCCAGGCGGCGGCCATCGGGCGAGAACGACGGGGCGCTGTTGATGCCGCGGAAGCTGGTGACCAGTTCACGGGCACCGCTGGAGATGTTCTGGATGTAGATCGCCGAGTTGCCGCGCTCGAAGCTCACATAGGCCAGCTTGTTGCCGTCCGGGCTCCAGCTCGGCGAGAGCAGCGGCTCGGCCGAGCGCACAATGGTCTGCGGGTTGAAGCCGTCCGAATCGGCCACCATCAGCGCATAGCGCATGGCATCGCCCTTGCCGCTGGCGGTCACATAGGCGATGCGGGTCCAGAAGGCGCCGCGGACACCGGTGATCTTTTCGTAGATGGCATCGGCCATCTGGTGGGCGACATCGCGCATGGCGTTGCCACGGGCGGTCATCGCCAGGCCCAGCAGGCGCTCGCCCTTGGGCACGTCGTACAGCTCGTACTCGACGCGGTAGGCGCCAGCGCCGGCGTCCATCACCCGGCCGACCACGATGTAGTTCTGCTTCAGCGCACGCCAGGTGGCGAACTGGATCTCGCTGCCACGGGTCGGCTTTTCGACGATCTGGGCTTCCGGCAGGTTGCGGAACTGACCCGAACGGTCCAGATCGGCACGCACCACGGCGGCCACATCGGTCTGCGGTGCACCGGCCGACCCCTGGTACGGCATGGGGACGACGGTGATCGGCGTGGCGGAGGCATTGCCGCCAATGATGTCGATATCCAGCCCCTTCTGCTGCGCCATGGCAGCGAAGGGCAACAACAGGGCCGCAACAACGGCAAGCCAACGAGGCATTTTTTTCATGGAGCGCTCAATAGGGGGAAACCAGAACGAGGGATAACAGGACCGCGGTGAACAGTTTCGCAATCATGAACCAAGGCCGTGTGAATTCCGAGTCACCTGGCGCACAAAACTCACACACCGTTAACCCCTTCAGGCGCCGTTGGGCTGCGCAACGGCGGGCGGTGCGCGCCTGCCAGGACCGCTGATCCGGCGGGATCAGCGGTCTGCCGGGTCAATCCTGGGCGGTGAACGTGAAGTTGATGGTGCGCGCGAATACCGACTCGAAGCCGCGGTACGGCAACGGCTGGGCATTCAACACAGCGGCCTCGATCGAACGGCGGCCTGCCTCGTCGAACGGGCAGCTGCCGCTGACCTTGGCCTGGATCACCTGTCCACCCGGAATCTGGGTGATCGAGACCTGGCAGCGCTGGCCCAGCGGCACCGAATCCGGACGGGTCCACTGTGCGGAGACCTTCTGCTGGATGGCCGCCGCGTATTTGGCGCTGAGATCGTCACTGGTGCCACCGGCACCGGCGGCCGGCTTGGCAGCACCGGTCGCCCCGGCGGTCGAGGCCGAGGCATTGGCGGCACGCGCGGCCGTGACCTGGCGCAGCTTCTGTTCGGCCAGCTTGGCTTCGTTCTCGGCCTGGGCGCGCTTGCGGCGGATTTCGGCAAGCTTCTTGTCGCGCTCGGCGTCGGCCTTGGCATCATTGGCCTTCTGTTCCTGCTCGGCCAGCTTCTTCTTTTCCGCCTCTTCCTGCTGTTTGGCCAGGCGCAGCTTCTGCTCGGCCTGTTCCTGGCGCTTGCGCTCGGTCAGGTCGATCTGTTCCTGGCGGCGCTTGGCTTCCTGCTCCTGCTTGGCCTTTTCAGCCGAGATCGCCAGCGCGTTGACCGCTTCCTGATCGACCGTATCGGGCTGGGCGATGCGCTCCTGCGCCTGCGATTGCTGCGGCGTCGGCGCGTCCTGCGGGCGCGGCTCGGGCAACGGCTGCGGCGGCGGCACGGTGTCTTCCGGAATCGGCTCGGGCTCGGCGACCGGCTCGGGCAGGTCCGGCAGCGATTCGGAGGCACGCAGGGCCTGGCGCGCGGCCGAGGCTTCGGACGCGGACAGCTGCAGGCTGGCTTCGATGGCCGGATCGCCCGCGGCCGCTTCGGTGGTGCGCTGCGGCGACCACAACCAGGCGGCGATGAAGATCAGTGCCAGCAGCAGATGGACGCCGAGCGCCAGCGCGATCGGCAGGCCCCACTCCTCATCCCGTGCGCGCTGCGGTGGCAGGGCTTCAGTGTGCATCGGTCGCCAGGCCCACCTTTTCCACGTTGGCGCGCTTGATCACGTCCATGGCCGCGACCACCTTTTCATAGGCCACGGCCCGGTCGGCGGCGACGATCACGCGCAGGTTCTTGTCCTGCGAGGAAAGCGCGGACAGCTGGGCCTGCAGGCGGGCCGCATCCATCGGCTCCGGGTCCTTGGCCTCGGGCAGCTTCAGGCTGAGCTGGCCATCCAGGCGGACGGACACGACGACCGGATCCTGCTTGCTCTCCAGCGCCTTGGCCTGGGAGGTCGGCAGATCCACTTCAAAGCTCAGCGTGAGCAGCGGCGCGGTCACCATGAAAATGATGAGCAGCACCAGCATGACGTCGATGTACGGCACGACGTTGATTTCGGATTTGAGCTTTCGGCGCTTGCGGCGGCCAATGGCTGCGGTCATGGCAGGACTCCTGTGCTGGGCGCTTACTCGTCGCCCGCGGTCTGGCGCTGCAGGATCGAGCTGAACTCTTCTGCGAAGGTTTCAAAGCGCACCGACATGCGCTCCACGCGGGTGGTGAAGCGGTTGTAGGCCCACACGGCCGGTATCGCCACGAACAGGCCGATCGCGGTGGCGAACAGGGCTTCGGAGATGCCCGGGGCAACCGAGGCGATACCGGCCTGCTCACCGCTGTTGATCATGTCGTGCATGGTCACCATGATGCCGAACACGGTGCCGACCAGGCCCACGTAAGGGGCGGTCGAGCCGATGTTGGCCAGCAGCTCCAGGCTGCGCTCCATCTGGTCCACTTCACGCGTATAGGTGGTGCGCATGGCGCGCTGCGCGCCCTCGAGCTGGGCCCGGCCATCCAGCCGACGCTTGTCGCGCAGGCGGGTGAACTCGCGGAAACCGGCTTCGAAGATCGCTTCCAGGCCGCCGACCTTGCGGTTGCGGTCGGTCGCCGAGCTGTACAGCTTGCCCAGGTCCGCACCGGACCAGAAGCGGCTTTCGAACTCGTCGGCCTCACGGTTGGCGGCATTGAACACGCGCGCCTTGCGGAAGATGATCACCCAGCTGATGAACGAGCCGGCCAACAGCAGCAGCACGATGATCTTCACCGGGATGCTGGCCTTGATCATCAGGTCCAGGTAATTGATGCCACCGCCATGCGCGGCTTGGGCGACAGTCTGCGCCGCGGCGCTGGTGACTTCCTGCGGCAGCGCTTCGGTCACCGTGGCCTGCAGGGCCAGGAGCATTGCGATCATCCGTTGTTCCTCAGTATGCGGATTCTGGAAATTCGAGGTGTTTCAGCGCGGCATGCAGTGCATCGTCCATGCCACGCGGTTTGAAGGTGGTTGCATCCAGCGCGGCGATCTTCACCTGCGCGGTCAGCAGTGTTTCCCCGCCCCGGCACACGGCCTGCGCGAACACCATGCTGGCGCGCTTGCACTGCACCAGCGTGGCGGTGACATCCAGCGCATCATCCAGGCGCGCCGGTTTGAGGAAATCCAGGGTCATGCTGCGCACCGCGAACACCAGGCCATGGTCGCAGCGCATCCGCTCCTGACCATACCCCAATGCGCGCATCCATTCCGTGCGCGCCCGTTCCATGAAGGCCACGTAGCGGGCGTGGTACACCACCCCGCCAGCGTCGGTATCTTCCCAGTAAATGCGTGTCGGCCAACTGAATCGGGGCTCAATCCGGGGCTCAACCGACATCCGGGACCTCCGCGAACAGGTCCGCCGGCGGGTTTTTCGGCTTCAGCCCCATGTGCCGGTAGGCCTTGTGCGTGCACATGCGGCCCCGCGCGGTGCGGATCAGGAAACCCTGCTGGATCAGGTACGGCTCGACCACGTCTTCCAGCGTGCCACGCTCTTCAGACAGGGCGGCCGCCAGCGACTCGATGCCGACCGGGCCACCGTCGAAGTAATCGACCATGGTCCGCAGCAGGCGCCGATCGAGCTCGTCGAAGCCCTCCGGATCGACCTTGAGCATCTGCATCGCGGCCTGGGCAACGTCCTGATCGATGTGGCCCGCCGCCTTCACCTGGGCGAAGTCGCGCACGCGGCGCAGCAGCCGGTTGGCGATACGCGGGGTGCCGCGCGAGCGCCGTGCGATCTCGGCCGCGCCTTCGGCGGTGCAGTCGATGTTGAGGATGCTGGCCGAACGCCGGACGATCTTCGTCAGCTCTTCCGGGGTGTAGAACTCCAGCCGGTGCACGATGCCGAAGCGGTCGCGCAGTGGCGCGGTCAGCAGGCCTGCCCGGGTGGTCGCACCGATCAACGTGAACGGCGGCAGATCGATCTTGATCGAGCGGGCCGCAGGGCCCTCACCGATCATGATGTCGATCTGGAAATCTTCCATCGCCGGGTACAGCACTTCCTCCACGACCGGCGAGAGACGGTGGATTTCATCGATGAACAGCACATCGTGCGGCTGCAGATTGGTCAGCAGCGCGGCCAGATCGCCGGCCTTTTCGATCACCGGGCCGGAGGTGACACGCAGCGCGACCCCCAGCTCATTGGCGATCACATGGCTCAACGTGGTCTTGCCCAGGCCCGGCGGCCCGAAGATCAGGACGTGGTCCAGCGCATCGCCACGGGCCTTGGTCGCCTCGATGTAGATCGACAGCTGCTCGCGCACAGGGGCCTGGCCGAGGTAATCGGCCATGCGCTTGGGGCGGATGCTGGCGTCGGTGCCCTCGTCTTCGCGGGTGGCACCGGCGGCGATGATGCGGTCGTCGGTCATTCGGCAATTATGCGGCAAAAGCGGCGCGATCCGCGCCCGGTAGTGCCGGCCGCTGGCCGGCTCCTCATGACATCTGCATCCCGCGGAGCCGGCCAGCGGCCGGCACTACCGGGCTCGAATCGGAGGAAGAGCCCCCTTGTTGTTCAAGGGGGCGCGCCGAAGGCGCGGGGATAAGGTGGAATGCGCGGACACCCCAGTCCGCCAAGGGCGGATGGGGTGTTCAAGGGGGCGCGCCGAAGGCGCGGGGATAAGGTGGAATGCGCCCGGGTCCCAAGGTTTGCGAAGCAGACCTTGGCCGCAGGTGGCGATCTGACGGCGTCAGATCTCCACCTGCGCCCCGAGTTCGACCAATCGATTACCCGGAATCCGGAAGAACCCGGTCGCCGGCGCGGCGTTGCGGTGCATCAGCGCGAACAGCTTGTCGCGCCAGATCGGCATGCCGCGGTTGGCGGTGGCCACGATGGTCTCGCGGCTGGCGAAGAACGTGGTGTCCATCGGGTCGAAGTAGATCCCGCCGTGGTCGCACGAGCGCATCAGCGCCAGCGGCACGTCCGGGGTCTCCATGAAGCCGAAGCGCACGTAGATCCGATAGAACTCATCGCCCACCGATTCGATCTTCAGGCGCTGGCCCGAGGGCGCGTACGGCACCGGCAGGGTCACCACGTGCAGGAACACGTTGCGCTCATGCAGCACCTTGTTGTGCTTGAGGTTGTGCATCAGCGCGTGCGGCGCCACCGAGGGGTCGGCGGTCAGGAACACGGCGGTGCCCGGCACCCGCACCGGGGGGGCCAGCATCAGGCCCGGCAGGAAGGTATCGATCCGGATGCCGTCCTTGCGGATCTCATCGCGCAGCAGCTCGCGGCCACGCCGCCAGGTGCGCATCATGGTGAACAGCACGATGCCCAGCACCACCGGGAACCACGCGCCCTGCAGCAGCTTGGCGCCGTTGGCGATCACAAAGCCCAGGTCGATCACGAAGAACACCGCGCACAGCGGGATGATCCAGTAGCGCGAGGTCGGCCACAGCGCGCGGGCCACCAGGGCCAGCAGCAGGGTATCTATCAGCATCGTCGCCGAGACCGAAATGCCGTAGGCCACGGCCAGGTTGGAGGAGCTGCGGAACGCCAGCACCAGCCCGATCACCATCACCGCGATACCCCAGTTGATGCCCGGGATGTAGATCTGGCCGATGGTGTCGTGCGAGGTGTGGGTGATGCGCATGCGCGGGATGTAGCCCAGCTGCATGGCCTGGCGCGACACCGAGAACGCACCGGTGATCACCGACTGCGAGGCGATCACCGCCGCCATCGTGGCCAGCACGATCATCGGGTACAGACCCCACTCCGGCACCGCCTCGAAGAACGGGTTCTTGACCGCTTCGGGGTTCTTCAGCACCAGGGCGCCCTGCCCCAGGTAGTTCAGCACCAGGCACGGCAGCACGAAGTAGTACCAGGCATGGCGGATCGGCTTGGCGCCGAAATGGCCCATGTCCGCATACAGTGCTTCGCCGCCGGTCACCGCCAGCACCACCGCGCCGAGGATGAAGATGCCGTGCCAGCCGTGCTCCATGAAGAAGCGCAGCGCCCACATCGGGTTGAAGGCCTTGAGCACTTCCGGCGCATCGACGATGTTCCAGATGCCGATCGCCGCCAGCGAAATGAACCAGATCGAGGTGATCGGGCCGAACAGCTTGCCGATCTTGGCCGTGCCGAAGCGCTGCACCGCGAACACCGCCAGCAGCACCACCACGGTGATCGGCACGATGAAGTTGTGCAGGCCCGGGGCCGCCACCTCCAGGCCTTCGACGGCGCCCAGCACGGAGATCGCCGGGGTGATCACGCCATCGCCGAAGAACAGCGAGGCGCCGAAAATGCCGAGGATGCCGACCACATAGGCCGAGCGCGACCCGTTGCGCAGCGTGCGCTGGGTCAGCGCCATCAACGCCATGATGCCGCCCTCGCCTTCATTGTCGGCACGCATGATGATGGTGACGTACTTGAGGGTAACCACGATGTTCAGTGCCCAGAAGGCCAGCGACAGCACCCCCAGCACGGTGTCATGGTCGCTGTTGAGCCCGTAGTGCGGGGAGAACGCTTCCTTCAGCGTGTACAGCGGGCTGGTGCCGATATCGCCGAACACCACGCCGATGGCGCCGATCATCAGCGCCATGCCACCGGCGGCCGGCGCGTGCCCGTGCGGGGCCTGGCCGTCGCTGTGCTGGGAAGAAGTGGTGGACATGGGGCTCCGGGCGGACGCGGTGGGTAGTGTCGGAATCAGGAAACGGCAGGCGCGCGGCTCAGCGCAGCGCGGCCTGGAGGGCCTTGCGGATCACCGTGGCGACATCGTCACCCTCGGCGTTGGCATCGCGCGCCATGCGCGCGGCCTCGGTCGGCTTGTAGCCCAGCTGCTGCAGGGCCACGGTTGCCTCGGAGACCGGATCGGTGGCCGGTGCCGCACCGGCGATCGGCGCGCCGCCGCCACCGAAATTGGCCGCGCGGTCGCGCAGCTCCAGCACCATGCGCTCGGCGGTCTTCTTGCCGATGCCCGGGATGCGGGTCAGCGCGGTGATGTCACCGGCCTGCAGCATGCGCGCGAACTCGTCCACGCTGACGCCGGACAGCACCGCCAGCGCGATCTTGGCACCGATCCCGCTGACCTTCTGCACATCGCGGAACAGGCGCCGCTCGCCCTCGCGCAGGAAGCCGTATAGCGAGACGCTGTCTTCCTTCTGCGCGTAATGGGTGAACAAGGTGACCTCGCGGCCCAGCTCGGGCAGATCGTAGAAGGTGCTCATCGGCGCCTCCAGCTCGTAGCCGACGCCATTGACGTCCACCATCAGCCAAGGCGGCGCCTTGTAGGCCACGATCCCGCGCAGACGACCAATCATGCAGTGTTCCTCATTTCCGGCTCCAGGCCTGGCGCGCATTGACGCCCAGGCGCAGCGCCGTCGCCCGGACATGGGCGTGGGTGATCGCCACGGCCAACGCATCGGCAGCGTCGGCCTGCAGCTTGGTTTTCAGGTTGAGCATGAGCCCGACCATGTGTTGGACCTGTTGTTTTTCCGCGCCACCGCGGCCGACCACGGCCAGCTTGATCTCGGTGGCGGCGTACTCGCTGACCGGCAGGTCGCGCATCACCACGGCCGAGATGGCGGCGCCGCGCGCCTGGCCCAGCTTCAAGGCCGAATCCGGGTTGCGCGCCATGAACACCTTTTCGATGGCCACTTCGTCGGGGCGGTATTCCTCGACCAGGGCAGTCAGGCCGACCACCAGCAGCTTCATCCGCTGCGGGAAGTCGTCCGCGCCGAGCAGGACCAGCGGCAGGTGATGCACATGCACCACCTTGCCGGCGGCGTCCACATCAATGATGCCCACCCCGGTGCGCTGCGAACCGGGGTCGATGCCGAGAATGCGGGTCATGCGGCACGCACACGGCCGCCCGTGGCCCGGAAGGGACACATGCGGCGGGGATAACAGGGAACGGCTGGAGTCATCATGGTCCGCATTGTCCGCTCACCGGTCGCGCAAAGCGACCGGTGAAGCGCCTGCTCAGGCGTAGGCGTCCGCGCCGAGATCGGCGTTGGAGAACACGTCCTGCACGTCGTCCAGGTCTTCGAGCATGTCCAGCAGCTTCTTGACCTGCAAGGCGGTGTCGCCTTCGACCTTGATGTCGTTGTCAGCGCGGTAGGTGATTTCGGCATGGTCCGGGGTGAACCCGGCGGCCTCCATCGCATCCTTGACGGCGTGATAGCTGTCGGCCGCGGTCACCACATCGATCGCCCCGTCTTCCGGGTAGACCACGATGTCGTCCGCGCCGGCCTCGATCGCCGCCTCGGTCACGGCTTCTTCGTCCGCACCGGCGGCGAAGTGCAGCACGCCCAGGCGCTTGAACATGAACGACACCGAGCCTTCCGTGCCCATGTTCCCGCCGCACTTGCTGAACGCATGGCGGACATCGGCCACGGTGCGCACGCGGTTGTCGGTCAGGCAGTCCACGATCACGGCCACGCCACCGGGGGCATAGCCCTCGTAGCGGATCTCTTCGTACTCGACGCCTTCCAGCTCACCGGTCGCCTTCTTGATGGCGCGCTCGATCACGTCCTTGGACATGTTCGAGGACAGGCCCTTGTCCATGGCCACCCGCAGGCGCGGGTTGTTGTTGGGGTCGCCTCCACCGCCGCGCGCGGCAACGCCGATCTCGCGGATGATCTTGGTGAAAATCTTGCCGCGCTTCGCGTCAGACGCGTTTTTGCGGTTCTCGATGGAGGGGCCTCTACCCATGGGGTGACTCTCGTGTTTCTGTCAGGAACAGGGCGCGAATTCTACCTGATCCGTCGGCCTGCCCGTGTCAGTGCCGGGCCCGATCAGGCAGCGTGGGCCGCGTCGTCCCGGCGGAATCGGCCATCGCGCAGGAACGCGGCGGTCTGGCGCGCGGCATCCGGTGAGAACACCAGCCCGCTATGGCTGGCCGGGATCACGCAGTGGTCGGCCAGGCCCGGCAACTGCGTCTCATCCAGCGCCACGGTGCCATCGGAGGCATCCCCACAGGCGCCCAGCAGGCTGCCCAGCCCGTGCGGGACGGAGCCGGCGATCAGGCCGACCTGCGCCCTGCCCTCCCAGGCCGGCAGGCCATCCAGCAGCAGTTCCGAGCTGCGGCCCAGCGCCAGCGACCAGCCGTGATCGCTCAGCGAGCGCGCGGTCACACTGCCACGCAACGGCGAGCCGAGGCAGACCACCCGCGAAACCGGCAGTTCCGGCGCGCGCCGCAGCGCCTCCAGCGCGACCAGCCCGCCCAGGCTGTGCCCGACCAGCGAGACCGGACCGCTGCCCTTGAGCCGCTCCAGCAGTTGCGGCACCGCCACCTCCGGCCCCCCGAACACACTGGAATACCCGAAGGTATCCACGGCGAAGCCACGGGCACGCAGACGCCAAGCCAGCGGGCCGACCCACGCGCGCGCATTCCAGATGCCATGCAGCAGTAAAACAGGGGGATTCATGGTGTCAGCCTAGCCCGTTGGGCGGGGCGCCTGCAGAAGGAAACAGCGTCATTAGACGAATGGACCGGACAACGGCAGGTGAAGCCATCGCGGCCCGTCAGGATCGGGCTCAGGCGGCCGTTGGCGGGCGGCGCAGGATGAACTCCAGGTCGCGCACCTTGCCGACCGGGAACTCATAGGTGCCGACCTTGCTGAAGCCGTAGCGGGCATAGAAGCGCTGCGCGCCGAAGTTTTCCGACCACACCCCCAGCCACACCGTGCGGGGGCCCTCGCGTTCCAGCCAGGCCAGCGCGGTTTCGAACAGACGGCTGCCCCAGCCACAGCTCTGCTGGTCCTTGATCAGGTACAGGCGCTTGAGCTCGCCATCGCCGGGCTGCACCTCGGCATGCGGCAGCCCACAGGGGCCGGCAGCGGCGTGGCCCACGGCAACACCGTCCAGCTCCAGCAGCCAGACTGCGTAATCGGGGTGTTCGAGGATGATGCGCTGGCGCTGCGCCGGGTAGGCCTCGTCGAGGAAGGCCTGCAGGTCCTCGGGCGGGTACAGATGGCCGAAGGTTTCCACGAAGGTACGCGCGGCCAGCACCGACAGGGTCTGGGCATCGTCCGGGGTGGCGCGGCGGATGGTGTAGCGGCCTGGGGTCACGGCGGGAGCATCGGCATCGGCGGGAGCCGCCAATTTACCTGAACGCTGCGATGATGGCGCGGCCCGGCACCGACCTCCTGCCGGTACCTGCCGCACCCCACGCCGACCGATGGCCGGCGCTTGCCGGCTTATTCCTTGACCGCGCGCGGACGCACCTGGACGTGCACTTCGGCCAGCTGCTCGTCCGGGATCGGCGAGGGGGCACCGGTCATCAGGCACTGCGCGCCGGTGGTCTTCGGGAACGGGATGACGTCGCGGATCGACTCGGTACCGGCCATCAGTGCCGCGATGCGGTCGATACCGAAGGCGATGCCACCGTGCGGCGGCGCGCCGAAACGCAGCGCGTCGAGCAGGAAGCCGAACTTGCCCTCGGCCTCTTCGGCCCCGATGCCCAGCAGGTCGAACACCGCGCTCTGCATGTCCGAGCGGTGGATACGGATGGAACCACCGCCGATCTCGTTGCCGTTGAGCACCATGTCATAGCCCCGCGACACGGCGGTCTTCGCATTCGCGCGCAGATCGGCAATGTCGTCCACCGCCGGTGCGGTGAAGGGGTGATGCAGGGCGACGTAGCGCTGGGCTTCGTCGTCGTACTCGAACATCGGGAAATCGGTGACCCACAGCGGTGCCCAGCCGGCGGCGACCAGATTGAAGTCCTTGCCGGCCTTCAGGCGCAGGGCGCCCATGAAGTCGGAGACCTTGTTGTAGCCACCGGCGCCGAAGAACACGATGTCGCCGTTACCGGCACCCACCTGGGCGACCAGCGCGGCGAAGGCCTCTTCGCTGAAGAACTTGGCGATCGGCGAGGCAACTTCGCCGCTCTCGCTGATCTTGATGTAGGCCAGGCCCTTGGCGCCGTACTTGGCGGCATGCGCGGCGTAGTCGTCGATCTGCTTGCGCGACAGGCTGGCACCACCCGGGATGCGCAGCGCGGCGACGCGGCCATCGGCATCATTGGCGGCGGCGGTGAACACCGGGAACTCGCTGGTCTTGACCAGCTCGGCCACGTCCACCAGCTCCAGCGCGATGCGCAGGTCCGGCTTGTCCGAGCCGTAGCGACGCATCGCTTCGGCCCAGGTCATGCGCGGGAAGCTGGCGGCCAGCTCCACGTCCACCACTTCCTTGAAGATGGCGCGGATCATGGTTTCCACAAAGTCCTGCACGTCGCGCTCGCGCACGAAGGCAAACTCCATGTCCAGCTGGGTGAATTCCAGCTGGCGGTCGGCACGCAGGGCTTCATCGCGGAAGCAGCGCGCGATCTGGTAGTAACGGTCGAAGCCGGCCACCATCAGGATCTGCTTGAACAGCTGCGGGCTCTGCGGCAGGGCGTAGAACTCGCCCGGGTGCATGCGCGCCGGCACCAGGAAGTCGCGGGCGCCTTCCGGGGTGGCCTTGGTCAGGATCGGGGTTTCGATGTCCTGGAAGCCGGTGGCATCCAGGTGGCGGCGCAGGGCCTGCACCAGCTTGATGCGGGTGCGCTGCATGCGCTGCATTTCCGGGCGGCGCAGATCCAGGTAACGGTACTTCAGGCGGGTTTCTTCGCCCGGGTTCTCGTGCGCGTGGAACGGCAGCGGCTCTGCCTTGTTGAGGAGGGTGATGGCCGTGGCGATCACTTCCACCTTGCCGGTGCGGAGCTTGTCGTTGGCCGCATGGCGCGCGCGCACCACGCCTTCCACCTGCAGCACGTCCTCGTAGCCCAGGCTGGCAGCCACGGCGAATACAGCGGCGTTGTCGACTTCCACCGTCACCTGCACGATGCCTTCATGATCACGCAGATCGATGAAGACCACGCCGCCCTGGTTGCGGGCAACGTCGGTCCAGCCGGCGAGGGTTACGGTTTGGCCAATCAGGGTCTCGTCGACCAGGCCACAGAAGTGGGTACGCATGGGGGTAAAGCTCCGCAGGAGAGTGCCGGCGCCAAGCTGCGCCGGAAAGCCCGTTATTCTGCGGCCGCCAGCCCGGCGGGGCAAATCCGGGGGCTGCGGCCCGGCATCACACGCTCTGAACCGGGGCCATTCCTATAGTCCGCGCACCAACGACCGCACGGGGATGTCGCCATGCAACGCCGTCTGAGCACCGTCTGCCTCACCCTTGCCCTGGCCTGTATGGCCCCGGCCCTCCACGCCCAGATGAGTACACGGGCCTATGCCCCGGAGAATCTGTCGCAGCTGTCCTCCTCCGACCGCAGCCGGGTCATCACCCAGGAATACGCCGACCAGTCCAATGGCCGCCGGATCCCGGACGACCAGCTGCGCTTCTACCTGGCCCAGGTCAATTCGGGCTGGAACTTCTCCCGCATCAAGCAGGACATCGCCACCTCGCTGCGCGGCAACGGCAACGGCGGTGGCTGGAATGGCGGCGGCAACGGCCCCGGCAACAACGGCACGGTCCGCTGCGAAAGCCAGGACAACCGCGAGCGGGTCTGCAACACGGGCTGGCGCAGTGCCCGGCTGTCCCGCCAGATCTCCGGGACGACCTGTACCGAGGGCCGCAACTGGGGCTCGCGCGACGGGACGGTCTGGGTCAGCGGCGGTTGCCGGGCCGAATTCGTCGAGGGCCGTGGCAATGGCGGCAACTGGGGCGGCGGTGGCGGTACCGGCGCGACGATCCGCTGCGAGAGCCAGGATAACCGCGAGCGCACCTGCAACACCGGCTGGCGCAACGCAAGCCTGGTCCGCCAGATCTCCGGTACGGCGTGTGTCGAGGGCCAGACCTGGGGCGTGCGCAATGGGGCGATCTGGGTCAATCGCGGCTGCCGCGGCGAGTTCGCCGAAGCGCGTGGCAACAGCGGTGGCAACTGGGGAGGCGGTGGCGGCAACAGCAATTACAGCGTGACCTGCAGCAGCAACGACAAGCGCCAGCAGACCTGTGCCTGGGATGCCCGTCAGGGTCGCCCGGCGCTGGTGCAGCAGTTGTCGGGCACGGCCTGCGTGGAAGGCCGCAGCTGGGGCTACAGCAATGGCAGCCTGTGGGTCAGCGGCGGCTGCCGCGCCCGGTTCGGGGCGCGCTGAGCGTTACTGCCCGCGGTAGGTGCCGACCGCGGGTCGGCACCGGTGAACGTTACGGCGCGGGCGTCTCACTGCCCCACGGCGCCGGCGGCAATGCCACCGGCTTGCTCAGATCGAACACCACCTGGAAGTGGCGGCCGCCCGGGCGGGTCAATTCGTAGACGAAGCGCTGATCCGGCTCCACTTCCATCGCCCAGGTGTTCTGCACCGAAGCGAGCATGTCCGCCTTGCGGAACATCGCCACGGAATCCGAATCGACCGGGAAGGACTGACGTTGCGCGGTACCCGGCGGTTTGCTGTCGCCACCGTACATCGTCACCGCATCCGGGCTGCCATCTTCGTGGCGGTGATCATGCTTCAGGCGCAGGCCGTTCTCGGTACGGCTCAGCACCCAGGTACGCGAGTGGTCGTCGCCGACATGGAACGGAATCCGCAGCTCGTGCGCCGGATCCTCGCAGCCACGCACATGCATCACCAGGCGCTTGCCCTCGAACGGGTCCGGCGCCTCGGTGCGCGGTTCGTTGACCGCGATGCGACCTTCGAACGCTTTGCCGCAATGCGCAGCCACGGCGGACATGAAGGCATCGGACGGTGCCATCGACACCTCATGCCCGACTGTGTCGTTGGAGCCACTGCAGGCGGTGATCGCCAATGCAGCGGCCAAAGGAAGAAGTTTGACTGCGTTCATGCCCCCACCCTAACGGTCGCGACCGGGCAGCGCAAACCGCGCGCCTGATGCGACAGACCGGTTCACGCGCGCATCGCCGCCGCTGCAACCGGGGCTTCATTGCCCCTGTGTTATGGTCAATCACGTGACTTGTTCGCCTTCTTCCCCACGAAGGGCGCACGCATGTTGCGGTTGACCGCCCTGCTCGCCGGTGTGGCGCTGCTGCTGACCGGCAGCGGCCTGCTCGGCACATTGCTGGCGGTGCGCGGGGGTGAAGCCGGCTTCGGAGCCGGCACGTTGGGGTTGGTGATGTCCGGCTATTTCGCCGGTTTTTTCATCGGCACCTTCTTCGCCCCCTCGCTGATCGGCCGCATCGGCCATATCCGTGCGTTTGCCTTCTTTGCCGCCCTCGCCGCCATCGCGGTGCTGTTGCACCCTCTGTGGATCAATCCGGTGGGTTGGGGCGTGCTGCGCATCCTCACCGGCATCGCGCTGGTAGGCCTTTACACGGTGATCGAGAGCTGGCTCAACGCCGAGCCAGACCCGCGCCTGCGCAGCCGCGCTTTCTCGCTCTACATGGTGGTCAACCTCTCGGCACTGGCGCTCGGCCAGGTGCTGCTGATGCTTGGCGACGCCGGCGCGACCTCGATGTTCATGCTGACCGCGATCCTGGTCTGCGCGGCAGTATTGCCGGTCACCGCTACGCGCCTGCGCCCGCCGGAGATTCCCTCGGTGCCGCGCCTGAAACTGGCGCGGCTGTATGCGATGGCCCCGGTGGCGACGGTTGCCGCCGGCCTCTCCGGCCTGGCGATGGGTGCGTTCTGGGGCTTGCTGCCGGTCTACGCTGGTGAGGTCGGCCTGGACGGCAATGGCGTCGCCCTGTTCATGCTGACCGCCATCGCCGGTGGCGCGTTGCTGCAATGGCCATTGGGTCACATCAGCGACGGGCATGACCGCCGCACCGGACTGGTCGCACTGAGCCTGGCCGCGGCGGGTATCGCCGTGGTGGCCTCGCTGCCGATGATCCAGCTGCAGACCCATCTGCTGTTCGGCCTGTTTTTCTTCTATGGCGGGCTGGCCTTCGCGCTGTATCCCTTCGCGGTCGCGCACATGCTCGATTACCTGCCGCGCGAAGATCTGCTCTCGGGCTGCTCCAGCCTGCTGCTGGTCCATGGCGTGGGCGCCGCGCTCGGCCCCGCGTTGGCGGGCGCGGCCATGCAACAGTTCGGCGCGCCTGCACTGCCGTTGTACTTCGCGGTGGTCCTGATGCTGCTGGCCTTGTTCACCACCGCGCGCCTGCTCAGTTTCCAGCGGCTGCGCACGCATCCGGTCGGCTTCCGGCTGATGCTGCGCACCACCCCCTCGGCGCTGGAACTGATGCCCGAGACCGACACCGCGCCGCCGGATCCCGATATCCCCCTCCCCTCTGACTCCGATAAGGAAGTGCATTGACTGTTTCGACACCGACCTCCCTCACTCCAACCCGTACACCGCCGGCGCCGCCGGCCCCGCAATTGATTCTCGCCACCGATCTGGATGGCACCTTCCTCGCCGGCGATCCCGCCGCGCGTCATCGGCTCTACCGGCTGGTCGACCAGCACCCGGGCATCCGCCTGATCTTCATCACCGGCCGCGGCCTGGAAGCAGTGATGCCCCTGCTCTCCGATCCGGCCATTCCGCGCCCGGATTACGTGGTCTGCGATGTCGGTGCGACCGTCGTCGACGGCCACACCCTGCAGCCGCTGCAGCCCCTGCAATCGATGATCGACGCGCACTGGCCGGGCGAGCAGGTGGTCGCCGCCGCGATGCGTCCGTTCACCGCACTCCAGCGCCAGGATGTGCCGCAGGAACGCCGCTGCTCGTATTTCTGCGATCCGGACACGCTGGCGCCGCTGCGCTCGCAGATCCAGGCCGCCGCGCAGGCGCTGGGCTGCGATGTGCTGTACTCGGCCGACCGCTATCTCGACATCCTGCCGCCGGACACCGACAAGGGCCGCACCCTGGCCGCGCTTGCGCGCCTGCTGGAGCTCCCGCGCGACCGCATCCTGGTGGCCGGTGACACCCTCAATGACCTGTCGATGTACACCTCCGGTTTCCGCGGGGTGTGCGTGGGCGATTCGGAGCCGGCGCTGACTGCCGCGACGGCCGACCTGAAGCACACCTTCCATGCACAGGCGCCGGGTTGCGGCGGCATCCTCGAAGCGATCGAACATTTCGGCCTGCTCGCCGATGACGATCCCTTCCTGCGCCCACCGCCGCAGGCGCGCGCCGACGGCGCCGACCTGGTGATGGTCTATCACCGCCTGCCCTTCGATGAAGTGATGGAAGACGGCGTGCTGGTGCAGCGCCCGCCGCGCTCGCCCAACGGCATCATCCCCTCGCTGCTGAGCTTCTTCGAAGGCGGCCAGAAGGGCTCCTGGGTCGCCTGGGGCATCGATGAACCCAAGCGCGGTCCGTTCCAGACGCACCTGGCGGTGGATGCCGAGCGCTACCCGACCCTGACCGCTGCGCGCGTGCCGCTGAGCAAACAGGAAGTGGACATTTTCTACAAGCGCTTCTCCAAGGAAGCGTTCTGGCCGATGCTGCACGTGTTCTGGGAACGCGCGAAGTTCCGTGAGGAAGACTGGCAGGTATTCCTGAAGGTCAACCGCAAGTTCGCCGAGGCCACCGCCGCCGAGGCCGCGCATGGCGCCACCGTGTGGATCCACGACTACAACCTGTGGATGGTGCCGGCCACGCTGCGCGAACTGCGCCCGGACCTGAAGATCGCCTTCTTCCACCACACCTACTTCCCGTCGGCGGATGTGTTCAATGTGGTGCCGTGGCGCCGCGAGATCATCGGCAGCCTGCTCAGCTGCGACTACATCGGCTTCCACATTCCGCGCCAGGTGGAAAACTTCGTGGACGTCGTGCGCGGTGCGATGCCGGCCGAACGGCTGGCGTGGGAAAGCTGTGCCCCGCGCTTCCTCACCTATGGGTGCGCCGTGGGTCTGGACACGATGACCACGCGCCTGCGCGTGGGCGACCGCGAAGTCGCCCTCGGTGCGCACCCGGTCGGCACCGATCTGCGCCGCATCCACAACGTGCTCGCCCGCAGCGACGTGCGCAATGACATCTTCAAGCTGCGCCGCGAGATCGGCGCGCGCAAGCTGGTGCTGTCAGTGGAGCGCCTGGATTACACCAAGGGCACGCTGGCCAAGCTGGAGGCGTTCGAGCGGTTGCTGGAGCAGCATCCGGATCGCCAGGGCAAAGTCACCCTGCTCATGATCTGCGTACCGGCCGCGCGCGAGATGACCATCTACCGCACGCTGCAGAACCAGATCGAGCAGGCGGTGGGGCGGATCAACGGGCGCTTCTCGCGGCTCGACTGGACCCCCGTGCGCTTCTTCGCCCAGGCATTGCCGTTCGAAGAGGTGGTGGCGCACTACGCCGCCGCGCAGGTGATGTGGATCACCCCGTTGCGCGATGGCTTGAACCTGGTGTCCAAGGAGTTCGTGGCCACGCAGGGCATCGAGGGCAGCAACGGCGTGCTGGTGCTGAGCGAATTCGCCGGTGCGGCGGCCGAGCTGAAGGGCGCGGTGCTGACCAATCCGCATGACCCGGCCGACCTCACCGCGGGCTTGTTGCAGGCGTTGTCGATGCCCGACGAGGAAGCCACCGGGCGCATGCGCCAGCTGTTCGGCAGCGTGGAGTATTACGACGTGGATCGCTGGGGCCGGGACTTCCTGGAAGCGGTACGCACCAGCCACACCGAAGGCTGACGTTGTAGAGGTAGTGCCGGCCGCTGGCCGGCTCCAAGCGGTGCCGGCTCCAAGCGGTGCCGGTTTCATGGGTTGCCGGCCAGCGGCCGGCACTACCCTGTGCTGCACCGACCAACGGTCGGTGCCTGCCGGCGGGGTGGCGTACCGGGCGGTGTGGCTTACCCGGCGTGCTGCATGATGCCTTCGGCGATCACCGCCACCTGGCGCAGCACGTCGTTACGGCCGGCATCGTCCACCGTCGCGCCCTGCAGGTAGCTGGTCAGCACCCACGGTGCACCGCCGGCGAGCGGCCACAGAATGGCGATGTCATTGGTGGTGTCCTCGCCATTGCTGCCGGTCTTGTCACCCACCCGCCACGCCTTGGACAATCCGGCGCGCAGCCGTGTATCGCCGGTTTCGTTGTCGATCAGCCAGTCGGCCAGCTGCTGTTTCGAGGCGGGCTTGAGGACGTCACCGAGCACGAAGCGCTGCAGGCTGGCGGCCATCGCGGCCGGGCTGGTGGTATCGCGCGGGTCGCCCGGGGCGAAGCGGTTCATCTCCGGCTCGAGACGGTCATTGCGGGTCACCGCATCGCCGTTGGCACGCAGGAAGGCGGTCACGCCGGCCGGCCCACCCACCATGCCCAGCAGCAGGTTCGCGGCGGGGTTGTCGCTGGTGATCATGGTCGCCCGGCACAGGTCGCGCACGGTGACGTCCTTGCCGATGTGCCGCGTGGTCACCGGCGCATGCGAGAGCATGTCCTGCTGGCGCACGGCCACGCGCCGGTCCAGCGAGAGCCTGCCCTGGTCGGCCAGGTGCAGCACTGCGGCGGACAATACGAACTTGAACGTGCTGCACATCGGGAAGCGTTCGTCCTGCCGGTTGCCGGTGCGCCAGCCGGTGCCGGTGTTGAGCAGGGTCACGCCGAGGCGCCCGCCGCTTGCTACTTCCAACGCGGCGAAGTCTTTCGCCGCGACGGCGGGTTTCGGCGCGGGCAGCGGCGTCTTGGCGAAGGCGGTGGCGGTGGCGGTGGCCGCCAGCGCAGACGCGGCGGCCGCGCCGGTCCATTGCAGGAACTGTCGTCGAGCGATCATGTGGTTCTCCTTTTTAAGCCGCCATGGTCGACAAACCGTGTCCAGTGGACAAACGACCATTTCAATGGTCACCCATTATTTTTTCTTATTGCTTCTGCGCCACTCTCTGTTGAGTGCGCCTTGTAAAAGCGGTCGGGACAGAAATGGGGACTTGGGTCAGGTGCGCCGTATCGATGCCTGTCGGACGTGTCACCAGGAAGAATGCGCGCCACGTGCTCTGCTCGAATCACCTCAACGGACTTATTGTTAATCAGCGCGCAGTAGTCGGCGCTGCACTCGATCAGCACCCCCCATTGGCCCAAGGGTGATTCTTCGGGCAAGCGGTAGGAGACGAGTGCGAGTTTCGATGGATCAGAATCACAGAACTCAAGCGCCTTTCGCGTCCCAACGGACTCAAATGGAAACCCAGAAAAAATGACAAAAAGCAACACCATGGCTGCCCCAACCACCAGAATGGAAGGAAGCAAAGTAATGGATGCGAACCAGAGGACGACTGCCATGATGATTCGCTGCTGCCATGGCCACTGGGAAATGTCGCCGCCCCGCTTCCATTGACTGATCCACTTCGGCCGCCACCACGATTCAACGCGTGCTGTGGAGCCGAGCCTCCGCATCCATCCAATGATGAGCGGAAGCGCGAGCATCGCCAGCACGACGGTAACAAGTACCCACCATGATTGGCGCGCTAGATGAGCGCAGGCAGCCCCCATTTCTTCAAGCACGACCGTGGAAGCCTCGAGCCAGCCAAACGCAACGAGGAGCGTCAAGCGACCTCCCTCGACCGGGAACTGACCTGCATCCACGCCAAAGGCGGATAGATAGGCACTTCGATAGAGCATTCCTTGCAAGCCAAAAACAAACGAGGATGCGGCAAGCAGAACACCCGACGTAAGTACAAACCGGAAGATGCTCTTCCGCTTTTTGGGGGTCGTTTCGGTCAAGGCTGAACTCCATTCGGCAGGTCGTTGATGCACTTTAATTGCACAAAGTGCGATCATTCATCAACTCAGCTCACGGCTCACGGCTCGCCCCATGCTCCGCCCCCAGCTGCCGCTCAACGCCCTGCGCGCCTTCGAGGCTGCCGCCCGGCACCAGAATTTTACCCGTGCCGCCTTGGAACTGTGCGTCAGCCAGGCCGCGCTGAGCCATCAGATCCGGGCGCTGGAGGACCGGCTGGGCGTGTCGCTCTTCACCCGGTTGCCGCGCGGGGTCGCCCTGACCGATGAAGGCGCCCGCCTGTATCCGGTGCTCAACGAGGCCTTCGACCGCATCGCGGTGAGCCTGGACCGGTTCGTCGGCGGGCATTTCCGGGAAGTGTTGAGCGTGGGCGTGGTCGGCACCTTCGCCACCGGTTGGCTGCTACCGCGCCTGGGGGATTTCAACGCGCGCCATCCGGATATCGAACTGCGCCTGCAGACCCACAACAACCGCATCGATCTGGCCGGTGAAGGGCTGGACCTGGCGATCCGGTTCGGTGATGGCGATTGGCAGGGGCAGGTCAGCGATGCCGTACTGGATGCCCCGTTTGCGCCGCTGTGTGCACCTGCGTTGGCACGTACGCTGCGGCAGCCGCGCGACCTGGCCAACGTGGCGTTGTTGCGCTCCTACCGCAGCGATGAGTGGCCACGCTGGCTGCAGGCCGCTGGCGCGCCGGAACTGGACGCGCGTGGGCCCGTGTTTGATTCGTCCCTGACGCTGGCCAGTGCCGCCGCCGCAGGTGCGGGCGTGGCGCTGTTGCCGTTGAAGATGTTCGAGCAGGATCTTGCCCAAGGGCGCTTGATCCAACCCTTCGCGCAGACCCTGGACCTGGGCAGGTATTGGCTGACGCGGCTGCGCTCGCGCAGCGAGAGCGATGCGGCGCGGCGGTTCCGGGAATGGCTGGAAACCCGGTAGATCCACGCCATGCGTGGATAACGCAATGCCGGGACGGAGCGCATCCACGCACGGCGTGGATCTACACGGGATGCGGCACGTACCAGCGTGCCGCATCACCCGCCGCGATCAGGCGTCCAGCAATTCCATCCACGTCTGCTCGGCCTTGCTGAGCAGGGTGGCGGTCGCTTCGCGGTCACGGCCAAGCACCGCCATGCGGGTCGCATCGGCGTAGTTGGAAGGATCGGCCAGCTGGCGGTCCAGATCGGCCAGCAGCGCTTCCAGCTCGCCCACCTTGGCTTCGGCAGCGGCCAGCTTGTGCGGGTTGGCCGGCTTGCGCGCGGGCAGCGGCGGAGTCGGCGGCGCCGGCTCCGGGGCGGCCGCGGCCATCTTCTGCTTGGTGCCCTGCGCGGCCGGACGCGAACGCAGCCACGCCGCGTAGGCATCCAGATCGCCGTCGAACGGTTCGACCACGCCATCGGCCACACGCCAGAACGTGTCGCAGACCAGACCGATCAGATGGCGGTCATGCGAGACCATCACGATCGCGCCTTCGAAGTCGGCCAACGCTTCGGCCAGCGCTTCGCGCATTTCCAGATCCAAGTGGTTGGTCGGTTCGTCGAGCAGCAGCACGTTCGGCTGCTGGTAGGCGATCAGTGCCAGGGCCAGACGCGCACGTTCGCCGCCGGAGAAGCCGTCCACCGGTTCAAACGCGCGGTCGCCGGCGAAGTTCCACTTGCCGAGGAAATCGCGGAAGGACTGGTTCGGTGCATCCGGGGCGAGGTCGCGGAAGTGCTCCATCGGCGACTGCCCTTCGTGCAGCGACTCCACCGTGTGCTGGGCGAAGTACCCGATGCGCAGGTCCGGATGCGCGGCACGCTCGCCGCTGATCGGGTCCAGTTCGCCCACCAGGGTCTTCACCAGGGTGGTCTTACCGGCACCGTTCGGGCCGAGCAGACCGATGCGCTGGCCGGCTTCCAGGCCGAAGCCCACGTTGTGCAGGATCACCGAATCGGCGCCGTAACCGGCCTCGACATGGTTCAGGCGGATCAGCGAGAACGGCAGTTTGGCCGGCGGCGCGAACTCGATGCGGAACTCGCGCTCGGCACGCACCGCTTCGGTGCCGGCCAGCTTGGCCAGGCGCTTCATGCGGCTCTGCGCCTGCGCG
This sequence comes from Stenotrophomonas sp. IS26, assembly GCF_054188265.1. Classification (NCBI taxonomy): domain Bacteria; kingdom Pseudomonadati; phylum Pseudomonadota; class Gammaproteobacteria; order Lysobacterales; family Lysobacteraceae; genus Stenotrophomonas; species Stenotrophomonas sp. IS26. The sequence goes on from NZ_JBSZJV010000006.1 coordinate 174,064, forward strand.
GCCTTGCTGGCCTGCGCCTTGAAGCGATCGATGAAGCTCTGCAGATGCGCGCGCTCGGCCTGTTCCTTGTCGTGGGCGAGCTGCTGCTGGCGCAGCTGTTCGGCGCGCTGGCGCTCGAAATCGGTATAGCCGCCGACGTACAGCTTGGCACCGCCCCCGTGCAGATGCAGGGTATGGGTGGCCACGTTGTCCAGGAACTCGCGGTCATGCGAGATCAGCAGCAGGGTGCCCGGGTACTTGAGCAGCCACTGTTCCAGCCAGAACACGGCGTCCAGATCCAGATGGTTGGTCGGTTCGTCGAGCAGCAGCAGGTCGCTGGGCATCATCAGCGCGCGCGCCAGGTTCAGGCGCACGCGCCAGCCGCCGGAGAACGAGGAGACCGCGCGCGAGTGGGTCTCGGCCGGGAAGCCCAGGCCGTGCAGCAGCTTGCCGGCGCGCGCCTCGGCGTCATAGGCACCGATCTCGGCCATGCGCTGATGGGCGGTGGCCACCGCTTCCCAGTCTTCACGCGCCGCGGCCTCCGCCTCTTCACGCATGACGGCGGCCACCTCGGTGTCGCCCTCCAGCACGAACTGCAGCGCCGGATCGGGCAGCGACGGGGTTTCCTGGGCCACGCTGGCGATGCGGATCTTGCCGGGCAGATCGACGTCGCCCTTGTCCGCCTCCAGCTCGCCCTTCACGGCGGCGAACAGGCTGGACTTGCCGGCGCCATTGCGGCCGACCACGCCGACGCGGTACCCCGCATGCAGGGTCAGGTCGACGTTGGACAACAGCAGCCGCTCGCCACGGCGCAAGGCGAAGTTACGAAGGGAAATCATCTTGGGGGTCCATATAACGGAATGGAATGTGCTCGTGAGCACCTTTCCTGCGACGTAATTCTAGCGTTAACGAATACTTGACGCGCCCCGGGATGCGCGGCAGGCCTCGTTTCTCTCTCCCACGACCCTGCCTGCGCTTCCCCGGGACCCTCCTGTCGAATCGAACGCCCCACGTAAATGGTTGCTTCTGCAACGTTTTTTACGAAATTGGCGAAAATTTGACAAGCGATGAATATCCCGTTAATCCGTCTATTGCGCACCGCAACAACCGCCTTCGCTGACCCGATCCTCGATGTCGTGATGTCGCTTTGGTGCAGCACCGCCACTACCGGAGCCACATCCTGATGAACCGCAAGACCAGTACGCTCGCCGCCGCCGTAGCTGTCGCGCTCGGTATGTCCAGCTTCGCCGCCACCGCCCAGGACGCCCCTGCCCGCACCGCGGCCAACACCCTGGACACCATCATCGTCACCGGCACCCGCGTGGCCGACCGCACCGTGGCCGAGTCCCAGTCGCCGATCGACATCATCACCCCCGAGGCGCTGCAGTCCACCGGCACCACCGAGCTGGCCACCGCGCTGGCCCGCGCCCTGCCCTCGCTGAACTTCCCGCGCCCGGCGCTGACCGATGGCACCAGCGGCATCCGCCCAGCGCAGCTGCGCGGCCTCTCCCCGGACCAGGTGCTGGTGCTGGTCAACGGCAAGCGCCGCCACACCTCCGCGCAGATCAACGTCAACGGCAGCATCGGCCGTGGCTCGTCGGCCGTGGACATCAACGCGATTCCGATCGCCTCGATCGAGCGCGTGGAAGTGCTGCGCGACGGCGCCTCGGCGCAGTACGGCTCGGACGCCATCGCCGGTGTGATCAACATCGTGCTCAAGGGGTCCTCCTCCGGCGGCAGCCTGGCGCTGGATGCCGGCCAGTACTCGGCCGGTGACGGCAACAAGTACCAGCTCTCCGGCGACACCGGTATCGGCTTCGCCGACGGCCGCGGCAGCGTGCATGTGGCCGGCCAGATCGTCCAGCAGGACGAGAGCAACCGCGCCGGCCCCTACCAGGGCACCGCGCCCAACACGGGCAACTTCCCGAACATCGGCCAGACCACCTTCGTGGTCGGTGACCCGCAGGTGGATGCTACCGCGGCCTCGGCCAATGCCAGCTTCCAGTTCAGCGACCACGTCTCGGCCTACGCCACCGCGATGGCCAGCAACCGCGACATCACCTCGTTCGCGTTCTACCGCTCGCGCAACAACAGCAACCAGGGCCCGCTGCTGGCGCAGACCTACCCGGACGGCTTCGTGCCGGAGATCAATCAGTACTCCAAGGACCGCTCGCTGGTCGCCGGGGTCAAGGGCGATACGGACAGCGGCTGGAACTGGGACGTCAGCTACAACTACGGCGCCAACAAGATCGATTTCCACACCCGCAACAGCATCAACTACGCGCTCGGCGTGAACAGCCCGCGCTCGTTCTACGATGGCGCGCTGGAGTACACCCAGAACATCGTCAATGCCGATGTGACCAAGACCCTGGACTGGGGCCTGGCCTACCCGGTCACGCTGTCCTTCGGCGGTGAATACCGCAAGGAAAAGTGGGAGCAGTCCGCCGGTGAACTGAACTCCTATACCGGCAGCGGTGCGCAGGGCTTCGGTGGCTTCACCCCACTCAACGCGGTGGATGCCGACCGCGACAACTACGCCGTCTATACCGGCCTGGAAGCCGACCTCACCGACAAGTTCTCCGCCGGTGTGACCGGCCGCTATGAGGATTACTCGGACTTCGGCGACAAGTTCTCCGGCAAGCTCTCCGCACGCTACGCCTTCACCGACAAGGTCGCCCTGCGCGCCACGGCGTCGAGCGGCTTCCGCGCGCCGTCGCTGGCCCAGCAGAGCTACCAGGCGGTGACCAGCACGATCATCAACGGCGTGTTCGTCGAACGCGGCACCTTCCCGACCACCAGCCCTGCCGCGCAGGCCCTGGGCGCCAGCCCGCTGAAGGCCGAAAGCTCGACCTCCTACAGCCTGGGTCTGGTACTGCAGCCGGTGGATCGCCTGTACCTGACCGTGGATGCGTACCAGATCGACATCGACGACCGCATCGTCTTGTCGACCAACATCACCACCAATGACGCCGCCAATGCGCTGCTGGCCAACCTGGGTCTGCCGGGCGTCACCGCGTTCTCCTACTTCACCAACGGCGTGGACACCCGCACCCGCGGTGTGGATGCGGTCTCCAGTTACACGATTCCCTTCGCCGCCAGCTCGCTGGAGCTGACCGCCGCCTACAGCTACAACGAGACCGAGGTGAAGAAGTTCATCGCCTCGCCGGCGGTGTTCGGCGCGCTGGGCATCACCCAGTCGCTGATCGGCCGCGACGAGATCGGCCGCATCGAGGACAGCTACCCGCGCGACAAGACCATCCTCAGCGGCACCTGGCGTTCGGACCGCTGGGACCTGAACCTGGCCGCCACCCGCTACGGCTCGTTCACGGTGCGCAACTCGGCTACCGCCCTGCGCGACCAGACCTACGACGCCTCGTGGGTGCTCGATGCCTCGGCCAGCTACAAGCCGAGCGAGAACTGGACCCTGACCCTGGGCGCGGACAACATCCTGGACGAGTACCCGGACCGCACCGTGGACCTGCAGAACTCCACCTGGGGCATGCTGCCGTACAGCAACTACTCGCCGTATGGGTTCAACGGCGCCTATGTGTACGGTCGCGTGACCTACAAGTGGTAACCCAAGGTAGTGCCGGCCGCTGGCCGGCAACCTCCTGATAAACCCCATGCCCCGGTTCGCCGGGGCATGTGCGTTCTGGCCGCAGGAAACCGGGATTCCGCGCATTCACCGTTCAACCTACGGGCTGTCCCGGACAGCACATGACCTGACCACGGGGACATAGCAGCATTGCGGCCATCGATGTTTGCCCGGACCGGCCGCATCGGTGAAAATCGGGGTACCCCCCCTCTTTGCGAGCCCCGATGCACCATGACACCGACCTGATCAACATCGTTGCCGTTGGCCTTGGGCTCGCCTTCATTTTCGGCGCGCTGGCCAACAAGCTGCGTTTGTCTCCCCTGGTCGGTTATCTGATTGCAGGCATCTGCGTAGGTCCGTTCACCCCCGGCTTCGTCGCCGACCAGGCACTGGCCAACCAGCTGGCCGAGATCGGCGTGATGCTGCTGATGTTCGGGGTCGGCCTGCATTTCTCGCTCAAAGACCTGATGGAGGTCAAAGCGATCGCCATCCCGGGTGCGATCGGCCAGATCCTGGTCGCTACCCTGCTCGGTTGGGGCCTGGCGGCGTTGATGGGCTGGCCGGTGATCTATGGCGTGGTATTCGGTTTCTCGCTGGCCACCGCCAGTACCGTGGTGCTGCTGCGCGCGATGGAAGAACGGCGCCTGCTGGAAACCACGCGCGGCAAGATCGCCATCGGCTGGCTGATCGTGGAAGACCTGGCCTGCGTCCTGGCGCTGGTGATGATGCCGGTCCTGGCCGGCGTGTTCGGGCCCGATGCGGCCAATGAAACCCATACCGTCGGCAGCGTGCTGGCCAGCATCGGCTGGACCTTCGTGCAGCTGGGCCTGTTCGTGGCGGTGATGCTGGTGGTCGGGCGCCGGGTGATTCCGTGGATCCTGGAGCGCATCGCCGGCACCGGTTCGCGCGAGCTGTTCACCCTGGCCGTGCTGGCCATCGCACTGGGCGTGGCGTTCGGCTCGGCGATGCTGTTCGGCGTGTCGTTCGCACTCGGCGCGTTCTTCGCCGGCATGCTGCTCAACGAATCCGAACTGAGCCACAAAGCCGCCAATGATTCACTGCCGCTGCGCGATGCGTTCGCGGTGCTGTTCTTCGTCTCGGTCGGCATGCTGTTCAACCCGGCCATCCTGATCGAGCACCCGTGGCAGGTCCTGGCCACCGCGGCGATCATCATGTTCGGCAAATCCGCCGCTGCGTTCGTGATCGTGCGCGCGTTCGGCCATCCGACCGGTACCGCACTGACGATTTCCGCCAGCCTGGCGCAGATCGGCGAATTCGCCTTCATCATTGCCGGCCTCGGCGTGACGCTGGGGATTCTGCCGCCGACCGGTCAGGCGCTGGTGCTGGCCGGTGCACTGATCTCGATCATGCTCAACCCGCTGGTGTTCGGCCTGCTCGACCGCTGGCTGCTGAAGCATCAGGAAACCGCCCCCACCACGGTGGAGACGGAATTGCCGCCGGGCCCGTCGCTGGACCTGCACGACCATGCCATCGTGATCGGCTACGGCCGCGTCGGCAGCGCGCTGGCGCAGGTACTGCGCGACCGGGGCGTACCGGTGATGATCATCGACGACAACAAGGAACACGTCGCCGAAGCACACGCGGCCGGCCTGCCCGGTATCCGCGGCAGTGCCGCCTCCGACCGCGTGCTGGCCGAAGCGCATCCCGAGCGCGCCAAGATCGCCGTGCTGGCGATTCCGCAGCCGCTGGAAGCCGGTGAAACGCTGGCCAAGCTGCGCGCGCTCAACCCCGGCCTGACCCTGCTGGCAAGGGCGCATAGCGATGCCGAGGTGAAGCACCTGCTCGCCCACGGTGCCGATGGCACGGTGATGGCCGAGCGCGAACTGGCTTACTCGCTAGCCGAGATGGTGATGTCCACCCCGCCGTACCGCACGATGGGGCAGCAGCACAGCATTCCAGTGGTGTGAGGGGCGCTACGCGACCGGCACGCAGATATCCGCACGCAGGATCGCCTCAGGGACCTCTTCCGGATCGTCGAGGTAGTGGTAATACAGCTCGACGTCGCGCAGCGTGTGGCTGCTCTCGGGCAGCCAGTCGCGCAGCAGCGCATCGGTGGCGGCCTCCAGCCCTGCGTAACTGCCCACATGGCGCAGCACGGCATACGTGCCACCGCCCAGCGTCAGCGTACGCAGCGGGGCTGGTAGCGCCTGCGGCGTGCGCCCGAATCCCATTGCGCAATCGAACACGCATTCCTGCGCCGGCGCGTCGCGGTGGTCCGTCCGTGCGATGCCGACCAGCTGCTGCAACTGTTCGGCCCATCCCTGCTCCGCCGCCCAGGTGAAGATCTCGCCGAAGGCCTGATCCAGATCATCGAAGGCCCCTTGCGTGCGCAGCGCCACCACATCGAAAGGCTCCAGCGTGGTCACCGTAACTTGCAACGGCACCGTCCCGTCCGCGTGATCGCCCGCCGGCAGCGACAGCCGCTGCTGCCAGTGGCTGCGCAGCCCGGCATCCTCACGCAACGTGCTCGGCGTGGCATCCAGCGTTTGGCGACAGGCACGGGCCAGCGCCTGCGGGCTTTCATAGCCGACGTTCAAGGCGACCTCGGTGACCCGGCTCTCGGCCTGGCCGAGCAGCGTCAGCGCCTGCAGCAGACGCAGGCGCGCCACGGTGCGCCCGGGCGTTTCGCCGGTCAGCGCGCGGTACAGGCGATGGAAGTGGAACGGCGACTGGTGCGCGATCGCGGCCAGTGCCTCCAGATCGGGCAAGGGATCGCCAGCGCGCAGGCACGCCTGCAGATGGGCGATGACACGATCGATACCGTGGCGCTGGCGTACCTGGGCAATGCGGCGCATGGCGGGCTCCCTCTCTAGGTGATGCTCAGCCTGCGCCGTGCCCCGCGCCTGCGCGTGGCCGATCTTGCGCAGTTGGGGGATCGTCAGCCGATCCTAACCCCGCGCGTAGAGCCACGCCATGCGCGGCCCTACCCCCATGGCAGAGAATCCATGGCGCCATGGCAAAACCCCCACGGCGGCCGGCCCGCACCGGCCGCCGTGGGTCCCACCTCTACGCCTTGGCCAACGCCTGCTCCAGGTCCGCCAGCAGGTCGTCGATGTGCTCGATGCCGACCGACAAGCGCACCGTGTCTTCGCTGACGCCCGCCTTCTCCAGCTCGGCGGCATCCAGCTGCCGGTGCGTGGTCGAGGCCGGGTGCGTGGCCAGTGATTTGGCATCGCCCAGGTTCACCAGACGGGTGAACAGCTGCAGTGCATCCAGGAAGCGCGCGCCGGCGGCGCGGCCACCGGGCAGGCCGAAGGTCAGCACGCCGGAGCCGTGGCCGCGCAGGTACTTCTGCACCAGCGCGTGTTCGGGGTGGTCGGGCAACGCGGCGTAGTTGACCCAGGCCACCTTGGCATGGCCCTGCAGATGCTTGGCCACGGCCAGGGTGTTCGCGTTGATCCGGTCCAGCCGCAGTGCCAGCGTCTCGATGCCCTGCAGGATCAGGAAGGAATTGAACGGTGAAATCGCCGCGCCGGTATTGCGCAGCGGTACCACCCGCGCGCGGCCGATGTAGGCGGCCGGCCCGAGGGCTTCGGTGTAGACCACGCCGTGGTAGCTCACGTCCGGCTCGTTCAAGCGGCGGAAACGCTGCTTGTGCTCCGCCCAGGGGAAGCGTCCGGAATCCACGATCGCCCCGCCCAGGCTGGTGCCATGTCCCCCGAGGTACTTGGTCAGCGAATGCACCACGATGTCCGCGCCGAAATCGAACGAGCGCTGCAGGTACGGTGTCGCCACCGTGTTGTCCACGATCAGCGGTACGCCATGCGCATGCGCGATCTTCGCGACCGCTTCGATGTCGGTGATGTTACCGCGCGGGTTGCCGATGGACTCGACGAACACCGCCTTGGTGCGGTCATCGATCAGCGCGCCGAACGCCTGCGGGTCGCGGTAGTCGGCAAAGCGCGTTTCGATCCCGAACTGGGGCAGCGTGTGCGCGAACAGGTTGTAGGTGCCGCCATACAGCGCACTGGCCGAGACGATGTTGTCGCCGGCCTCGGCGATGGTCTGGATCGCGTAGGTGATCGCGGCCTGGCCCGAGGCCAGGGCGAGCGCGCCGATGCCGCCCTCAAGCGCGGCGATGCGCTGCTCGAGCACATCGGTGGTCGGGTTCATGATGCGGGTGTAGATGTTGCCCGGCACCTTCAGGTCGAACAGGTCCGCGCCATGCTGGGTGTCATCGAAGGCGTAGGCCACGGTCTGGTAGATCGGCACCGCCACCGCGCGGGTGGTGGGATCGGGCCGGTAACCGCCATGCACCGCGATGGTCTCCGCGCGCCACTGTGATTCGGGACTGCCGTGTTCGGACATATCGCATTGTCTCCAGGTGAATGCCGACGATACCGAACAAAAAACCCCCGCCGAAGCGGGGGTTCATGCCAAACATGCATGGTGTGAGGCCCAACGGTTATCAAGCCGCCGGCGCGCGCGGGGCTCAGCCCTTCACGAACACCAGCTTGCCCTCGGCCGCATCGACCCGGATCACATCGCCATTGAGGAACTCGCCGGAGAGGATCTTCTGCGCCAGCGGGTTCTCCAGCTGCGACTGGATGGCACGCTTGAGCGGGCGGGCGCCGTAGACCGGATCGAAGCCGACGTTGCCCAGCAGCTGGAAGGCCTCGTCGCTGACCTCGATGCGCAGGCCACGCTCGGCCAGGCGCTTCTCCAGGCCCTGCATCTGGATGCGGGCGATCTGCTTGATCTGCACCTTGTCCAGCGGATGGAACACGACAATGTCGTCCAGGCGGTTGATGAATTCCGGGCGGAAGTGCGCCTGCACCACCCCCATCACCGCCGCCTTCATCTGCGTGTAGGCCTCCGGGCTGTCATCGCTGCTCATGTCCTGGATCTGGTGCGAGCCCAGGTTGGAGGTCATCACGATGACAGTATTGCGGAAGTCCACCGTGCGCCCCTGGCCATCGGTCAGGCGGCCGTCGTCGAGCACCTGCAACAGGATGTTGAACACATCCGGATGCGCCTTCTCCACTTCGTCCAGCAGAATCAGCGAGTACGGGCGACGGCGCACCGCCTCGGTGAGGTAGCCCCCTTCTTCGTAGCCCACATAGCCCGGGGGCGCACCGATCAGACGCGCGACGCTGTGCTTCTCCATGAACTCGCTCATGTCGATGCGGATCATCGCGTCGCTGCTGTCGAACAGGAATTCAGCCAGCGCCTTGCATAGTTCGGTCTTGCCCACGCCGGTCGGCCCCAGGAACAGGAACGAGCCGCTCGGGCGATCCGGATCGGACAGGCCCGCACGCGAGCGCCGCACCGCATCGGACACCACCTTGATCGCCTCTTCCTGGCCGACCACGCGGTTGTGCAGCATGTCTTCCATGCGCAGCAGCTTGTCGCGCTCACCTTCCAGCATGCGGTTGACCGGGATGCCGGTCCAACGCGAGACCACCTCGGCGATCTCTTCGGCGGTGACCCGATCCTGCACCAGCTTGAACTCGCTGGTTTCCACTTCCTGCGCGGCCGCCAGCTGCTTTTCCAGCTGCGGCAGCTGCCCGTACTGGATCTCGCTCATGCGCCCGAAATCCTGGCGGCGCTGGGCCGATTCCAGTTCCAGCTTGGCCTGTTCGATCTGTTCCTTGATCCGGGTCGCGCCCTGCAGCGTGGCCTTCTCCGACTTCCAGATTTCGTTGAGATCGGAGAACTCGCGCTCCAGCGCATCGATGTCATTCTCAAGATCGGCCAGGCGCTGGCGCGAGGCATCGTCCTTTTCCTTCTTGAGCATTTCGCGCTGGATCTTGAGCTGGATCAGGCGCCGCTCCAGGCGGTCCAGCTCCTCCGGCTTGGAGTCGATCTCCATGCGGATGCGCGAGGCGGCCTCGTCCATCAGGTCGATGGCCTTGTCGGGCAGCTGGCGGTCGGCGATGTAACGGTGCGAGAGCGTGGCCGCCGCGACGATGGCCGGGTCGGTGATCTCCACGCCGTGGTGCACGGCGTACTTTTCCTTCAGCCCGCGCAGGATCGCGATGGTGTCTTCCACGCTCGGCTCGCCGACCAGCACCTTCTGGAAGCGGCGTTCCAGCGCAGCATCCTTTTCGATGTACTTGCGGTATTCGTCCAGCGTGGTCGCGCCGACGCAGTGCAGTTCACCGCGGGCGAGCGCCGGCTTGAGCATGTTGCCGGCATCCATCGCGCCATCGGCCTTGCCCGCACCGACCATCGTGTGCAGCTCGTCGATGAACAGGATCACCTGCCCTTCGCTCTTGGCCAGGTCGTTGAGCACGCCCTTGAGGCGCTCTTCGAACTCACCGCGGAACTTGGCGCCGGCGATCAGCGCGCCCATGTCCAGCGAGAGCACGCGCTTGCCACGCAGGCCCTCGGGCACTTCGTCGTTGATGATGCGCTGGGCCAGGCCTTCCACGATGGCGGTCTTGCCCACGCCGGGCTCGCCGATCAGCACCGGGTTGTTCTTGGTGCGGCGCTGCAGGACCTGGATGGTGCGACGGATTTCCTCATCGCGGCCGATCACCGGATCCAGCTTGCCGGTCTCGGCCCGCGCGGTCAGGTCGATGGTGTATTTCTCCAGCGCCTGGCGCTGGTCTTCGGCGTTTTCCGACTGCACGGTCTCGCCGCCGCGCACCTTGTCGATCGCGGTCTCGATCTTCTTCTTGTCGGCACCGGCGGCGCGCAGCGCCATGCCCAGGGTGCCGCCATCGTCCACCGCAGCCAGCACGAACCACTCGCTGGCGATGAAGGCATCGCCATGCTGCTGGGCCAGCTTGTCGGTGTTGTTGAGCAGCCGGTTCAGATCGTTGCCGATCGACAGGTTGCCTTCCTGTCCGGAGACCTTGGGCAGGGCCTCCAGGGTTTCATTCAAGCGTTCGCGCAATACCGGCACGTTGACGCCGGCCTGGGCCAGCAGCGGGCGCGTGCTGCCGCCCTGCTGGTCCAGCAGCGCGCTGAACACGTGCACCGGTTCGATGATGTTGTGGTCGCGGCCCACGGCCAACGACTGCGCGTCGGCCAGCGCCTGCTGGAAACGCGAGGTGAGCTTGTCCATCCGCATGTTCTTGTCCTCGATGTAAACGGGGCTGGCCGTGCCAGCACTGTCCCTGAAATGCGGTTACGGGGGCGTGTTTCAAGGGTGGATGAGATGCCGATTCAGGGTTCGTCAGGCCGTCGGTGGCCGGGCCAGCAGCGGCGGTTCGGGCGGCTGCGGGACCAGGCAGCCGAGACCGGCGGGCAGGTCCAATGCCACGGTGTAGCCCCCGGTGACGCCGTAGCCGATCCGCCACGACGAAGGGAACAGATCCGGCGGCTGGAACGCGATATCCACCGCGATGTCGCTCAACGTATCGGTGACCTGCAGTGGCGTGCTGGCGGGCGCGTACTCGATGTCCTCAGCACCGCGCGTGGTGATCACGTTCCTGCGCTGGATCGCGGCGGCCGGCACCGACGAGCGCGGCGCGCCGCGCATCTGGAAGGCCCCATGGAAGCCCGTGTCGACCAGCATCAGGTTGTTCTCGCGGCCCCGGATCGGGAAGCGGACCTGCTGGAAGGGACCCCACAGCGAGGAGGTGAAAACGGTCCGGCGCGTGCACGCGGCCGGGGTGTGTGCTCCCAGCAGCGTCAGCGTTTCACGCGAGAGCGTGATCCGCCCCAGTGCGCGCAGCACGTCCAGGCCGATCAGGTTGAGCTCGCGCGCCGCTTCGCTGTTGAACGACACATCACGCACCCGCTGCCCACCCACCTCGATATCGATCGGTGCCACCAGGCCCGCCTGCTGGATATCGCCCTCGACGATGCGCGACACCACGAAACCCTCGGTAACGGCCAGGCCGAGCGAGTCGGCCAGCGCGCGGCTGATGTGCGAGCGCGGGGCCCCGGTATCAACGATGAAGGCGGCCTCTTGGGTGACCGGCGCGCCATCGCGCGTGCCGTGCAGCGTGAGGGTCACCGAGGGCAACTCATTGCTGAACTGGATCGGCACCGCCACGTCCTGCGCCCGCTCGGCTGCGGGCAGCGCGCTGCGCGGCCATGTGGTGAAGGACGCGAACGCCGGCCGGGTGACATCGGGCACTTCATCGCCGGCCCTGAGCATCGGCACGATGGTGCGCTGGTAGTCCTCGCGCACGCGCAGCATCAGGCTCGCCCATCCGGCGATATCGCCCTCGATCAGCGCATTGCCCGCGAGGGTGGATTCGCACAGGAACGCCAGACCCTGCAGCGCCGGCGGTGCATCCCGGGTTTCATCCAGGCACTGGCGTGCTGCACGGTTGGAGGCGGCCAGCTCGCCACGGACACGATGGTAGCCCGCTGCACCGAGGTGACGGCGCGGACCGGATGCACCGCTCATCTCACGCAACGAGGTCAGTTCCGCACGCAGCACCGCATCGCTGTAGCCGAACCCATCGTGCAGTGCCACCGGATCGGCCGCCACCGTGGCCGGCAACACCGCCACGCACATGCCCAGGACCCACTTCCGCATCGCGTACTCCCATCAACATGCCCGCTCGACCCTAGCACGGGAACCACGCTGCGCTCACGCCTGCTTTCGGCAGCACCGGCGATGCTGGAGGCCGGTTCCATACGGAGTGGCGGCATGCATTACGAACTGTATTACTGGACCGGCATCCAAGGCCGCGGCGAGTTCGTGCGGCTGGCGCTGGAAGATGCCGGCGCGGGCTACACCGACATGGCGCGCATCCATGGCGATGCGGTCATGGAGCCGTACCTGCAGGGCAAGGTTGAAGGCCTGCAGCCATTCGCGCCTCCGTTTCTGCGTACCGGCCGGCAGGTGATCGCCCAGGTCGGCGCGATCCTGGACCACCTGGGCCCGGAACTCGGCCTCGTCCCGGATGCCAGTTCACGGCGGCAGCAGGCACTCCAGCTGCAATTGACCATCGCCGATCTGGTCGCTGAGGTGCACGACACCCATCACCCGATCGCAGCGTCGATGTACTACGAGGATCAGAAGCACGAAGCCAAGGCGCGCGCCGCCTCCATGCGCGGCGAGCGCATGCCCAAGTTCCTGGGCTATTTCGAGAACGTGCTCAAGCACAACGGCGGGCGGCATCCGCTGCGCGAGCATTCCTACGTGGATCTCTCCCTGTTCCAGCTGCTGAGCGGGCTGGAGTACATGTTCCCGCGCCGCATGCAGGCACTGTGGCCGACGCTGCCGCAACTGCGTGCATTGAAGGACCGGGTGGAAACCCGGCCCAACATCGCCGCCTATCTCGCCTCCGAACGCCGTCTGCCGTTCAACACCAACGGCATCTTCCGGCATTACCCGGCGCTGGATGGCGAGGCATGATCCGTAGCACGACCAGAGCGCTACGCGCGCTCTGAAGGCTGCTTCTGCAGCGACAACAACGCCAGCAACCCGGCCAGCGCCACATAGGCGCCGGTGAACTGCCAGCTGATGATCTTCGGCAGTCCTTCCAGCTGCCACGGCAGATAGATGCCACCGCGCGGGTCCACCGAGTGGATCAGGCCGAACAGCGTCAGCGCCGCGGCCACCAGCAGGAACCCGGAGGCGCGCAGCAGCTTCCCGTCGATCATCGCCACCACTGCCGCGATCCACAGCATCGAGGTGATGATGAAGCCATTGCCCAGGGTGAAGATCACCGCCAGCTCCGGCAGGCCATGCCCATCCAGGGTGGAGGTCATCGCCGCCAGTTGTTCCGGTGCGATCCAGCCCGGGGCCTTGATCGCCAGCAGGTACGCCACCGAGGGCAGGAAGCCCAGCACCATCGCGCCGGCATGCTCGCGCGGCGTGGCCTGGAAGGCCTGGGTGGTGATGTCGATCGCCACGTACACAATGATCGGGGCCAGCACAGCCAGCGGCAGCCACTGCACCAGCCCGGAGATCACGCCCAGCATGCCGCCGATGCCGACGAACAGGCCGGTCAGCAGCGTGTAACCGCTGCGCGCGCCCATGTGCTTGTAGGCCGGCTGGCCGATGTACGGCGTGGTCTGCGCCACACCGCCGCAGAAGCCGGCCACCAGCGTGGCGATGGCTTCCACCAGCAGGATGTCGCGGGTGCGGTAATCGTCACCGGCGGCGCGCGCGCTCTCGGAGACATTGATGCCGCCCACCACCATCAGCAGGCCGAACGGCAGCAGCAGCGGCAGGTAGGTGATCGCGGTCGGCAGGCCGTCGATGAAGCCGAGCGTCGGCCACGGCAGCACCACCTGCGGCGGCACCCACTCAGGCACCTTGAAGCCCGGTGCACCCAGCCCGGCAAGCCCGAGGCCGTAATACAGGATCGTGCCGAACACGAACGCGACCAGCACGCCGGGCGCGCGGATCGGCAACTTGCGCTTGGCGATCAGCACGTACAGCAGCAGGCCCAGCGTGACGAAGCCGACGATCGGCGAGCGCAGCGTTTCCAGCAGCGGCAGGAAGCCCATCAGCACGATCGCGATACCGGCGATGGAGCCGAGCAGCGAGGCACGTGGCAGCGCGCGGGTGACCGCTTCGCCGAAGAACGAAAGGATTACCTTGAGCACGCCCATGATCACCAGCGAGGCCATGCCCAGCTGCCAGGTCGCGATGGCGGCATCGTGCGGCGCCAAGCCCTGCCCTTTGAAAGCCAGGAAGGCCGGGCCGAGCACCAGCAGCGCCATGCCGATGCTGGTCGGCGCATCCAGGCCGAGCGGCATCGCGGTGACATCGTCACGGCCGGTACGCGCAGCTAGGCGCCGGGCCATCCAGGTGTAGAGCACGTTGCCGACCAGCACGCCGAAGGCGGTGCCCGGGAACATGCGGCCGAACACCACATCGGCCGGGAACTGGAAGATGCCGACCAGTGCCATCGCGATGAAGCCGAGGATCGACAGATTGTCTACCACCAGGCCGAAGAAACCATTGAGATCGCCGGCAACGAACCAGCGGGGGCGTCCGGTGGGGACGGGAGCAGTGGCGGACATGCGCAGGGCGGCCGTGGGGAGGGGGTAGCCGATGGTAGGGCCTCCCCGCCCCCAGTAACAGGCGCATGGATGGAACGCCGGGAAACGCCCGCCGACGGGGGACGCGGCACCGCGCGGTAGTGCCGGCCGCTGGCCGGCTCCCGCCATTGCCTGGAGCATCCTGAGGATGCCGGCCAGCGGCCGGCATTACCGGACCGCGTGGGGATCAGGGCTTGTTGAGGAAGTTGTTGGCCAGCAGGTCCCTCACATCCCCGACCTGCCCGCTCAGCAGCGCCTTGGCCGCGTACAGGGCAGTTCCGGCCACCTGCTTGGCCTCCACCTGCGGCGGCATCACCAGTTCGGTCGGGCTGGTGTGCACGTCCAGCAGCGCCGGGCCGGGATGGGCCAGGATGTCCTGGACGGCCTGCTCCAGGTCTTCCGAGCGGGTGACCGTGCGCCCGTAGAAGCCGATCACCTCGGCCAGGCGGCCGAAATCGGGGTTCTTCAGGTCGGTGTAGTTGTCCAGCAGGCCTTCGACCTTCTGCTCCAGCTCCACGAAGTTCAACGAGCTGTTGTTGTAGACCACCACCTTGATCGGCAGGTTTTCCTGCACCGCGGTGAGCAGATCGCCGAGCAGCATCGCCAGGCCACCGTCACCGGACAGCGAGATCACCTGCCGGCCCGGGTAGGCCTTCTGCAGGCCCAGCGCCTGCGGCATCGCGTTGGCCATCGTGCCGTGCAGCAGGCTGGTCAGCGTGCGGCGGCGGCCATTGACGCGGATATGGCGCAGGATCCAGACCATCGGCGAGCCACCGTCGGCGGTGAACAACGCATCGTCCGCAGCGTGGCGGTCGATCAGCGCGGTCAGGTGCTGCGGGTGGATCAGCTCACCCTCGCCCGGCTGCTCTTCCTTGGCGCGCGTGGCGAGCGCCTTCTCGCGGTGCTCCAGGCATTCGTCCAGGAAGCTGCGGTCCTCACGCTCGGGCAGCAACGGCAGCAGCGCCTCCAGGGTCGGGCCGATATCGCCCACCACGCCGAGGTTCACCGGGTGCCGGCGGCCAAGATGGCTGCCATCGCGATCCACCTGGATGAGGGTCGCCTTGTCCGGGTAGTACTGGCCCCAGGCGAAGTCCGCGCCGAGCAGCAGCAACGTGTCGCAGGCCATCAGCGTGTGGTACCCGGACTCGATGCCGAAGATGCCGGTCATGCCCATGTTGTACGGGTTGTCGTACTCCACGAAATCCTTCGCGCGCGAGGTATGCGCGATCGGCGCCTTGAGCCTGGCCCCGAGGGCGACCAGCGCATCGTGTGCATCCTCGCAACCGGCACCGGCATAGATGCCGATCCGCTTGCCCTCGCCGATCAGCGCGGCGATGCGCTGCAGTTCATCGTCCGAGGGGCGCAGTACCGGCTGGGTGTAGTGCACCGAGAACGGCACATCGTGCTTGACCTCGGCTTCGCTGATGTCGGCGGGCAGGATCACCACCGCCACCCCGCGGCGGCTGATGGCGGCCTGGCAGGCAAGGGTCACCACGCGGCGCGCCTGCTCGGCGCTCTGTACCTGTTCGCAGAACACGCTGCAGCTGCTGTACACCGCCTTGAAATCGACTTCCTGTGGAAACTCCATGCCCAGCTCGGCGGTGACCACCTGGCTGGCGATCAACACCATCGGCGCGCGGTTGCGGTTGGTCTCGAACACGCCGTTGATGAAGTGCAGGCCACCGGGGCCGCACGAGCCGGCGCAGGCGGTGAGCTGCCCGCTGATCAACGACTCGGCACCGGCGGCAAACGCAGCCACTTCCTCATGCCGCATGTGCACCCACTCGATCTCGCTGTGGTGGATGGCATCGGTGACGTAATTGAGGGTATCGCCGACGATGCCGTAACAGTGACGGACACCGGCGGCCTGCAGGGTTTCAACCACGATCTCGGCAACGCGCTTGCTCATGACATGCTTCCACGACGAGGGGGAAGCGTCAGCCTAGTCCCGGGCAAGTGACACTCATGTGGGTTTACCCGTGGCAGCGCGCGATCACGGCTGCGTGTTCACCCAGCCCAGCACCGCGCCGCGTGTGGGATTGTCATAACGCACCTGCACCCACCCATCGCGCTCATCCAGCAGTTCCACGCGGTCATCGCGCACCAGATACCGCTTGGTCGTGGCATCACCGGGCTGGCTGTACAAGGGCAGCCGCGCCACCCTCACATGGCCGGAAACGCGCAGCAGCGGCGAACCGGCGCGCGGTGCCTCCAGGCCATCGCCGATGGCCGTCTCCAGCACGTTGCCGTCAGGATCGAAGCTACTCCAGACCGCCAGCGGACCGCTGTCGGCGGTCTGCTTCACGAACACGTAAGGCTCGAGTACATCGTCGAGCATCAGCAGGCGCTCGGCGCGGTACAGGTACAGGCGACCGCCGTCGTAGCGGTACTGATCCACGTACCACATCGGCCCGCTGCGGCAGCTGCTGCTCAGGGTGCGGTTGTCTTCCTCCACGGTCAGACCCATCAGGTCACCGCACTGCGCGCGGTCGTTCGGGATGGGCGCCAGCGCCACCAGTTCCTGTCGCGCTGGAACGTAGCGGTAGACCGCGACCGCCTCGTTGACCATGCCGACCGCGGCGCGCGCGACCAGCTCCGGGCGGCCATCGAAATCGACGTCCTCGGCGGACAGGCGTGCGTTGCCGTCCGCGTCGGTCACCCCCGGCAGCACCTGACGCATGCCCGACGGTGCCAGTACGACGGCAATGCCGCCGTCGTCCTGCAGTGTCGCCTGCACCTGCACGCCGGCAGCCACCTCGAGCTGAAGCCGGGCCGGGTCGGCATCCTGCGCGTGCGCGCACGTCACCGCCAGGCCCATCAACAGCGCGGCCAGCATCGCATCCCTGTGTTTCATCATCGCTCCGTGCAGCGCCACCGCGGCGCCCTGGATCAGAACGATACTTCAACCGCCTGCTGCGCCCACAGCACCGACTGGTGCCCGGTGGCCTGCTTCCACGCCAGGCGGATCGCTTCGATGTCGGCGCGGCGCTGAGGGGTGTTCTCGTGCAGGACCACCAGCACCTTGGTGCGCAGGCGGTTCGGCTCGGGCGCACCGCGGAACAGCCACTGGCCGTAGGCGTCGAACACGGTCAGGCCGTCCGGGAAGCGCGGCGTGACTTGCTTGTCGAGGAAGGCGCGCCACTGCGCGTCACTGATGCCCTCGGTCTGCGGGCGGTCGGCCACGCCGGTTTCTTCGCCCACGCCGAAATAGAGCTCGCTGCGGACCCAGCCGGCGGCGGCATCCGGGCGGGCGGCGTCGCCCTGCAGGGTGGCCGTGGCAGTGGCGGGCGGGGTCGGCGTGGCGGCCGGGGTGGCGGTGGCACAGCCGCTGGTGGCCAGGACCAGGGCAAACAGAATGGCGCGGAACGACATGGACAACTCTCCGGAAACACAGGGACAGGCAGGGGAAGGAGCGTGCCGGACATCCGGGTCCGGCGCAGATCGCCAACGGCTATCTGCTGATAACCACCCCGATGGGACTTGCATCACACAGGGACATCACGCGAAGATAATATATCGCTTCATCC
>NZ_JBSZJV010000007.1:0-166556 GCF_054188265.1 Stenotrophomonas sp. IS26
CCCGTGCCGACCCCGGTCGCCCAGATCGCCAGCGCCACACCTGCAGCGGGGGGCACCGCCGCGCCGGTCCGGGCCGATACCGCCACGGTCGCCACCGCGATCACGCCCGCCCCGGTTCCGGCTCCGGCTCCGGCCACCGTGCTGACCGCGCCGCCCACCCGGGCCCCCGCAGCTGGCAAGGCTGGGCAGGTCCGCAGCGGTCAGCTCTATTCGTATATGAAAGACGGCGTGCGCCATTACACCAGCGCACGTCCGGCCCAGATGGCCAGCCTCGGGCAGGTCCGCACCATCCATTACACCTTCATCGAACGCTGCTATGCCTGTGGCGCGAACCCCTCGGTCAACTTCGGCTCGGTCCGCCTCAACACCACGGCCTATCAGAGCGAGATCGCCGCGGCCGCCCGGGAGTTCGGGGTGGAAGAAGCGATCGTGCGCGCGATCATCCATGCCGAGTCCGCCTACAACCCGCTGGCGCTGAGCCGGGCCGGCGCGCAGGGCCTGATGCAGCTGATGCCGCCCACCGCGCGTCGCTTCGGGGTCAGTGATTCCTATGATGCTTCGCAGAACATCCGCGGCGGCGTGCAGTACCTGTCCTGGCTGCTCAAGCGCTTCAATGGTGACCTGACCCTCGCCGCCGCGGGCTACAACGCGGGCGAGGGTGCGGTAGCCCGCCATGGCGGCGTGCCCCCTTACAGCGAGACCCAGTATTACGTGAAGCGGGTGGCCGTATTGGCCGACCGCTATCGAAGTGCGGTCGCCACCCATCAATAACCCATGGCGCCGGTGGTACCTGATGCCGTACTGTCGGGGGTAATGTCGTTCCGTAGTACCGCGTTGTGTGGCCGACTTCGGTTCAGCTACACTCGCGGCTGATTCAATGTGGACTGGCCCCCACCGGTCTGCTGGCAGCCTCAAGCTACCTAAATCAATATCGGAGTGCCGGATGGCCAACGATGGGGTAAACGATCCAGTCAACACTGGACGTCGGCGGTTTCTCTCAGCAACCACTGCGGTGGTCGGAGCGGTCGGCGTCGGATTTGCAGCGGTACCGTTCATCAAGTCCTGGAATCCCAGCGCCCGCGCCAAACTGGCCGGTGCCCCGGTGATTGCCGACATCAGTGCGCTCCAGGAAGGCCAGCGTCTGGTCATGGAGTGGCGTGGGCAGCCGATCTGGATCGTCAAGCGCTCCAAGGCCATCCTCGATGCGCTGCACGGGCTGGACGGCCGCCTGAAGGATCCCGAGTCGGGCGAGAAGGAACAGCAGCCCGAGTACGTGCTCAAGCAGAATCCCGAATTCCGTTCGATCAAGGCCGAGGTCTCGGTGCTGGTCGGGCTGTGCACCCATCTGGGCTGTTCGCCGGAAATGGTCGCCGAGATCCGCCCCGAGCCCTACGACCCGCAGTGGAAGGGCGGCTACTTCTGCCCCTGCCACAAGTCGCGTTTCGATATGTCCGGTCGCGTGTTCAAGGATGTTCCGGCACCGATCAACCTGCTGGTGCCGCCGCACCATTACCAGGACGACAACACCATCATCATCGGCGTTGATCCGCAGGGGGCGGCTTGATCATGGCCAATATCCTTTCCCGCACCGCCACCGGACTGGCCGACTGGGTCAACGCCCGCGCGCCGGGCCTGATGCCGGTCTACCGCAAGCATGTCAGCGAGTATTACGCGCCGAAGAACTTCAACATCTGGTACTACTTCGGTTCGCTGGCGCTGCTGATCCTGGTCAACCAGATCGTCACCGGCATCTTCCTGACGATGCACTACAAGACGAACGCGGCCGAAGCGTTCGCTTCCATCGAATACATCATGCGGGACGTGGAGTGGGGCTGGCTGATCCGCTACATGCACTCCACCGGTGCCTCGCTGTTCTTCATCGTGGTCTACCTGCACATGTTCCGCGGCCTGCTCTATGGCAGTTACCAGAAGCCGCGCGAACTGGTCTGGATCCTCGGCATGCTGATCTACCTGGTGCTGATGGCCGAGGCCTTCATGGGCTACGTGCTGCCGTGGGGCCAGATGTCGTTCTGGGGCGCGAAGGTGATCATCTCGCTGTTCGGCGCGATCCCGGTGATCGGCACCGGCCTGACCGAATGGATCATGGGCGACTACCTGCCCAGCGACGCCACCCTCAACCGCTTCTTCGCCCTGCACGTGATCGCACTGCCGCTGGTGCTGTTGCTGCTGGTGGTGCTGCATCTGGGCGCGCTGCATGAAGTGGGCTCCAACAACCCGGACGGCGTGGAGATCAAGAAGGGCCCGAAGGGCAACCGCTGGTCGGCCATCGCGCCTACCGATGGCATTCCCTTCCATCCTTACTACACGCTCAAGGATGCGGTCGGCGCCGGCTTCCTGCTGATCATCGCCGCCTTCATCATCTTCTTCGCCCCGGCCTTCGGCGGGTTGTTCCTGGAGCACGACAACTTCACCGAGGCCAACCGCCTGGTGACGCCCGAGCACATCAAGCCGGTCTGGTACTACACCCCGTATTACGCGATGTTGCGCGTGGTGCCCAACAAGCTCGGTGGTGTGATCGTGATGTTCTCGGCGATCGCCATCCTGTTCCTGGTGCCGTGGCTGGACCGCGCGCGGGTGAAGTCCTACCGCTACCGCGGCCTGCTCTCGCGCGGCCTGCTGGGCATGTTCGCGGTGTGCTTCGTGTGGCTGGGCGTGATCGGCTCCGGCCCGGGTACGGATGCGCACGAGACCTACATCGGGCGCGTGCTGACCTTCCTGTATTTCGCCTTCTTCATCACCATGCCGCTATGGACCAAGCTGGACAGGACCAAGCCGGTACCGGACCGGGTGACCACGCATGACTGACCACTGGATTGTCCGGCTGGCCTGCGCGGCGGCGCTGATGCTCGGTGTCGCGGTGGCCGATGCCGCCGAGGGCGCCAAGACCCTGCAGGCAGGCAATGACCTGAGCGATCGTGCCTCGCTGCAACGCGGCGCACAGCTTTACATGAACTACTGCTCCGGCTGCCACGCGCTGAAATACCTGCGCTACTCGCGCATGGCCGCCGATCTCGGGCTGAGCGAAGAAGAGGTCATGAACAACCTCAACTTCACCGGCACCCCGGTGGGTGAGCCGATTCCGGTGACGATGCCCAAGGCGCAGGCCGAGAAGTGGTTCGGCAAGATGCCGCCGGATCTGAGCCTGATCTCGCGCGTGCGGGGCAGCGACTGGGTCTACACCTACCTCAAATCGTTCTACCTGGATCCCACGCGGCCGCTGGGCTGGAACAACACCGTGTTCCCCAATGCCTCCATGCCCAACCCCCTGTGGGAAATGCAGGGGCTGCAGCATGCGGTGCACGGCAAGGCCGAGGGCCCCGGGCTGGATGCTCCGGTGGTTGGGCTGAAGATCGAACAGCCGGGCAACATCGATGCCGGGCAGTACGATCAGGTGGTGCGCGATATCACCAACTTCCTGGAGTATGCCGGCGAGCCGGCGGCCCTCAAACGCCAGAAGCTGGGCGTGTGGGTGATCCTGTTCCTGGCGCTGCTGACCTTCCTGGCCTATCTGCTCAAGAAGGAATACTGGAAGGACGTCCACTGAGCCGTCGGGCGCCGTCCAGTGGCGATCGTTCCACGCGTGGGACCATCGCCCTATTGGCTTTTGTGATGTGCGGTTGCACACTCGGGTACTGTGACGACCGTCGGCAATGGGCTGGCGGCGCCGATACGACCGGCGGTTACCGGACGTTGGAGAGCCTTTGATGGCGGCGAGCGTACGCATGCGGAATACCCTGACGCTGTTTTCCTCGAACGACGATGTGCTGTGCCATCGCGTGCGGCTGGTACTGGCGGCCAAGGGCGTCACTTATGACTCCGTGCCGGTCGACCCGCAGAACCCGCCCGAAGATCTCATCGATCTCAATCCGTACCACTCCGTGCCCACCCTGGTGGAACGCGAGCTGGTGCTGTACGCGGCGTCGGTGGTCAGCGAATACCTGGACGAGCGCTATCCGCACCCGCCGCTGATGCCGGTCGATCCGCTCTCGCGGGCCCGCATCCGCCTGGCGATGTTGCGCATCGAACACGACTGGGTGCCACAGGTGCAGGCCATCCAGCTGGGCAACAAGACCCAGGCCGAGGCCGGGCGCAAACGCTTGAAGGAACTGCTGACCAGCGCGGTGCCGTTGTTCAAGGCCAGCAAGTTCTTCCTCAACCCGGAAATGAGCCTGGCCGACTGCGCGATGGCACCGATCATCTGGCGGCTGCAGGCACTGGACGTGCCGCTGCCGAAGGATGGCAAGTCGATCGAAGACTATGGCAACCGCATTTTCCGGCACCCCGGCTTCATCCGCAGCCTGACCGACCAGGAAAAGAAACTGCGCGATCTGCCGGTCTGATCGGGGTACGTGTGCCGCATGCGGCACACCCGTGTACTGAACGAAATCGCGGTGCCGGTACGCGCCATGGCTGACCTGCGGGTAGGCGGGCGCGTACACTTGCATCAGGCAATCCGGATCAAGAGCAGCCGAGCACGGCTCGGCTCTACCACATGACTGAAGACACTTTTCGCATGACCAGCCACCGCCCGTACCTGTTGCGGGCCTTGGTGGAATGGATCAATGACAACGACCTGACGCCGCATATCCTGGTCGACGCCGGCCTGCCTGGCGTGCAGGTGCCGCAGAGCGCGGTCAAGGATGGCCGCGTCGTGCTGAACATCGCCGAGCGCGCCGTGGTGCGCCTGCATATCGACAATGACAGCGTCAGCTTCTCGGCCCGCTTCTCCGGCACCAGCTACCCGGTGCAGGTGCCGATCTCGGCCGTGCTGGCCGTGTATGCCCGCGAGACGGGGCAGGGCATGGCGCTGCCGGATGACATCCCGGGCCATGAGCCGGGTCCGGACGATGAGCTGCCGCCGGACGATTCACCGACCCCGCCGGACGACGCACCGCCCAAGCCCAGCGGTCGCCCGCATCTGCGGGTGGTCAAATAAGACCCACCATGGCCGCCGCAAGGCGGCCATTTCATCAGACGTCCTCGGCATCGCGCGTATCGATATCGCGCCGGATCTCGCTGATCCTCGCCGCCGATGGCCCCACGAACGTGATCAGCTGATCACCGCGCAGCACCATGCGCCCGCTGTGGCGGTCCACGCCATCGTGTGAGTACTCGAACTTGAAGGTGCGCTCCCAGCCCAGCCAGCCGTTGTCCTTTCGGCATACGCGCAGGCCGGTGGCGTGCACGCTCTGGTCCAGCCACTGCACATCGGCAGCGCGGCAGGCATTGCGCCCAAGCACGCCAGCACGTTCGGCGGCGGCACGCGAAGAATTCCAGAAGGCGTAGGCAAACGCGCCGGCAATCATCAACAGGATCAAACTGGGCATCGGTGACTCGGCGCGGTCAGGGAGGTCGGTCCCTCCAAGATGGCGACGAATGCGGCGCGGATCAAGCCATCCGCGCGAGCGCGATCAGGTCGTGCGCGGTGGCGGTGGCGGTGGCGGGACGGGTATCGGTGTCGGTGTGGGTGTCGGCGTCCGAGTCGGGCTCGCCGGCGGGGCCGGAACCGGGTTCGCGCTCGGGACCGGCGGACGGGGCGGCACCACGGTGGGCGCGCGCATCGGTGCCTGGGAAGCCGGGGCGGCCATCGGCGGTGCCGTCGCACCGGGAGCGGGCAGGGTCGCCGGGTCCGGAGCTCCCATCGGCACCGCCGCCGGCGCGGTGGCCACCAGTTTCAGCAGTGCGGCCCAGTCCTGGCGATTGAAGCTGCATTCCTCTTCGCGGCCCGGCGTGCAGCCCAGATCCACGCCATCGCCTGCATTGGCCTTCGCCGGCGGCAGTTCGATCCGGCCGCTGCGGTCCAGCGACAGTTTGCGCAACGCCACGGTGTTCATGACATTGCCACCAATCAGATACAGCGTGCGGTCGCCGCCCATGTTGGCCGCGATCACCACTTCACAGTGCGATTTCCAGTGCGTCACCGCGCCGCTGCCCAGCGACTGCACCAGCCCGGTGTAGCTCAGGGTCTCGCGGCGGTCGCGCAGGTAGCACAGCAGGTCGCCGGGCGCGGGTTTCTCCTGCGCCGGGTCGGTCATCCGGTACGGCCCGCTGTTCTGGTAGGCCGCGCGGATGTAGTCGATGTGGCGGGGCGAGCGGGTGAAGCCGGGCACCGAGGCGCGGGTCATCACCCAGGAAATGAAGGCGGCCGACCACGGGTTGTCCACCAGGAAGGCACGGCAGTCGCTATCGGTGTAGCGCGTGCCCGGTGGGGCCATGCAGCTCGATGCGCCGGGCTGGCTGCCCATCGGCGACAAGGTGCCGCTCTGCCGCCAGTAGCCGACCACCCGCTGCCACGCGACAAGGCCGTTGTCGGCCAGGTGGACGTCCTCGGCTTCCGTCACGCTGAGACTGGCCGCGCGGCCATCGCGATCGATGAAGGGCCGGTACCAGAGGCGGTGCTCATTGCACGCGGTCTGCACGATGGCCACGGCCAGCGGGCTCAGCCCGAACCGCGGGGGTACATCGCAGACCTCGGCGGCGGACGCCTGCGGCGGCAGCAGCGCGAACAGGGGAGACAGGCAGGCGAGAAGCGGCAGGCAGCGCATGCGTGCATTCCAGGTGGGGGCAGACGCAGCCTCGCAGACCGCATCTGCCCATACCGTGAAAGCGGCATCAGCCCTGTGGGGGCGGGCCCAGTTTCAATGACAGGTCGATTGCCTGCACATGCTTGGTCAGTCCGCCGATGGAGATGCAGTCCACGCCGTCCTCGGCGATCGCGCGCAGGCCGTCCAGGCCGACACTGCCGGACACTTCCAGCGGAATCCGCCCGGCCGCGATGCGCACGGCCTCGCGCCGCGTGGTGGCGTCGAAATCGTCGATGAGGATGCGGGTGCAGCCCACCGCCAGCGCCTCGCGCAGCTGGTCCAGGTCTTCCACCTCGACCACCAGCGGCAACGCCGGCCATTGCGCACGCGCCGCCAGCACCGCCGCGGTCAGTGAGCCGGCCGCACGGATGTGGTTTTCCTTGAGCATCACCGTGTCGAACAGGCCCAGGCGATGGTTGTCGCCGCCACCGCAGCGGACCGCGTATTTCTGCGCGACGCGCAGCCCGGGCAGGGTCTTGCGGGTGTCCAGGATCCGCGCGCCGGTACCGGCCACCGCCGCGACGTAGTGCGCGGTGGTGGTCGCCGTGCCGGACAGCGTCTGCAGGAAGTTCAACGAGGTCCGCTCGGCACTCACCAGGCTGCGGTTGCGGCCCTGCAGCAGGGCCAGTACGGTGCCGGCGGCGACGCGGTCGCCCTCGGCCACGCGCCACTCGATCCGGACCTCTGGATCGAGCGCCCGGTGGGTCGCATCGAACCACGGGCGGCCGGCGATCACCGCGTCCTGCTTGCACAGCAGGTAGGCGCTGTCGGGGCGGTCGGGGAGCAGGGCGGCGGTGACATCACCGCTGCCGATGTCCTCGGCCAGTGCACGGGCCACATCGGCGGCCACCAGGGCGGCCTCGGGGGCCGGCACGGGGAGGTGGCTCATTTTTCCGGGAAATCGGCGATCTGGGCGGTGGCGATGGCCTCTTCGGCCAGCAGCACCGGGATGCCGTCGTCCACGCGGAACACCTGCTTGCGGTCACGGGTCAGCAGGGCCTCGCGCAGCGTCTGCGCCTGCGGGCTGCCATCGGCCTTGAGCACGGCACCGCTGCCGATCGCGCGGTTGAGCGCGTCCAGACCGGTGGCGTCGAGCAGGGACAGGGGCTGGCGCGTATCGGGCGAGCACAGGAGGTCGAGCAGCTTGCGATCCATGGATTCTTCGTCTTGCGTGGAAGACGGCTAGAATACGTCTTTAAGGCAGGTGACGGCCAATGACCCTCAACCAAACCGCGCCGCTCGTCGGCATCGTCATGGGATCCCGCTCGGATTGGGAAACCATGCAGCACGCCGCCCAGAAGCTGGATTCGCTGGGCGTTCCCTATGAAGTGAAAGTGGTCTCGGCGCATCGCACGCCGGACGTGCTGTTCACCTACGCCGAGCAGGCGGGCCAGCGTGGCCTGCGCGCGATCATCGCCGGTGCCGGCGGGGCCGCGCACCTGCCGGGCATGATCGCCGCCAAGACCGCCGTGCCGGTGCTGGGCGTGCCGGTGCAGTCCAAGGCGCTGAACGGCATGGATTCGCTGCTCTCGATCGTGCAGATGCCGGCCGGTATCCCGGTCGCCACCTTCGCCATCGGCAACGCCGGCGCCTCCAACGCGGCGTTGTTCGCAGCCGCCATGCTGGCCTCGGACCAGCCGGCGATCGGTGAAGCGCTCGAGGCCTTCCGCGCCCGCCAGACCGAAGACGTCATGGCCCACGACGATCCGCGTCAATGACGTCCAGGACCGTTGGCATTCTGGGCGGCGGTCAGCTCGCCCGCATGATGGTCCTGGCCGGTGCGCCGATGGGGCTGCGCTTCGAGCTGTTCGACCCGGCCGCCGATGCCTGTGGTGCCCAGGTGGCCCCGCTGCAGGTGGCCGCGTTCGAGGATGAGGCGGCCCTGGCTGCGTTCGCCGCGCGCGTGGACGTGGTGACCTTCGATTTCGAGAACGTGCCGGCGCGCAGCGCCACGTTCCTGGCCGAGCGCGTGCCGGTGTATCCCAATCCGGATGCGCTGGCCGTGGCCCAGGATCGGCTCAGCGAGAAGACCCTGTTCCAGTCGCTGGGCATCCCGCTGCCGGCCTTCGCCGATATCCGCAGCCGCGATGAACTGGCGGCCAAGGTCGCCGAGTTCGGCATGCCCTGCATCGTCAAGACCCGCCGGCTGGGCTATGACGGCAAGGGCCAGTTCCGGATTCGCAGCGCGGCCGACATCGACGCGGCATGGGAAACCCTCGGCAGCTACGTCGAAAAGACCGGCCTGATTCTGGAAGGCTTCGTCGCCTTTGATCGCGAAGTCAGCGTGGTGGCGGTCCGCGGGCAGGATGGCGAGTTCCGCGCCTGGCCGATCACCGGCAACTGGCACGTCAATGGCGTGCTCTCGGCCAGTCTGGCCCCGGCGCAGTTGCCGGCGGCCCAGTACGAGGCGGCCATCGGCTACGCACGTACGCTGGCCGAGCGCCTGGACTATGTTGGCGTGTTCGCGCTCGAACTGTTCTGCCGTGGCGATGAACTGCTGGCCAACGAGATGGCGCCGCGCGTGCACAACTCCGGCCACTGGACCATCGAAGGCAGCGAGACCTCGCAGTTCGAGAACCATCTGCGTGCCGTGCTTGGCCTGCCGCTGGGCGACACGCGCATGCTGGGCCATGCCTGCATGCTCAACTGGATCGGCCAGATGCCCGGTGCCGCGGCCGTGCTCGGCCAGGCCAGCGGCCATTGGCACGATTACGGTAAGCAGGCGCGGGACGGCCGCAAGGTCGGCCATGCCACGCTGCGTGATGATGATGCGGCGGCGCTGGCCGGTGCATTGGAAAGCGTCGGTGCGCAGCTTGATCGCGGTGAGCAGGTCGCGCCGGTGATCAAGATCCTGCGCGGTTGAGCATCGGGTAGTGCCGGCCGTTGGCCGGCACCGCCTCAATCGCGCAATTGCGCGGTGACGAAGTCCCAGTTCACCAGTTTCCAGAACGCCTCCAGATAGCGTGAGCGCTCATTCTGGTAGTCGGTGTAGTACGCGTGTTCCCACACATCGCAGGCCAGCAGCGGAGTGCTCTCGCCGGTCAGCGGCGTGCCCGCGTTGCGCGTGGCCTGGATCGCCAGCGCGCCGTTGGGGTGCTGCACCAGCCACACCCAGCCCGAGCCGAACAGACGCAGCGCGGCGCGGTCGAAGGTGTCGCGCAGGCGCTTGGCATCCCCGAAATGACGGGTGACCAGTTCACCCAGCCGGCCCTGCGGATCGCCCCCGGCGCGCGGGTGCAGGCACTGGAAATAGAACTGGTGGTTCCAGGCCTGTGCCGCGGCATCGAACAGGCTGCCCTGGCTCTGGCGGACGATCTCCTCCAGCGGCAGCTCGGCCAGCTCCGTGCCTTCAATACGTGCGTTCACCGTTTCCAGGTAGCCACGGAAGTGGCGCCCGTGGTGCAGGTCCAGTGTCTCCGCCGACAGGTGAGGCTGAAGGGCGGCGCGGTCGTAGGGAAGGCGAGGCAATTCGAGGGGCATGGGCACGACAGATTGGGAAGGGAGAGCGCCGATCCATGGCGGATCGTCATCAGTGTGGCCGATGGCAGGGTGCCCACCACCCGAAGGTAGGGCATACAATGGCGGCCAGGGAAGTCTATCCGACCGGTGAGGCCGGGTTGTCCCATTGGAGGGAGAGTCGTTGTGGCGGTGATGCAGCAGATCCAGTCCGAAGTCGAACGTTACCCCCTCGTGTTGTTCATGAAGGGCACGCCGCAATATCCCATGTGCGGCTTTTCCAGCCGTGCCATCCAGGCGTTGATGGCCGCCGGCGCGATCGCGCTGCGCACGGTCAACGTGCTGGAAGAACCCGAGATCCGCGCCAACCTGCCGCGCTTCTCCAACCTGCCGACCTTCCCGCAGCTGTTCATTCACGGCGAGCTGATCGGCGGCTGCGACATCGTGCTGGAGCTGTTCGAATCCGGCGAGCTCAAGCGCATCGTCGAAGAGGCTTCCCAGCCGTGAGTGCGGTCCCGTCCGTGGTGGTCGGGACCGGATCGCTCGCCGATCGCGTCATTCTTATCGCCGGGGCCGGGGGAGGCTTTGGTAGCGCCGCCGCTGTCGCCTGCGCGCAGGCCGGGGCAACCGTGGTCCTGCTGGGGCGCAAACCCCGCCGCCTGGACCGGGTCTACGCTGCCGTCGAGGCTGCCGGCCCCGAGCCGCTGCTGTATCCGCTGGATCTGGAAGGGGCGACCCCCGACGACTACGCCACCCTGGCCGAGCGCCTGCACTCCGAGCTCGGTCATCTGGATGGGGTGCTCTACTGCGCGGCCGATTTCGCCGGGCTGACCCCGTTCGAGCTGGCCGACCCGGCCGCCTTCGCCCGCGCCGTGCATGTGAACCTGACCGCGCCGGCCTGGCTGGCCCAGGCCTGCCTGCCGCTGCTGCGCCAGAGTGACGATGCCGCGCTGGTATTCACCGTGGATGACCCGGCGCGGGTAGGGCAGGCGTATTGGGGCGGCTACGGCGCGGCCCAGCACGGACTGCGCGGCCTGATCGCCTCCCTGCATGACGAACTCGGCCGCAGCCCGGTGCGGGTCAGCGGCCTGCAGCCCGGCCCGATGCGTACGGCGCTGCGCGCCCGTGCCTTCTCCCTGGATGAAGACCGCACCGCCCGTGACCCGGCCGAGTGCGCCGCCGCGGCGGTCATGCTGCTGTCCGCCGCCGGCGCTGCCCATCGCGGCCAGATTCTCGAGGCCTGAGGGCGGGAAGGGCGTCACCGTCGGGTGACCGTGCCCAGGGCGACCGTGCCCAGGGCCGTCCCACGGCTGTCAGGTAGTGCCGGCCGCTGGCCGGCTCCCCAGTGAACCTTGAAAACCCCGCGGGACCCTCCCGAAACCGCTGGCGGCGCCAAATGGCCCGCATTCAGCCGGTCACAATCGGATGTGAAGATAGCGTCACGATCCCGTTGTGATGGCGTGTGTTTTGTAGCGAAAACGTCACAATCCGGGGTTACCGTGTTAATCTAGTGTTAACCGTTGCGGCTGAAACCAGCTCGCGGCTAGGGAACCCAGATAAAAGTCCAGTCAGCCGCCAGCAAGGCTGCTTGGGCGCGTTTTTTTCTCCGCCATCGCCAATCTCGCATCGAGGCTACTCCCCAATGACCCACTCCCGTTGTCTCCGGATGTCCAAGCTGACGCTTGGTCTCGTGGCTGCACTTGCCGCCGCTCCCGCCTTCGCCCAGAGCACCTCTGCCGGTGTCGGCGGTCAGGTTACGTCGGCCGCAGGCGCGCCTGTCGTCGGTGCCGAAGTCACCATCACGCACACCGAGTCGGGCACGGTCAGCCGTGCGACCACCGATGCGTCGGGTCGTTACAACGCGCGCGGCCTGCGCGTGGGTGGTCCGTACACCATCACCATCAACAAGTCCGGTGAAGGCACGAAGACTGAAGAAGGCGTTTACCTGAACCTCAATCAGGTAAACACCGTCAACGCCAACCTGGCCGGCGATATCGCTGCCGGTGCCACCAACCTCGAGGCCGTGCAGGTTGTGGCTGTGGCGGGTGGTTCGGACGTTTTCAGTTCCTACAAGATGGGCACCGGCACCAACGTCGATCGCCAGACGATCGAGTCGCTGCCGTCGGTCAACCGCAACATCCAGGATTACATCCGCCTCGACCCGCGCATCTCGCAGGTCAGCAAGGCCGACGGTGCGATCTCGGTCGGTGGCCAGAACACCCGTTACAACGCGATCCGCATCGACGGCATCGGTGCCGGCGATCCGTTCGGTCTGGAATCCAACAACCTGCCGACCGAGCGTCAGCCGGTGTCGATGGATGCGATCCAGGAAATCAACATCGACATCGCCAACTACGACACCACCATCGCCGGTGGTACCGGTGCGGTGATCAATGCGGTGACCAAGTCGGGTACCAACAACTTCGGCGGCACCGTTTACTACGCGTACCGCGACAAGGACATGGTCCGCAAGGATCTGGAAGGCGTCCGCTTCAACGGCTTCGATGACGAAAAGACCTACGGCATGACCCTGGGTGGCCCGATCATCAAGGACAAGGTCTTCTTCTTCGCGAACTACGAAAAGATGGAGCGTTCGGCCCCGGGCGTCAGCCTGACCGATTCGCCGTACGGCAAGGGCACCATCACCGACGCCGACATCACCCGTGCGCAGCAGATCGCCACTGGTTACGGCTTTGATGCCGGTTCGCTCAACGCGCCGGCCAACAAGACCGAAGTGGAAGAGTACGCACTGAAGGTTGACTGGAACATCAGCGATAACCACCGTGCTGCCGTGCGTTACAACAAGCTCGAGCAGAATGTGGTCCGCTTCCCCCAGATCAGCAACAGCGCCGTGTCGCTGAGCAGCTTCTGGTACCAGCAGCCGAAGACCTATGAATCCTGGATGGGTGAACTGTTCAGCGACTGGTCGGAGAACTTCTCGACCGAGTTCAAGCTCTCGCACAAGGAGTACACCTCGGTCCGCACCACGCCGTCGAGCTTGCCGCAGATCCAGATCCGTGGCTTTGGCAACGGTGGCAATGATTCTCTCTACTTCGGTACCGAGCAGAATTCGCACGTCAACGCGGTCGAGAGCAAGGAGCTGAGCGCCTTCGGTGCCGCCACCTGGTACGTGGGCGACCACACCGTCAAGTTCGGCTTCGATTACTCCGACAACGACCTGCTGAACTACTACGGCCGCAACGTCAACGGTGCGTACGTGTTCTCCAACCTGGCTGATTTCGCTGCCGGCCGCGTCAACCAGTACGTTGTGCGCGCGCCGCGCGCCGGCGGCAGCTATGACGACATTCCGGCCAAGTACACCCTGAAGAACACCGGTGTGTTCGTCCAGGACAGCTGGGCGGTCAACAGCAACCTGACCGTTCAGGCCGGCGTCCGTGTTGATATGCCGGACTTCAGCTCGCAGCGCCTGTACAACCCGCGCATCATGGAGCTGTACGGCTACGACAACACCAAGCTTCCCGATGACAAGCTGGTGCAGCCGCGCTTCGGCTTCAACTACACCTTCGATACCGATCGCCCCACCCAGATGCGCGGTGGCGTGGGCCTGTTCGGCGGCGCCGCCCCGAACGTCTGGCTGGCAGGTGCGTACCAGAACACCGGCCTGAACTACACCGAGTACACGGTCCGCAACCAGAACGGGATCTTCACGCCGGATACCAATCCGCCGTACATCCCGGCTGCCGGCGCGGGTGCGCGTCAGAACGTGGATATCGCGGCACCGGATCTGAAGCTGCCGTCGGTGTGGAAGACCAACATCGCGTTCGATCACGAGCTGCCGTGGTATGGCATCGTGGCATCGGCCGAGTTCCTGTACACCAAGGTCAACAACGCGATCTACTTCGAGCGCCTGGACCTGCGTGGCAAGAATGGCCCCGTTGCTGCAACCCGCATTGGCCAGGACGGTCGTGAGCTGTACTGGAACGACGCCGGCTACGTGCCGTGTGTTGGTCTGGCCGCCTCGCCGACCAACTGCTCGGTCCGAGAGGGTGCGGCCGGAGCGAATGGCAAGGCGAACCGTCCGGATGACATGGGCGACGTGCTGCTCATGAAGAACACGGACAAGGGCAGCAGCCGCCAGTTCACCGCGGGCCTGAACAAGCCGCTGACCGAGAACTGGGGCTGGTCGCTGGCCTATACCTACACCGCCGCGAAGGAAGTCAGCCCGCTGACCAGCTCGCAGAACACCTCCAACTGGGGCAGCACCCTGATCGGGACCGCCAACGAAAACGTGGCCTATGATTCGCGTTACGCGATCAAGGACCGTGTGACCGGCTCGATCAACTGGAAAAAGGCGTTCTTCCGCGACTACAACACCTCGGTGGGCCTGTTCTACGAAGGGCGTTCGGGTCGTCCGTTCAGCTACATCTACTACAACGACATGAACGGCGATGCCGCTGCCACCACCGGTGCCGGCTACTTCAACGACCTGTTCTACGTGCCCAACGGCTACGGTGACGTCAAGTTCACCGGCGGCGCGGCGATGGAGAAGCAGTTCTTCGACTGGCTGGCAGCCAACCCGCAGCTGGAGAAGTACCAGGGCCAGATCGCCCCGGCCAACGCCTTCCGCACCAAGTGGACCAACAGCTTCGATGTGCACATCTCCCAGGAGTTCCCGGGCTTCATGAAGGAGCACAAGGGTGAGCTGGCGCTGGACATCATGAACGTCGGCAACCTCATCAACAAGAAGTGGGGCCACATCGAAGACTACGGCTTCAACTCGACCGCTCGCGTAGCCAGCTACGCAGGTATCGATCCGGCCACCGGCAAGTACATCTACAACTTCACCGGTTCCACCGATACCCCGACGATCCAGGAAAACAACAACGACAAGGGCAACACCGGCGTGTCGCGCTGGTCGATGCAGCTGACCCTGAAGTACAAGTTCTGATCCGTCAGGACCTGATGCAGTAAATGGAAGCGGCCGGGGAAACCCGGCCGCTTTCTTTTTGGGGCCGGCGTTGCCGTTGTTCTGTCGCCTCGGCGCCCTTGCCAGAACGGCACCGTGGATGTATCTTCAATGGGTTGCGCGGAAATCAGCGCAATTGCGACGGCCCAGTGCCCCTGTCGCGGTCAGGACACATCCAACGGTCGGGTTTCCCGGCCGTTTTGCTTTTTAAGGGGGCAGCGGTACAGTCGGTAACCTTGAGGAAAGCGAAAAAGATGGACATGACGATCAACGAAAAGCCGGCGCGGACGCTGCCGGTGCAGGACGCGCGGATCTACCCGCGCGGTGGGCTGGATGTGCTGTCGCGCGCGGAAGTGGCGCGCCTGCGCGATGCCTCCGGTGGTGGCATGCACGAGCTGCTGCGCCGCTGCGCGCTGGCCGTGCTGACCAGCGGCAGTGCTTCGGACGATCCGCGCGCGGCGCGCGATCTGTATCCCGATTTCGATATCCAGGTGGCCCAGCAGGACCGCGGCGTGCGCATCGATCTGGTCAATGCACCGGCGATGGCGTTCGTGGATGGTGAGATCATCCGCGGCGTGGCCGAGCTGCTGTTCGCGGTGGTCCGCGATCTGGCCTACATGGCCATCGAGATGGGCCCGGCCTATGCGGCCGAACTGGAGTCCTCCGAGGGCATCACCAACGCGGTGTTCGGGCTGCTGCGCAACGCGCGCATCCTCAACCCGGGCGACCCGAACCTGGTGGTCTGCTGGGGCGGCCATTCGATCGGCCGCGATGAGTATCTGTACACCAAACAGGTCGGCTACGAGCTGGGCCTGCGCGGGCTGGACATCTGCACCGGCTGCGGCCCGGGCGCGATGAAGGGCCCGATGAAGGGCGCCACCATCGCCCATGCCAAGCAGCGCAAGACCACCACGCGTTACATCGGCCTGACCGAGCCGGGCATCATCGCCGCCGAGTCGCCGAACCCGATCGTGAACCACCTGGTGATCATGCCGGACATCGAGAAGCGTCTCGAAGCGTTCGTGCGTATCGGCCACGGCATCATCGTGTTCGCCGGCGGTGTCGGCACCGCGGAGGAGATCCTGTATCTGCTGGGCATCCTGCTGCGCGACGAGAACAAGGACCTGCCATTCCCGCTGATCCTGACCGGCCCGACCGTCGCCGCGCCATACTTCGAGCAGATCGACCGCTTCATCCGCCTCACCCTGGGTGAGGAAGCTGCCAGCCGCTACGAAATCATCATCGGCGACCCGGTCAACGTGGCCCGCAAGATGGCCCAGGGCATCAAGCGCGTGCGCGAGCACCGCCTGGCGCAGAAGGACTCGTTCTTCTTCAACTGGTCGATCGAGATTCCGTGGGAATACCAACAGCCGTTCGTGCCGACCCACGAGGCGATGGCCGCGCTGGACCTGCATCACGGCCGTCCGCCGCATGCCCTGGCGGCCGACCTGCGTCGCGCGTTCTCCGGCATCGTGGCCGGCAACGTGAAGGAAGACGGCATGCGCCGCATCGAGCAGTTCGGTCCGTTCGAGATCCATGGCGATGCGGACATGATGCAGGCCCTGGATGAGCTGCTGCGCGCCTTCGTCGAACAGCGCCGCATGAAGATCTCGGGCGAGTACCAGCCCTGCTACAAGGTCATGGCCTGAGGCCCTGACCGGGCCGGCGGCGGGCAGGGGCCGGCCGTCGGTCTGGATCTGCGTCAACTGATTGACGCCTGTCGCCTCCGGGCGACCGTTCGTCCTGCCGCCTCTTGCTGATCGGCGGCGGGACGTTCATCTTCTGTGTCATCAACGCTGGGGAGCGTTTCATGTCTTTGCGCCGGTCCAACGGCTTCACACTGATCGAGTTGATGGTCACCATCGCGGTGCTTGCCATCCTGGCAGTGATTGCGTTTCCGAGCTTCCAGGGCGTGCTGCGCTCGAACCGGGCGGCCACCACCACCAACGAGCTGATCGCTTCATTGGCGCTGGCGCGCAGCGAAGCGCTGAAGAACACCCGGGGGGCGGGGGTATGCGCCTCATCCGATGGCACCAGCTGCAACGGTGATACCTGGGGCGACGGCTGGATGGTCTGGTCCGATGCCGACGGCAGCGGCAGTTTCGATTCCGGCGAACCGGTGCTGCGGTACTCGGCTGGCTCGACCAAGATGCTGGGCAGCGAGAACAACCTGACGCTGGCCTTTGACGGCCGGGGTCGAAATCGCGCTGCATCGGCGCTTGACATCACCCTCAAGCCCGATGAGTGCGGGGACCTGCCGCTGCAGCGCACGCTGCGGCTGTCGGCGGTGGGGCAGGTACGTGTGGAACGGGAGAGCTGCAAGTGACGGCAAGACATCTTGGCGCGCGGCGCGCAGGGCAGGGCGGCTTCACCATGATCGAGGTGCTGATCGCGATCGTGGTGATGAGCATCGGCCTGCTTGGTTTCGCGCTGCTGCAGACGATGAACGTGCGGTTCGTGCAAAGCGCGAATTTCCGCACCCAGGCGACCAACCTCAGCTACGAGCTGCTGGACCAGATCCGGATCAACCGCGTCGCCGCGACGACCTACGTAGGCACCTACGCGGCCACCACCAAGGCCGCCGATTGCAAATCGCCGATCGGCGCCAAGATCACCAAGGATCAGTACATGACGGACTGGCGCTGCCGGCTGGGCAAGGCCCTGGGCGATGAAGCCAGTGCCAAGGTGACCCGCAGCGGCGATGAAGTGACGGTCAGCGTGAGCTGGGGCGACGAGCGCTGGCTGGATGCCGCAGACACCACCTTTGCGGCGAGGACCCAGCTGTGATGCGCGCCATGTCGTCCCGAGAACGCGTACGCGGTCTTTCGCTGATCGAGTTGATGATCGCCATGGTCATCGGCCTGGTCCTGCTGTTGGGCCTGATGCAGGTGTTCGCCGCTTCGCGCACGGCCTCGCGCCTCTCGGAAGGGTTGGCGCGCGTGCAGGAGAATGGCCGTTTCGCGATGGACTTCCTGCAGCGTGATCTGCGCATGGCCGGCCACTTCGGTTGCGTCAACGACCAGAGTCACAACGTGCAGAGCCCTGGCTCGATGCAGACGACGTTCGATGCCGGCGGCCACCCGGCGCTGGATTTCATGCAGTCCATCCAGGGCTTCGAGGCCGCCGATACCAAGCCCGGCGACCCGTTGACCCTCAGTGCCACACCGTCGACCGGCGGCATCGAGTACACCCCCGCGCTGCCGACGGAATACGCCGCAGCGCTGACCAATCGGGTGGACGGCAGCGACATCGTCGCGCTCCGGTTTCTGGTGCCCGATGGTGTCCCGGTCACCGTGGTGGGGGGCACGGACGACAAGCCCGTGTTCAATTTCGACAGCAGCCGTTGGGCCGTTCTCCAAAGTGGTGTGGAAGCGCCGGGCCTGTTCGGTGTCGCCGACTGCCTGACCGCCACCATGTTCCAGGCAAGCGCGGTGAGTGGGTCTGCCGGTACCGTGACGTTCGAGTCCGCGCCGAACAACACCGGCAGCTTCACCAGCCTCTATACGCCGGGCCAGGCCATGCTGTACCGCGCGGAGAGCGTGGTCTATTACATCGGCTACGACGCCACCACCAAGCAGAGTTCGCTCTATCGCGTGCGGTTCTCGGCCAAACCCGGTGAAGCCCTGGTCGCAGGTGCGCCGGAAGCACTGGTGGAGGGGGTCCGCAACATGCAGCTGCTGTATGGGCAGGATCGCTCGCTCAGCGCCGCCTCGCCGCCCACCGGCTACATCGATCGGCAGGGAACCGCTGCCGACGTGGATGCCTCGATCACGCCGGCCGCCGATGCGTGGCGCCGGGTCGGGTCAGTGCAGCTGGGCCTGGTGCTGGAAAGCCCGGATCCGTCAGCCGCAGCGCAGGCCAACGCGGATGCGGCGTTGACAGCCATGGGCGTCACCTTCACCGCGCCGACGGACGGTCGTTTCCGGACGGTCTATCAAACCACGATCGCCGTACGTAATCGCCTTTATGGCAATTGAGGCTTCCATGGCATCGCGTCCAAAACCCTTTGTCGCACCGCGCCGCCAGAACGGTGCCGTGCTGTATGTGGCCCTCATCATATTGATCCTGCTTGCCCTTCTCGGCGTAGCAGGCATGCAGGTGACCGGCATGCAGGAGCGCATGGCGGCCAACTACCTGCGCACCAACCTGGCCTTCCAGAATGCCGAGGCTGATGCACGCACGCTGGAGAACACCATCGATACCGACCTGGCGGCCGGCGGAACCTACACGGCAAAGCAGGAAGAGTGCAGCCCGATCTTCGATCCCCTGACCTGGGCCGACGGGACCTCTGATGCCAAGGCGAGCTATACCCGGCGCCTGGACAAGTGCTTCGCCGCCTCCAGTGCGCGCGTGGGTGAGCGTCAGAACGAAGAGACCGGCAACATCTACCAGATCACTGCACTGGCCAGTGACGAACCGACCAATCCCTCGGCCAGTGCGGTCGTCGACACGATCTATATCCCATGACCTCTGATCGCTTCCATTTCAGCAAGCGCACGATCAACTGGCTGCGCATTGGCTTCCTTGTCATCGCGGTGGGCTTCCTGCTCAGCCGCGTCGTGCCGCTGCGCGCCGCGCTGGGCGACTACGACATCGCGCAGGAGCCGCTGTATACCAAGCAGAGCCAGCCGCCGCTGATGATGATGGTGATGTCGCGCGATGAGCAGCTGTTCAACAAGGCCTACAGCGATTACAGCGATCTGGACGGTGACAAGATCATCGATACCACGTACCAGGACAAGTTCCCGTACGAAGGCTATTTCGATTCCAAGCTCTGCTACAGCTACACCAGCAATCACTTCAAGGCATCAGGTCCGGCGACCGGCACCAACGGGCACAGCTGTGGTGGCACGGGCTGGTCGGGCAACTTCCTCAACTGGGTGACCATGAGCCGGCTGGACGTGATGCGCTACGTCCTCTACGGCGGCCAACGCTCCACCGATGATGCGGCCAAGACGGTCCTGGAGCGCGCGCAGATTCCCAGCGACCTGCATGCCTGGGTCAAGGTATATGCCGGCGCCGATATCAACAGCTTCACGCCATTGACCTCGACCACATCCTTCTGCAACGCAAGCATCAGTGCCAACGGCGCGCCGTTGATGCGGGTGGCCGGTGGCAACTGGTCCGAGTGGGCGTCCACGGCTTCGTATCAGTGTGGCGTCAACCGCACCGGCGAGGGTGGAGCGGATACGCCCAAGGCGACGACCGACTACGACGTCCGGGTGGAAGTTTGTGACCCCGCCAATGATGCGCATCGCGAGAGCTTCTGCCGCAAGTACAACGATGGCACCAAGGATCACTATAAGCCCAGCGGCCTGCTGCAGGCCTACGGTGAAAGCGGGCGCTTGCGTTTCGGCCTGGTCAGCGGCACCTATTCCCACCCGCGCGACGGCGGGGTCCTGCGCAGGAACATCGGCAAGATCGCCGGCAACGGCAGCAAGCTGTGTGATGCCGGCGATGAGATCAACCTCGCCACCGGGCAGTTCTGTCTGGCGCGCAACAGCGGGACGGAGGGCATCATCAACACGATGTCCAACTTCCGCATCGATCAGTGGAACTGGAGCAACAACTGGAACGACTGCAACGACTACAGCATCCTCAATCGCCAGGGTTTTGGTGATCGCGGCAACCTGCTGGACCCGGGCACGTCGGGTGACAAGGCCAAGAAGTGCAGTGCGTGGGGCAATCCGCTGGCCGAGATGTATGCCGAGGCACTGCGCTATGTCGGTGCCGGCACGAAGGTGTATGACGACACCGGCGATCTGTCCGGACTGCCCGTCGGTGTGGAGTGGAAAGATCCCTATCGGAGCCCTGCGCAGGGCGGAAATTCGTACTGCGCGACCTGCAACATCCTGGTGATGTCCTCGGGTCTGCCGTCCTTTGACAGTGACAACGTCGGCTCGGTCCCGCATCTTGCCTCGGCGGAGTCCGCCACGGATGCGCTTGGCGCCGCTGAAGGCATCAATGGCAAGCGCTACCTGGCCGGGCGCGTCACCGCAACCCCGCGTTACGCATCGATCAATACGCACGAGGATATCTGCCAGGCGCTGGAGGTGAACCAGCTCAGCCTGGTCCGCGGTATCTGCCCGGACATTCCGTCCACCGAAGGCAGCTATCTGATCGCGGGCCTGGCCAAGGCGGCCGCCGAGACGGACCTGCGGCCGGGCCTGGCAGGAAAGCCGGGCGATTACAAGGTCACGGCGACCACGTATACGGTGGCCATGTCC
The DNA here is from genome assembly GCF_054188265.1 of Stenotrophomonas sp. IS26. Lineage (NCBI taxonomy): Bacteria > Pseudomonadati > Pseudomonadota > Gammaproteobacteria > Lysobacterales > Lysobacteraceae > Stenotrophomonas > Stenotrophomonas sp. IS26. Next base: position 21,216 of record NZ_JBSZJV010000007.1, read on the forward strand.
GAGAACCTGCCCAAGTTCGACATCAGCGTCGCAGGCGGCACGATTTCGCTGTCTCCTCTTTGCCAGGCCAACAACGAGGGTGGCGCAGGTTTCAACAGCAATGGCTGGCGCAGTTGCTTCCTTGGCTCGGTGGGCATCGGGACCAAAGAGGCGGCGGTCGGGCCCAAACGCGTCTACGGGCGCCCGTACCGTGCCGACGGAAAGTCCGGCAGTTTCTCGCTGGTCTGGGAGGATTCGCTCTGGGGCAACGACCATGACAACGACGTTGTGACCATGATGAGTTACTGCGTCGGCGCAGCCTGTGGCGACAAGGCGGGCATCGCGGACATGTGCTGGCGTTCGCCGAACAATACCGTGTGCTCCAACGAACTGTTGAGTGCGACCATCGGCGAAGACGAGGTGCTGGTGCGCCTTGAGAATCTGTCGGCGTATGCAGGCAATGCGATGCTGACCGGCTATACCATCGTTGGCTCCAATGCGGCCAACAACGTGCAGCGTCTGCTGCTGCGTCCTGGCAACAGCAATGGCTCGGTGCTCAGCTCCACCGAGAACCCGCCGAATAACTGGACCAAGCCTTCGGTGGTGCGCTACAAGCTCAGCGGATCCCAGGCCAACCAGTTGCAGAGTCCTCTCTGGTACGCCGCCAAGTACGGTGTCCCGAGTGGCAAGTGGGACACCAAGGTGCCGGGCACGCCGGACAACTACTTCCTGGCACGTAACCCGGCCGCGCTCAAGGCTGCCCTGGAGGCGATCTTCGAGAGTGCAGCCGAGGGGGACGCGCCGGTGGCTGGCGGCGGGTCCGGTGCGCGTATCAATGCGGGCTCGTTCACGGTCTCGGCCAGTTACAAGGTCGCCTCCGGAACAAATGACTGGGTGGGGGATGTCGTTGCCAGCAAGGTGTCCGACACGGGTACCGATGACATCGAGCTGTGGCGCGCTTCGACCAAGATGAGTTCCAGTGGCCGCACCATCGTCATGGCAACCTCGCCGACCACGGTCAATGGGAGCGGGGCGCTGGTGCCGGTGGCGGCCGCACCGTTCGAAGCAAACGATGTCCCGGGTGCGGACCGCAAGGCCCAGTTGGCCAACATGGGTTTCAGCAGCTCGATTCCCGACTGGTTCGGCTCGCACAGCGTGGCCGATCTGGTGAACTACCTGAAAGGCTCGGCCATCAGCGGCTTCCGCTCGCGTGGCTCGATTCTTGGCGATATCGTCAACTCCACCACCGAGATCGTGTCCACGGCCGACAACTACGGCTATGGCGCGTGGGGCTCCACGCCCACCTGGAAAGCGACGCTGGCGACCCGGTACAACGACTACCTGACCGCGAAGAAGAGCCGGAGCACCATGGTGTATGTCGGCGCGAACGACGGCATGCTGCACGCCTTCGACGCCTCCACCGGCACAACGGCGGGTAATGAACTCTTCGCGTTCATTCCGTCCGCATCGCTGCAACACATGGCCGAGCTGGCCAATCCGACCTATTCGCATCGGTACTACGTGGATGGCGCGCTGGCCTCGTCGGATGTCTATTACGGCGATGCCTGGCATACCGTGCTGGTCGGATCCACCGGTGCCGGTGGCGCCACCCGCGCGCCCAATGCAGAGGCTGTCGGCAACGGCGCGGTGTTCGGCTTGAACATCAGCAATCCGGGGGCTTTCACCAAGGATGACGTGCTGTGGGAAGTCTCGGGCAAGACCGATTCGGACATGGGCTTCGCGCTGGGCAAGCCGGTGATCGTCCCGGTCTCCGGCAGTACGGCCGACAGCGCGCCGCGGTTCGTGGCGATCTTCGGCAACGGCGTGAATGCATCCAGTGGCAAGCCGGTGCTGTTCGTGGTGGATATCCAGACCGGGCAGGTGCTCAAGCGGCTGTCGCCCAGCGGCAGCGGCTATGCGCTGCGCAACGGCCTGATCAACGTCGCCCCGGTGGCCGCCTACAACAACAACGGGATCGCCGACACCGTCTATGGCGGTGACATGCAGGGCAACCTGTGGAAGTTCGACCTCCGCGATCCAGATCCCAGCAAGTGGGCCGTGGCCTACAGTGGCGCGCCGCTGTTCACTGCCAGCCGCAACAGTGTCGCCCAGCCGATCATGGGGGGGCTGGAGGTCTCCAAGGCGGCCGGGCGTGGCTACAACATCGTGTTCGGCACCGGTCAGTACTTCACCAATGACGACAATTCCGTCAGTTCGTCTTCGCCGGTGCAATCGCTGTACGGCGTCTGGGACAACATGAGCTCGACGATTGGCGGGCGCGGTGACCTGATCTCGCAGCAGATCACCTCGCGTGCCGGAAGCGGGGGGTACTCGCTGCGGGATGTCAGCAGCAACGCCGTCAATTATGTGAGCCAGCGCGGCTGGTATACCGACCTGATCGTCGGCGACGTGGTGGCCGGTGAGCGCTTCGTTGGCTATCCGACCATCCAGGACCGCAAGGTGGTATTCACCACCTACGAGCCGGGGCAGGCAGTCTGCGGCGGCGGTGGCGGCACCAACTGGATGTACTCGCTTGATCTGCTCACCGGCGCTGGATCGATGACAGGCCTCAGTCTGGACATCGGGGGCGATTCGCTGTGCACAGGCAACTGCGGCGGCATCGCGCTGACCAAGGGCGGGGCCACCAATAGCGGCCCACCAGTGAAGGACAGCAACATCTTCGTGCCCAAGTTGACCCCGTGCGACCCGACCAAGGCCACCTGCACGGTGGATGAGTTGATCAAGGCCAACCAGTGCACCTTCGTGCTGCGTGCACCGGGTGCGGATCCGCTGTACATGCCGCGCCCCTGCGGACGCCAGTCCTGGCGGCAGGTGCGCTGATGACCTTCATGACGAGAGCCCCCATGCAGACCGCTTTGCGCCGCCGGGTCGCCGGTTTCACCCTGATCGAGCTGATGATTACGGTGGCCGTGGTGGCCATCCTTGCCACCATCGCCATGCCGGCCTACCAGGACTCCGTGCGGAAATCCCGGCGCGCCCAGGCCAAGGCCGATCTGGTGGAACTGGCCCAGAACCTGGAGCGTTACCACACGGTCCAGAACACGTACGCCACCGCCACGCTGCAGTTCACCCAGTCACCGCGCGATGGCACCGCACATTACACCCTGTCTTTCGACAAGGACCCGACGGCGAGTACGTTCGGTATCCAGGCCGTCCCGGTGGCCGGCGGAACCCAGGCGAAGGACAAGTGCGGCACGTTGGCGCTGGATCAGGCGGGGCGCAAGAAGCCCACTGAAAAGACCGTCTCCGGGTGCTGGTGACGCTGGCATATCGCGGGTTGTGTGGGAGTGCTTGCATCACACTGCCGATGCTGGCTAGAATGCGCACCCCGCCCGAATAGCTCAGCCGGTTAGAGCACTTGACTGTTAATCAGGGGGTCGTTGGTTCGAGTCCAACTTCGGGCGCCAGATCTGCAAAAGCCGCGAGCAATCGCGGCTTTTGCTTTTTGTGTTTCCGCGCGGCGGGCAACGCGTGCCTCAGCAGGCCACGGGACCACGCGGCCGCTCGCTGCGTATCCGGCCTGCAAGGCTGACCACCACCTTCCCTTGGGAGGCGCCGTCCAGGCAGAAGGTGACTGACTGATTGCTGCCATTCAGCCGCCCATCCGGCCGGAATTGGATGCGGGGCTTGGACTGACTCCCCCCGGCGCTCAGCCGCGAGCGGGCGTGCTGCTGCACCAGCAGGTGACCTGCGGAGGGAGCCTCGGCCGAGGAGGGCGTTGCGGGGGCATAGAGCACCCAGCCCCGGCTCCAGTTCCGGCCGCACGTCACGCCATCGTCAGTGGGGCAGACCGCGATCGGGCGCCGTTCGGTGATCGCCGTGTTGCGCGCGGTCGCCAACGCCGAGGCCAGCTGCATGCGCAGGCTGTCGGCCTGCAGGCGTTCCCGGGTCTGCTTGATGGCCGGCAGGGCCATGCCCGTGAGCACGGCCATGACCGCCATCGCGATCAGCGACTGGATCAGCGTCACGCCGGCGCAGGTGGCTGGGCGGGAGTGTTTCACGGTGACCGTCCAGGAGGGGGCGGGCAACCTTCACTCTGGCGGCCCGAAGGCCCCGCCGCCGCCGGTTCATGCCGCGTTTTGCTGTCGGCACTCCCCTCAACAGGCCGTCACCAACCCGGCCGTTATACTGAAGGCTTCCCGGCAGTGGCGGCACCATGAGCGATCGTTTCCAACTTGTATCCCCGTATTCGCCGGCGGGCGACCAACCGGCGGCCATCGAGAAACTGACCGCCAACTTCGAGGCGGGCATCGCCAAGCAGACCCTGCTCGGCGTCACCGGTTCCGGCAAGACCTACACGGTCGCCAATGTGATCCAGCGGGTGCAGAAACCCACGCTGGTGATGGCGCCGAACAAGACCCTGGCGGCGCAGTTGTACGGCGAGTTCAAGTCGTTCTTCCCGCACAACGCGGTCGAGTATTTCGTCAGCTACTACGACTATTACCAGCCGGAGGCTTACGTGCCCTCGTCGGACACCTTCATCGAGAAGGACAGTTCGATCAACGAGCACATCGAGCAGATGCGGCTGGCGGCGACCAAGACCCTGCTGTCGCGCCCGGATGCGATCGTGGTGGCGACGGTGTCGGCGATCTACGGCCTCGGCGCGCCCGAGGACTATCTGTCGATGCGCCTGATCCTCTCCACCGGTGAGCGGATCGACCAGCGCGACCTGATCAAGCACCTGACCCAGCTGCAGTACACCCGCAACGAGTTCGAGCTTCACCGCGGCACCTTCCGCGTGCGCGGCGAGGTGATCGATGTGTTCCCGGCCGAATCGGACAGCGAAGCGGTGCGCATCGAGTTGTTTGAAGGCGAGGTCGAGCAGATCAGCATGTTCGATCCGCTGACCGGCGAAAGCCTGCGCAAGATGATGCGCTACACGATCTATCCCAAGACCCACTACGCGACCACCCGCGAGCGCGTGCTGTCGGCGGTGGACACGATCAAGGCAGAGTTGAAGGTCCGCCTGGAACAGCTGTACGAACAGAACAAGCTGGTTGAAGCGCAGCGCCTGGCGCAGCGTACCCAGTTCGATCTGGAAATGATGGCCGAGGTCGGCTACTGCAACGGCATCGAGAACTACTCGCGGCATCTCACCGGCAAGAACGCCGGCGATCCGCCGCCGACGCTGTTCGATTACCTGCCGCCGGATGCGCTGCTGGTGATCGACGAATCGCACGTGACCATTCCTCAGATCGGCGCCATGTTCAAAGGCGACCGCTCGCGCAAGGAAACCCTGGTCGAGTTCGGTTTCCGCCTGCCGTCGGCACTGGACAACCGTCCGCTGCGTTTCGAAGAGTGGGAGGAGCGTTGCCCGCGCAGCATCTATGTCTCGGCCACGCCGGGGCCGTACGAGCTGCGCGAGACCGAAGGCGAGATCACCGAGCTGGTGGTGCGCCCGACCGGCCTGATCGATCCGGTGGTCGAAATCCGCCCGGTTGGCACCCAGGTCGATGACCTGATGTCCGAAGTCAACGAACGCATCAAGCTGGGCGACCGCGTGCTGGTCACCACGCTGACCAAGCGCATGGCCGAGAACCTGACCGAGTACCTGACCGAACACGGCATCCGCGTGCGTTACCTGCACTCGGATATCGATACTGTCGAGCGTGTGGAGATCATCCGCGATCTGCGCTTGGGCAAGTTCGATGTGCTGGTCGGCATCAACCTGCTGCGCGAAGGCCTGGACATGCCGGAAGTGTCGCTGGTGGCGATCCTGGATGCCGACAAGGAAGGGTTCCTGCGTTCGACCGGGTCGCTGATCCAGACCATCGGCCGCGCCGCGCGCAACCTGCGCGGCAAGGCGATCCTCTATGCGGACAAGATGACCCGCTCGATGCAGGCCGCGATCGACGAGACCGACCGCCGCCGCGCCAAGCAGGTCGAATACAACGAACTGCACGGCATCGTGCCCAAATCGGTGCTGCGTCCGATCACCGATGTGCTCGAAGGCGCGCGTTCGGAAGCGGCCGAGAAAGAGTCGCGCGGCAAAGGGAAGGGCAAAGGCAAGGGCGGGCGCGTGGCCGAAGAGTCCACCGATTACCGCACGATGGAGCCGGCTCAGATCGCAAAGCGCCTGCAGGCCCTGGAGCAGCAGATGTACCAGCACGCCCGCGATCTGGAGTTCGAAGATGCGGCCCGCGTACGCGATCAGATCCGCCAGTTGAAGGAGGCCAGTCTGGGCTGAACACCACGTTGTGAAATATCTTCACAAAAGTGTTGCGCTTTCCGGGGGGCGTCCGTAATATACGCGGCCTGCACCGACGCATTCGCAGCGGGGCAGGAAAGCAAAACGGGCGGTTAGCTCAGCGGTAGAGCACTACCTTGACATGGTAGGGGTCACAGGTTCGAACCCTGTACCGCCCACCACTTCAGTCCCGGAGACTGTCGTGGCACAACAGAAAAGCCAGCCCTCGGGTTGGCTTTTTTGCTATGTGCATTTCCTGACAACGCCCTGCATGCTGCACTGATACCCCGCACTGCGCCCACGGTCGACACTCAGGGTTTCCTGGGTGCTGCACATGCGGCGAGTGCTACACACCGGCGGCATGGGGGCACACGCGTCTCTTCCCATTTTCGGCAAGGCGTGTGTGGTCGCTTTGCTGGCCGGCATCTGCGCGATCGTCTTCTCGCCCCGGCTGCTGCCGCTGGGGTGGGGCGTCGCCGCCGCAGTTGCCGGCATCCTGCTCTGGATCCTGCCCTCCCGCCTCCGCCTGCTCGGTGCTGCTCTTTCCGGTCTCGGCTGGGCCGCCATGCACGCTCACGCCGGGCTGGCGCAGCAGCTGCCCCCCGGTGGGCCGCCGGTGGACCATGCGCTGCACGGCCGCGTGATCAGTCTCCCCGACCACGGTCCCGGGGGCACCCGCTTCCGGTTCCGGGTCGATGATGATCCGGCGATGCCAAGCGAACTCCGCGGCCGGGACCTCGCCCTGGGCTGGTATGACGGATTCCGTGGTGCAGCCGATGATCGCCGGCGCACGCTCCGAGCCGGCGAACGCTGGTCGGTCACGGTCCGTGTCCGGGCGCCACGCGGGCGGGTAAACCCGGGCGGGTTCGACGCCGAGGGTTTTGCGTTGCGGCAACGGGTGGCTGGCAGCGGGTACGTGCGGGAACCTGCCCAGGCGCATCCGCTGGGTGAGCCAACCGGATTGCCCGCGTGGCGCGAGCGGATGGCCAGTGCGATCGCCAGGGCGGTCCAGGGCGATGGCCGTCGTTTCGTCCAGGCGCTGGCACTGGGCGATACCCGCGGCCTGAGCCAGGCCGACTGGGATGACCTGCGCGCGCTGGGGGTGACCCACCTGGTGGCGATCTCCGGCTTCCATGTCGGCGTGGTGGCTGGTGTCGCTGCACTGTTGGCAGGCGGGCTCTGGCGGTGCCTGCCGATGCTCGGCCTGTACGTACCACGCCCGATGGGCGCTGCGGCGGCGGCCGTCGCAGGCGCGGCGCTGTACGCCGCAGCGGCCGGTTTCGCGCTGCCCACGGTGCGTACCGTGCTGATGATCGCGGTGGTGGCAGCGGCGCGCTGCAGCCGGCGGCGGGCAACCGTGGCGCAGTCGCTCTCCCTGGCGGCGCTGGCGATGCTGCTGGTCGATCCGCTCGCAGTCCTTGCGCCCGGCTTCTGGCTGAGCTTTGCCGGTGTTCTGTGGCTGATCTGGTGCCTGCCCGGGCGCGAGGAGAGCTGGCTTCGGGGGTTCCTGGGCGCGCAGGGCGTGGCGACCGTGGCGCTGCTGCCGTTGACCGTGGCGCTGTTCGGGCAGGCCTCGCGTGCGGGGCCGCTGGTGAATCTGGTGGCGATTCCCTGGTGGACGATGGTGGTGGTGCCGCTGGCCCTGCTGGGCACCGCGCTGGAGGCGCTGATCGACGGGGCGGGGCGCTGGCCGTGGCAGCTGGCGGCGTGGTGCTTCGAGGCGAGCTGGTGGCTGTTCGGGTATGCCGCGCGCAGCGAGCTGTCGCTGTGGTGGCTGCCGCAATCCAACCGCTGGGCGCTGATCTCGGCCGTGTTCGGCGTGTTCTGGCTGCTGCTGCCGCGTGGCAGTGGTGGCCGGGTCCCCGCACTGCTGCTGTGCCTGCCGTTGCTGTGGCCGGCGCGGCATGGGCCGGCCGAGGGCGAGGTGGAACTGCTGGTGATGGACGTGGGGCAGGGCCTGGCCGTAGCAGTGCGCACGCGTCGGCACACGCTGCTGTACGACACCGGGCCGGGGGCCGAGGACGGCTTCGATGCCGGTGAGCGGATCGTGGTGCCGACCCTGCGTGCGCTGGGGCAGGGGCGGCTGGATCGGATCATGATCAGCCACGACCATCGCGACCACACCGGTGGCCTGCGCGGGGTGCGTCGCAGCTTTCCCGGCGCGACGCTGCAGGCGCCGCCCGGCGCCCTGCGCGGCCGCGCATCGGCCTGCCATGCCGGGCAATCCTGGCAGTGGGATGGCGTGACGTTCCGGGTGCTGCATCCCCCGCGTGACGAACCGCAGCCGACCAACGACAGCAGCTGCGTGCTGCGGCTGGAAACCAGCCGGGGGGCGATTCTGCTGGCCGGGGACATCGAGAAGCGCAGCGAGGCCCTGCTGGTCCAGCACGCAGGCGCGCTGCTGGCGGCCCAGGCAGTAGTGGTTCCGCACCATGGCAGTGCCAGTTCGTCCACGCCGGCCTGGGTGGCGGCCGTCGCGCCGCGGCTGGCGATCGTCTCGACCGGTCACCGCAACCGGTTTGGCCATCCGCGTGCCGAGGTGGTGGAGCGCTGGCAGGCCGTGGGCGCCGAGGTGCTCAACACCTCCGAGAGCGGCGCGGTGCGGGTCTGGCTCGGGCGTGACGGCCTGCAGGTGCGTGAACAACGGGTTTTCGAGCGGCGTTGGTGGGATGCAGCGGAGCGGAGCCGGCCGGCTGCTATCCTATCGGCGATCAAACAGGCGGCCGCTGGGCCGGAGGATTGAAACGTGTGGGAACTGGTCAAGGCCGGTGGCTGGCCGATGCTGCCGCTGCTGCTGTTGGGCGTACTGGCTTTGGCAATCGTCCTGGAGCGTTTCTGGACCCTGCGGCGCAATGAAGTCCTGCCCCCCGGGCTGGGCCAGGAAGTGCGCAACTGGGCCGCGCGCGGCAAGCTCGACCCGAGTCATATCCAGTCGCTGCGCGGCAACTCGCCGCTGGGCGCGCTGCTGGCGACCGCGCTGGAAGCACGCAACCGCCCGCGCGACCAGATCCGCGAACGCATCGAAGATGCCGGCCGGCATCTGGTTCACCGCATGGAGCGGTTCCTGAATGCCCTTGGCACGATCGCCTCGGCCGGTCCGCTGCTGGGCCTGCTCGGCACGGTGGTCGGCATGATCCAGATGTTCATGGGCATCCTCGACCACGGCGTGGGCGATGTGAACCAGCTGGCCGGCGGTATCGGCAAGGCGCTGGTCTGCACCGCCACGGGCATGATCGTGGCGATTCCGGCGCTGATGTTCCATCGCTATTTCAAAGGCCGCATCGCCGGCTACGTGATCGAGATGGAGCAGGAGGCGTCGGCGCTGCTGGATGCGCTTGATGGTCGCCCGGGCGTGATGAACAACGGGCCGCGTGCCGCCGCTGGTTCGGCCGGCGCCGCACCGGTCACGGTCAAGGGCTGACGGATGCGCATCCGCAATGACCGGATCCAGGACGAGCCGCATATCGATCTGGTTCCCCTGATCGATGTGATCCTTGTCCTGATCATCTTCTTCGTGGTCACCACCACCTTCGATGCGCGCTCGACGTTGCAGCTGCAGTTGCCGACCGCCAGCCAGCAGGACACCACCGAGCCGCCGCGCTCGCTGAGCGTGCTGGTCAATGCCGAGGGGCGTTACTTCATCAACGACCAGGAAGTGCTGCGCACCGACGTCGAGTCGGTCAAGCAGACGATTGCCGCCGTCGCCGGCAGCGATCGGGAACAGACCGTGCTGTTGCGCGCCGACGCGCGCACGCCTTACCAGGCTGTCGTCACGGCCCAGGATGCTCTGGGCCAGCTGGGCTTCCGCCGCATCGCCATCGCTACCGCGCCGGAGGTGCGTCCATGAGCAAGAAACATTCCCCCGTCTGGCCGATCTACAAGCGCCTGCTCGGGTATACCGGTGCCTATTGGGTGTTCATGGTCGCCGCCGTGGTCGCGATGGTGGTGGAGGCCCTGGCCGGTTACAGCTTCACCAAGCTGATGGAGCCGCTGGTCAACCGGGGGTTCGTCAACCCGGAGCCGCGGATGGCGGTGATCCTGCCGCTGACCATCCTCGGGTTGTTCATGATGCGCAGCCTGGCCACCCTGGTCAGCGATTACGCGCTGGCCCGCACCGGGCGCAGCGTGGTGCGCGACCTGCGTGAGCAGGTGCTGGAAAAGTACCTGCATCTGCCGTCTTCGCATTTCGATGCTGAAGCCACGCCGGTGATGGTCAGCCGCCTGAACTTCGACACCGAGCAGGTCACCCAGGCCAGCGCCGATGCGCTCAAGACCCTGGTGGCCGATACGCTCACCATCATCGCCATGCTGGTGGTGATGCTGCAGATGAGCGTCAAGGTCACGATGGCGATGCTGGTGGTGGTGCCACTCATCGGTGTGATCGTCTCGATCGTGGGCAAGCGTTACCGCCGGATCAGCCGTGGCATCCAGGACGGCATGGGCGGCATGGCGCAGACCGCCGAGCAGTCCCTGGCCGCGCAGCAGGAAGTGAAGGTGCATGGCACCCAGGCGCACGAGATCTCGCGCTACTCCCGTCTGGCCAACCGCATGCTCGGCCTGAACATGAAGGTCGAAACCACGCGCGCGCTGGCCTCCAGCACGGTGCAGTTCCTGGCGGCCCTGGCGCTGGCGGTGATCGTGTGGGTGTCGACCCGCGAGGCACTGGCCGGCAAGCTCAACGCGGGCCAGTTCATGGGCCTGATGACCTCGATGATGGCGATCATTCCGTCGCTGCGTCGCCTGACCAGCGTGCAGACCTCGATCTCGCGCGGTGTGGCCGCGGCCGAGCGCCTGTTCGGGATTCTCGATATGCCCGTCGAGCGCGACGAAGGCATCCAGCGGATCGGCCGCGCACGTGGCGAGCTCGCGTTCGAGCACGTGATGCTGCGCTATCGCGAAGACACCGGCATCGCGCTGGACGACATCAGTTTCGTGGCCAAACCCGGCACGGTGACGGCAATTGTCGGCCGTTCCGGCAGCGGCAAGACCAGCCTGATCCGGCTGGTCCCGCGCTTCTACGAACCCAGCGGTGGCCGCATCACGCTGGATGGGGTGGCGCTGGACGATTACCCGCTGGCGGACCTGCGTCGCCAGGTAGCCATGGTTGGGCAGAAGGTCATGCTGTTCGATGACACCGTGGGCGCCAACATCGCCTACGGCATGGATGCGACCGAAGCGCAGATCCGCGCTGCGGCCGAAGCGGCCAATGCGTGGGAGTTCATCGCGCGCATGCCGCAGCAGCTGCAGACCCCCGTCGGCGAGAACGGTGCGCTGCTCTCGGGCGGTCAGCGTCAGCGCCTGGCGATCGCCCGCGCGATCCTGCGCGATGCGCCGATCCTGATCCTGGATGAAGCCACCGCCGCGCTCGATAACGAGTCCGAGCGTCTGGTGCAGGATGCGTTGCAGCGGCTGATGCCCGAGCGCACCACGCTGGTGATCGCGCACCGTCTGTCCACCATCGAACATGCCGATCAGGTATTGGTGATGGACCATGGCCGCATCGTCGAGCGTGGCACGCACAACGAACTGCTGGCGCTGGGTGGCTTGTACGAGCACCTGCACAAGATGCAGTTCCGCGAAAGGCAGCCTTGATGGCAGGCAAGGGCACCCACACGCCGTCGTACTGGTATGACGGCAGCGCCATTCCGTTCCTGGCACGCCTGGCGTCACCGCTGTACGGTGCGGCGGTCGCGCTGCGCCGGATGGCGTATCGGCGTCGCTGGCTGAAACGGCATTCGCTGCCGGTGCCGGTGGTGGTGGTCGGCAATGTCACCGCCGGTGGCACTGGGAAGACCCCGCTGACGATCGCGTTGGTCAACCGCCTGCGCGAAGCGGGCTGGAAGCCGGGGGTCGCCAGCCGTGGCTATGGTCGCGACGATGCGGGCACCCCGCGCTGGGTGCTGGCCAGTACCGATACCGCCGTCGGCGGCGACGAGCCGGTGCTGATCGCCTGGAAAACCGGCGTGCCGGTGCGGGTGGATGCGGACCGTGTGGCGGCCGGCAAGGCGCTGGTCGATGCGGGCTGCGACATCATCGTCTGCGACGACGGCCTGCAGCACTACCGGCTGGCGCGCGACATCGAAATTGAAGTGGTCGACGCACAGCGCCGCTACGGCAACGGTCGGCTAATTCCCGCCGGCCCACTGCGCGAGCCGGCCAGCCGTGCGCGCGACTGCGATTTCCGCGTGGTCAACATGGGCCAGGCCAGCGACGGCACCGAAGCGCAGACCGCCTGCGGCTTCGGCGAATGGCCCATGCAGCTGCGCATCGACAGCGCACAGCCGCTGCAGGGCGGCCGCGCGCGGCGCCTCTCTCATTTCCAGGGCCAGCGCGTACATGCCGTGGCCGGCATTGCCAACCCGCAGCGCTTCTTCGACATGCTGCGCGCGCATCGCATCGGTGTGGTGCCGCATGCCTTCGTCGATCACCATGCCTACCAGCCAGCGGATCTGCGCTTCGGCAGTGAACTGCCGGTGCTGATGACCGAGAAGGACGCGGTCAAGTGCAAGGCCTTCGCGACCGAATGGCACTTCGCCGTGCCGCTGTCGGCCGAGTTGCCGGCGGCGTTCTGGATCAGCCTGCTGGACCGCGTCGAGAAACTCGGCAAGCGTTGACGGGCCCGGTGCCGGTTGCGGCACACTGACGCCCGGACTGCATTCCTTTCGTACAGGTCATCCCCCATGAGCGCTTCCGTCGAGTTCGTCGTCGCCATTCCCGCCCGTTATGCCGCTTCGCGGCTGCCGGGCAAGCCGCTGCGCCTGCTCGGCGGCGAGCCGCTGGTGCTGCGCGTGGCGCAACGCGCGCTGCTCGCCGGCGCGCGCGAGGTGTGGGTCGCCACCGACGATCAGCGCATCGCCGAGGCCCTGCAGGGCCTGGCCGAAGTGCGCGTGGCGATGACCTCCACCGAGCACGCCTCCGGCACCGATCGGCTGGCCGAGTGCGCCGCACAGGCGGGCTGGTCCGATGACACCCTGGTGGTGAACCTGCAGGGCGATGAGCCGTTCGCCCCGGCCGAAGGAATCCGCGCGGTGGCCGAAGCCCTGGTCTACAGCGATGCGGAGATGTCCACGCTGGCCACGCCGGTGGAAGACGCGGACACCCTGTTCGACCCGAACGTGGTCAAGGTCGTGCGCAAGCAGAACCTGGATGCGCTGTACTTCAGCCGCGCGCCGATTCCGTGGCACCGCGATGCCTTCGCGCGCTCGCGCGATACGCTGCCCGGCCCGCACTGGCTGCGCCATATCGGCATCTACGGTTACCGCGCCGGCTTCCTGCGCCAGTTCGCCGCGTTGCCGGCCGGCACCTTGGAGCAGCTGGAATCGCTGGAGCAGCTGCGTGTGCTCGAAGCGGGGCACCGCATCAGCGTGGCGCTGACCCCGGCCGAGTTCCCGCCCGGCATCGACACCCCGGACGATCTGGCGCGTGCCGAGGCCAGGTGGGCAGCACACCCGTGACCGTGGCACGACGGTTGCATGACGCCGAGTCCGGCATAATCGGGGCATGAACGTCCAGCCCGTCCAGGATCTTCCCGAATTCGCCACCTGGCTCAACGCCAAACCGACCACCCTGGCCGAGTTGCAGGGTCGGCCGGTCGTGCTGGCCTTCGTCAACGCCGCCTCGGTATGGTGCGCGCAGCGGCTGGCCGAGCTGGCCCAGTGGCAGTCGCGCCACCCGGGCAAGCTGCAGCTGCTGGTGCTGCAGGTGCCACGTTTCGATGGCGAGCGCGATCCCGATCAGTCCCTCAAGCTGCTGCGCCGTCAGGGGCTGAACGCACCGGCACTGTTGGACGCGGAATGGGATGGCTGGCGACGCTTCGGCGTGACCGCATGGCCGACCCTGGTCCTGCTCGATGCCCAAGGGCGCGAGCGCGAGCGTCTGGTCGGTCTTGGCGGGGAACTGGAACGCTCCCTTGCTGCGCTGTGCGAAGGCAGCTCGCGGCCGTCCGATGAGGACCTGCACGGCGCCCGTGAGCTGAGCCCCGAGCCGCGCCTGCCGCTGCGCTTCCCGACCGGGTTGGCGGTGACCACCGAGCGCCTGTACATCGCCGACACCGGCCATCACCGCGTGCTCGAGTGCAGCCATGGTGGCCGCGTGCTGCGCCAGTTCGGCATGGGCACCGCCGATTTCATGGATGGGGACCAGGCCCAGGCGGCCTTCCACCATCCCCAGGGCCTGGCGCTGGAGCGCGAATGGCTGTACGTGGCCGACACCGGCAACCATGCCCTGCGCCGCATCCATCTGCTCTCCGGCCAGGTCGACACGCTATGCGGCACCGGCCGCCCCGGCGAACTGATCGAAGGGCCGGTGGCCGATCCGCGCCACACCGCACTCAACCACCCGCAGGGCCTGGCCGTCGCCGACAACCAGATCCACATCGCCATGGCCGGCGACAACCGTATCTGGAGCTATCACCTTGGCCAGCGCAGCCTGCAGTGGCGCGCCGGCAGTGGGGCGATCGACGAGCGCGACGGCAGTGGCCACGTGGCCGCGTTCGCGCAGCCGTGCTCTGTCGCGGCGGTCCAGCAGGTGCTGTACGTCTGCGATGCGCTGGGCTCCTCGATCCGCGCCATGCAGTTGCGTGGTGACCTGGTGCAGACGCTGGTCGGGCAGGGGCTGTGGACGTTCGGCGAACAGGACGGCCCGCGCACCTCGGCACTGCTGCAGTACCCGCAGGCAATTGCCCTGAGTCCGGATGCGCCGCTGCTGTGGATCGCCGATGCCGGCAACGGCCGCCTGCGCACGCTGCGCCTGGGCGGTGGTGAGCTGAGTACGCTGGGGTTGCCGCGCCGCCTGCACGGCCCGGCTGGCCTGGCGCTGGGCGGTGGCGCGGTCTGGATTGCCGAGACCGATGCCCACGCCGTGCTGCGCTTCGACCCCGTCAGTGGTGTCCTGAGCGACGTGCCGATCAACGAATGACTGTTTCTTCCGCCCCCGCCTTCGATGGCAAGGCATTTGCGGCCCACCTGAGCACCGCCCCCGGCGTGTACCGCATGTACGCTGCCGATGACACGCTGCTGTACGTCGGCAAGGCGCGTGCGCTGCGCAACCGCGTGGGCAGCTATTTCAACGGCACGCCCAAGACCACGCGGATCATGTCGATGCTGTCGCAGGTCGCGCGCATGGACGTGACCGTGACCCGCTCGGAGGCCGAGGCGCTGCTGCTGGAAAACCAGCTGAT
The DNA here is from genome assembly GCF_054188265.1 of Stenotrophomonas sp. IS26. Lineage (NCBI taxonomy): Bacteria > Pseudomonadati > Pseudomonadota > Gammaproteobacteria > Lysobacterales > Lysobacteraceae > Stenotrophomonas > Stenotrophomonas sp. IS26. The sequence continues at coordinate 36,581 of NZ_JBSZJV010000007.1, forward strand.
CAAGTCGCTCTCGCCGCGCTACAACGTCTCCCTGCGCGACGACAAGACCTATCCGCACGTGCTGCTGACCCGTGAGCAATGGCCGCGGATCGCACTGCACCGTGGCCCGCGCGCGGTGCCGGGGCGTTACTTCGGCCCGTACCCCGGCGTCACTGCCGTGCGCGAAACGCTCAACCTGATGCACAAGCTGTTCAAGCTGCGCAGCTGCGAAGACAGCGTGTTCCGCAACCGCTCGCGGCCCTGCCTTCAGTACCAGATCGGCCGCTGCAGCGCGCCCTGCGTGGAGCTGGTGGCACCGGAGGATTACGCCGAGTCGGTACGCCGCGCTTCGATGTTCCTGGAAGGCAAGAGCGACCAGCTCGCGCGCGAGCTCGGCACCCAGATGCAGACCGCCAGCGAAGCACTGGAATTCGAGCAGGCCGCGCGCCTGCGCGATCTGATCGCCTCGCTGCGCAGCATGCAGACCCGCCAATACGTGGATGGCCGCGCGGCGGATCTGGACGTGCTCGCCTGCGCCACCCAGGGCGCCAGCGCCTGCGTGCTGCTGCTGGCGTTCCGTGATGGCCGCAACATGGGCACGCGGCCGTTCTTCCCGCGCACCAATGGCGAGGAGAGTGCCGATGAAGTGCTGGGCGCGTTCGTCTCGCAGTATTACGCCGAGCACGCCCCTCCGCGCGAGATCCTGCTCGACCGCGAAATCCCGGATGCCAGCCTGATCGAATCGGCCTTGAGTGCCTCGGCCGAACACAAGGTGCAGCTGCGCTGGAACGTGCGCGGTGAGCGCGCCGGCTACGTGGAACTGGCCGCACGCAACGCGCAGATCACCCTGGTCACCGAGTTGGGCAGCCGCACCGCGCAGCACGCGCGCAGCGAAGACCTGCGGCAGATGCTCGGCCTGACCGAGCAGGTCAAGCGCGTGGAGTGTTTCGATATCAGCCACACCATGGGCGAAGCCACCGTGGCCTCGTGCGTGGTGTTCGATGCGGCCGGACCGGTGCGCAGCCAGTACCGCCGTTTCAATATCAGCGGCATCGAGCCCGGCGATGACTATGCGGCCATGCACCAGGCGATCGAGCGGCGCTTCCGCCGCGCGGTGGAAGAGGACGGCGTATTGCCGGATCTGCTGCTGATCGACGGCGGCGCCGGCCAGCTGGCCCAGGCGCAGTCCGCGCTGGCCGATCTGGGCGTGGAAGGGGTGATGCTGGTCGGCGTGGCCAAGGGTGTGGAGCGCAGGGCAGGGCATGAAGCCCTGGTCATGCCGGACGGCCGCGAACTGCGCCCGGGTGCGGCGTCACCGGCGCTGCAGTTCATCCAGCAGGTGCGTGACGAAGCCCACCGCTTCGCCATCACCGGCCACCGTGGGCGCCGCCAGAAGGCCCGGATGACCAGCAAGCTCGAGGATATTCCTGGCATCGGCCCGCGCCGGCGCGCCAGCCTGCTCAAACATTTTGGCGGCCTGGTCGGCCTGAAAGCCGCCGGCGAAGCGGAAATCGCGAAAGTGGACGGCATCAATGACGCCCTCGCTGCGCGTATCTACGCTAACCTTCATGGACTGCCCACGCCCGACGCGGCGGGCGAGTAGAGAGACGCAATGAAGTTGACCCTCCCCACCTGGCTGACCCTGCTGCGGATCGTGATGATCCCCGTTCTGGTGCTGGTGTTCTATCTCCCCTACAAGTGGACCAATTTCGCCTCGGCGGCGATCTTCGGCCTGGCTGCGCTCACCGACTGGCTCGACGGCTGGATCGCCCGCCGCTACGACCTGCAGTCCGCGTTCGGCGCCTTCCTCGACCCGGTCGCGGACAAGCTGATGGTGGCCGTGGCGCTGTTCCTGATCGTGCAGGGCCACCCCACCGCGTGGATGGCGGTCTGGGCGGCAGTGATCGTCGGCCGTGAAATCGCCGTCTCGGCACTGCGCGAATGGATGGCGGAAATCGGCCAGCGGGCCAAGGTGCGTGTGGCCGTGATCGGCAAGGTGAAAACCACCGCGCAGATGGTCGCGCTGCTGTGCCTGCTGTACTCGGTCGCACCGCACACCCCGATGCAGGACATCTGGATGGGCACCGAGGTCTTCCACATCGGCGACTGGACCCTGGCGATCGCCTCGATCCTGACGCTGTGGTCCGGCCTGCAGTACCTGCACGCGGCGTGGCCAAGCCTGCGCGAAGACGAGCGCCTCGCGCGTGAGAACACCAAAGCAAAAAAGAGTGCGTGAGGGCTGTTGACAGGGATGCATTTGGCTGTAGAATTTCGCCTCCCAAGCGGGAATAGCTCAGTTGGTAGAGCGCAACCTTGCCAAGGTTGAGGTCGCGAGTTCGAGTCTCGTTTCCCGCTCCAGATACCGCATCCCATCGTGATCCGTCCCGATGCGATGCAACGAAAAAAGCGACCTTCCGGGTCGCTTTTTCCGTTTGTGTGCCGTGCCTCGGGCATGCATCTGCATCATGGGTTCACTCCGTCAGCACCGCAGCGCGGTCGGCCATGGCGGGCCGGGCGACTACTCAGGCTGAGGCCGCTCGGGTGTCTCGCAGGAGTCGTCTACCCAGAGTCGTTGATGTGCGATGCGAACGCAGCGGGGATAAGGGCCATCCATGTCGAGCGCCTGAAATCGAGCCACCCACGGATGTGCCATTGGTTCCACGGCTTCCTGTGGCCAGTCGCCCAGGTCTGCGATCACTGCAATGGAACGTAAGCAGCTGTCGAGCAGCAGTCGGTCGAGCAAGGCCAGTCGGTTCGCGCGGAGTTCGATCAGCAGCACCTGGTCTTCCCGCCCCGAACCGCAGTAGGCCATCGGACGGGCGGAATTGGATGACGTGCGTACGAACAGCGTTACGCCCGGACCGCCCTCCAGCATGAAGGCGCTGCGGTTGATCGGAAACACGGTATCGGCCTGCATCAGCACCCGTCGCAGGTCGGCATCCACGGAAATGGCCCGACGTCTTCCCGACATCCGCTGCGCGTGTACGTGCTTGTCGCTGGCCGAGATGCTCAGGTGGTGGCCATCGGGCAGCGGGAATACGAGCGTCACGGGGGCGGCTATCGCCGATGCGCTCAATAACAGTCCCGTACAGGTGGCGGCCATGCGCGCAGGGCAACATTGAATGAAATGGAGTGCAGACAGCATCAGCCTGGTGCTGCTGCCAGAGGTGTGTGCCATGGGTGTCGGAGTCTTCAGGTGTGGGGTCCGCTGCATTGCATGCATCAGACGGCGTTGCACTCCCTTTGACAATACAACTTGTGGGAAACGTGCAACCAAACGCCGAACCTGCCGTGGCGGCTCGCCGGTGAGCTGCGCCCCAGTGGAGGGGCCTGCAGTTGCACCCGTCCTTCGCCCAGGACAGGGTGAAGGGGGTATTCGACGGGCGCCGGCTGCGCGAGGGCGTTGCGCTGCACTGGACGTGCAAGTCCGGGGGCGCTTCGGCGCGTCAACGTCTGGCAAGCCGGACATGGGGACTTTGTGCGGGAGCAGAACGGGGGAAGATGTCGGAGGCCGCCGTGACCGCCCGGTGGGAAACCACACCACGTTGCGGCGAAAAGGATGTTGACGACGTGAAGGAATTCCGACAGAATGGCGCTCCTTCGACGCAGGTCGAGGGGCCGACAGCCTCCAGCGCCTCAGGGTGCGGTGCGGTCGGGGCAAGCGAAAGTCTGCGGGAATAGCTCAGTTGGTAGAGCGCAACCTTGCCAAGGTTGAGGTCGCGAGTTCGAGTCTCGTTTCCCGCTCCAGATTTCGACAGGGCCCCCTTGGGGCCTTGTTTTTCTCCGCGGTGGCACGCGGGCATCCAGTCCGGAAGCATCGGCCGGGATGTGAAAAAAAGTGTGAAAAAGCTGGTGTGTTTCGAGTGGTTTCGGTAACATACCCGCTTGATTTTGCGGGAATAGCTCAGTTGGTAGAGCGCAACCTTGCCAAGGTTGAGGTCGCGAGTTCGAGTCTCGTTTCCCGCTCCAAATCCTGACCAGGCCCCGTTCTCGGGGTCTTGTTTTATCGGGGCGCGCAACACGCCTTCGATGATCGTAGGGTCACCGGCCTGGTGGCAGAGTGGTCATGCAGCGGACTGCAAATCCGCGTACGCCGGTTCAATTCCGACCCAGGCCTCCAAATGGAAAGTAGCCCAGAGCCCGCGAAAGCGGGCTTTGTGCGTTGTGGGCCTCCATTCAGTTTCGGAGGCCAGAGCCGACAGGGCCTACACAACACGCTTCGTATGCTGCGGCCGTCCACTTTGGCAGCCTTATGCAGACACAAAAAGCACGCGTAGCGACGGGTATCGAAGGCCTCGACAGCATCCTCGGCGGGGGCTTCCCGCAGGGGCGGCTGTACCTGCTGGAAGGACCGCCAGGCTCCGGCAAGACCACGCTGTCCCTGCAGTTTCTGCTGCATGGGCTGAGCAAGGGCGAGCGCTGTCTCTACATCACGCTCTCCGAGACGGCTGACGAGCTGCGCGAAGTTGCCAATGCTCACGGCTGGTCCCTGGATGGCCTGGACCTGTTTGAGCTGGCCTCGGCCGAGGAAGCGCTGGGCGACGGACGGATGCAGTCGGTACTGCACTCCTGGGAAGTCGAGCTGGACGAGACGGTCAAGCTGATCCTCGGCGAGGTGGAGCGCATCAAGCCGCATCGGGTGGTGTTCGATTCGCTGTCCGAGCTGCGATTGCTATCGCAGGATCCGCTGCGTTATCGCCGCCAGATCCTCTCGCTCAAGCAGTTCTTCGCGCCCAAGAGCGCGACCGTGGTGCTGGTCGATGACATGACGGCCTTCGGCGAGGAGCGCGATGGCCAGCTGCACAGCCTCTGCCATGGCGTGGTGTCGCTGGAACGCCTGACACTGGATTTCGGCCCGGCGCGCCGCCGGATGCATGTCCAGAAACTGCGCGGGGTGAACTTCACCGCCGGCTACCACGACATGACGATCCGTGAAGGGGGCCTGGAGGTCTTTCCGCGGTTGATCGCCTCGGACCACCACGCCACATTCAACGGCACGCCCATCAGCAGCGGGGTCGGCGAGATCGACAGTCTGCTCGGCGGCGGTCCGCTGCGGGGCACCAGCACGCTGTTGACCGGCCCGGCGGGCAGCGGCAAGACGAATGTGGCGCTGCAGTACGTCTGGGCGGCCTGCGAGCGCGGTGAGCACTGCTGCATTTTCGAATTCGATGAGCGCATCGGCACCTTGCTGGCCCGCGCCGAGTCGCTGGACATCGATCTGAGCAAACACCTGGCGTCGGGCCTGCTGGAAATCCTGCAGGTCGATCCGGCCGAGATCTCACCGGGCGAGTTCGCCTGGAACATGCAACGTGCAGTCGAGGAGCGCCAGTGCCGCCTGCTGGTGATCGACAGCCTCAACGGCTACGTCACCGCGATGCCCCAGGAAAAGCAGCTGATGCTTCAGCTGCACGAGATGCTGTCCTATCTCAACCAGAAGGGCGTGGCGACCATCCTGATCAATCCGCAACACGGGTTGGTCGGCACGATGTCGACCGGTAATCTCAACGTCTCCTACATCGCGGACTCGGTCGTGCTGTTCCGCTTCTTCGAATCGCAGGGGCGCATCCGCAAGGCGATCTCGGTGATCAAGAATCGGGGCGGTGCGCACGAGAATACGATCCGCGAGCTGAAGATCGACGGCAAGGGAATCTCGCTGAGCGCCCCGCTCAATGAGTTCAAGGGCATTCTGACCGGCACGCCGGAATTCGTGGGCAATACGGCGCATCTGCTCGGCCACACCCGTGCAGAGTGACTCCATTTCCGGTGTGGTGCATATCTTTGCGCCGTTCGGGCGCGATGCGCCGAGCATTGCCGGCGTACTCAATGCCGCCGGGCTGCGCACCGCGATCCACGAGAGCCTGCCACGGCTGGCCGCCGCGCTTGATGATGACGTGGGTGCGGTGGTCGTCACCGAAGAGGCGGTCGCCAAGGGCACCGCAGCGTTGCTGGAGCCCTTGGCCAAGCAACCGTCCTGGTCGGATATTCCCGTCATTCTGCTGCGGTCGCCGCACTCGCAGAAGCGCCCCTTGGCCGATCCTGGCCTGCAGTTGTCGATCAACATCATCGAGCTGGACCGGCCGCTGGGCAGCAGCTCGCTGCTCAGCTCCGTGCGCAGTGCGCTGCGTGCGCGCGACAAGCAGTTCCTGGTCCGTGATCAGATGCGGGCGCTGGCCGATGGCCGTGCCGCACTGGAGCGCAGCGAAGCAGAACTGCGCCTGGTGGCCGATGCGATGCCGGTGCTGATCGCCTTCATCGACCGTGACCTGTGTTACCGCTTCGCGAACAAAGCGTATGAGGCCTGGTTCGAGCGTCCTGTATCGGCCGTGATCGGCAAACGCGTGCCGGAGGTAGTCGGGCAGGAGGTCTGGCGCACCCGCCGCCCGTTGATCGAACGTGCGCTGGCGGGCGAGCACATCGTGTTCGAGGCCAACTGGCCGTTCAGTGACGGCCGCCGGCGCGACAGCGAGATCCGTTATTCGCCGCGCTGGGATGCAGACGGCGCGCCGGATGGGTTCCACGTCTTCGTCACCGATATCACGGCCTCCAAGCTGGCCCTGGAAACGAGTCAGCAACATGCCTCGGACCTGGAGGCGATGGTGGCCGAGCGCACGGCGGAGCTGGAGCGGCAGATGGCCGCGCGTGAGGCCAGCGAAGCGGCCCTGCGCCAGTCGCAGAAGATGGATGCCATCGGGCAATTGACCGGCGGCATCGCGCACGACTTCAACAACATGCTGACCGGCATCCTCTCCTCGCTGGACATCATGCGCATGCGCCTGGACATGGGGCGCATGGAAGGGATGGAGCGCTTCCTGGATGCGGCCACCGCCTCCAGCCAGCGCGCGGCGGCCTTGACCCAGCGTCTGCTGGCGTTTTCGCGACGTCAGTCGCTGGATTCGAAGACGGTGGAACTCAACGCGCTGGTTGGATCGGTCCAGCACCTGCTGCGCAGCACGCTGGGCGAGAAGATCCGCATCCAGATGGCGACCAGTGACGCGCCGCTGCGCGCCAACCTGGACAGCAACCAGTTCGAAAGCGCGCTGCTGAATCTGGCGATCAATGCACGTGACGCGATGCCTGAAGGGGGTGAACTGATCCTGCGGACCTCGCACGTTTTCGCCGCCGAGGGCGAAGTGCCGACCATTCCGGCAGGCGAGTACGCCGTGGTATCGGTCTCCGATTCCGGCACCGGCATGCCACCGGAGGTGGTCGAGCGGATCTTCGAGCCGTTCTTCACCACCAAGCCGATCGGCAAGGGCACGGGCTTGGGTATGTCGATGATCTACGGCTTCATGCAGCAGTCCGGCGGCCACATCACGGTCGATTCCACGCCAGGGCAGGGCACCACGGTCGCGTTGTTCATGCCGGTGGTGAACGACGCCGCCGAGGACGACGGTGCACCGAGCGCACAGCCAGTGTCGCTCGGCGCCGGGCAATCGATCCTGGTGGTGGAGGACGACGAGCAGGTGCGCATGCTGGTCACCGTGGTGCTGGAAGACCTCGGGTATACCGCTGAAGTCGTGGGTGATGCCGATGGCGCCATTCCGATCCTCGGCTCATCCAAGAAGATCGACCTGCTGATCACCGACGTCGGACTGCCCGGCCTCAACGGACGCCAACTGGCCGAAATCGCGAGGCAATCGCGGCCCTCGTTGCCGGTGCTGTTCATGACCGGCTACGCAGAGAAAGCACAGGAGCGCTCGGCATTCCTCGATAACGGCATGGCGATGATCGCCAAGCCATTCCTGCTCGATGCGTTCAGTGAAGCGGTACGAAGCTCGATGGCGGGACATCGGTAATCCAGCGGCGCCAGGCGGGTGCCCTGACCGGCGACCGCGTGCAGGACGGGAGGCGTTCGTTTCAGGTATGTTCTGAATGCTTCAGGCAACGGCTTTATTTAGATACCTGAAAGTGCCAGCATAGTGCTTTGAAATCGTCGGAGTTTACCCATGCCCCTTTGCGCGATCGCGTATGTCAGCGACGTTGCAGGCCCGCTGTCTGCGGAGCATCTCGATGCACTTGTCGAGGATGCCATCCGCTTCAACAGCCTGGCCGGGGTCACCGGTGTGCTTCTCTGCGATGGCAATCGTTTCCTGCAGTACTTCGAAGGCCCGGATGACGGGGTGTCGGCAGTACACGAGCGCGTACTGCAGGCCCGCAGCCATCGGAACATCCGCAAACTCGGTCACGCCCGCGTGCCTGCGCGCTACTTTCCTTACTGGAGCATGCGCTGGCTGGGCGTGGAGCCGACCTTGGTCGAGACTTTGTCTGCCGGGGAGTGGGAGGCGTTTGCCGATCGCGCCGCGGGCGGACCGCCGGCAGACAGTGCCATGGAGCGTCTGATGCAGTTCGTCGCGCCGCACCTGCCCGAGCGCGCGAGTCTGCAGGAGAGCCGCTCGGCGGCTGAGTGAGATTGCCCGCCCCTGTGCAGCTTCCCGGGGAGTGGCGGCCAGGCGCGGATTATCGGGCGCGCCGCCCTGACATATTGCTGTCAGTATCCGGCCTGCATGATGCAGGCACGGGTTCGGACGTTGTATGAACGGTTCATCGGGGGCGTGGCTTTTATCCTTCGGGTAATTGACTTAATGCGATGACCGTGCAAATTTTAGGTGAACCCGAAGTGAATCCGCCCCCTGAGGGGGTTTTGTCGTCCCTGAAGCAAGCAAGTCCCACGGAGGTCGTATGGAATACGGCGAACATGACTTGGCTGACGGAGTGCGAACCGAGCTGGAAGCCGCCTACGTGAAACATGGCTGCGGCCCGGAATTCTGGTCCACCTACCAGCGCGTGCTCGAGCGCCTGGTCCCACCCGCGCAGGGCACCGCGCGAACCCGTGTCACCAATGAGCTGGCGTTGATCATTGAGCAGTTGGGGATCGTGCGGCGCGCCCAGTTGGTGCCGCCGCGCAGCGTACGCCCACGCGCGCGCTGAAACCGGGTCGGGGGACCGGGGAAACGATACGGGGACAACCGCCAACGCGGCGCCACTACAGGTGATGAAGACCGATGGCCAGCAGCGCCAACAGCGTGCCGGCCGCGGCGAGCGTGCGCGGGCGGACCCAGCGTGACGGGCGGTGCTGCATGGCCGATGGACGCGCATAACGAAGCAATCCCGGTGGGAACTGCCAGGCACGCATGCGCGCATCGCAGGCATCCTGGCAGTCGCCACAACTGATGCAATCAGCGTTCGGCCCGGCGCGTACGTCCAGCGCCATCGGGCAGACGCTGACGCAGTCCCCGCAGTCCAGACAATCGCCGAGTCGATCGGCGCTGAAGTGCGGCATCGGGCCGGCGATATCCTCGTGCGCGGCGCGGAACGCATAGTCGCTGGCGCTGGTGGGATCAAGCAGTCCGCGGCCCCGCGCCTGGACACCGCCCAGCCCAGCCACGCGTGGGCCGCGCGGTTCGCCGCGGCGTGCGTGGTACTGCATGCGCGGCGTGTCGTTGTCGCAGAACATGCCGTGGATGCGCGCATACGGACACAGCTCGCGGCAGACGTGTTCGCGCAGGAAGCCGGCATTGCCCCAGGTGGCTGCGGCATAGAAGACGATCCAGAACGTTTCCCAGCCACTCCAGACCGGTGGCCACGGCGTACCGACCAGGCCGTGGATCGGGCTGAAAAAGCCCACGAAGGTGATGCCCGTCCACGCGGCTACCAACAGCCATAGCAGATGCTTGACCGCACGCGCTGCGCCTGTGGCCGGCAGCCAGCGCGCGGTGCCTTGATCCATCCACCGGAACAAACGGCTCCACACGGTCTGCGGACAGCCGTAGCCGCACCACACCCGGCCGGCCAGGTTGGTGAGCAGTACCAGTGCGGTGGCCAGCACGGCGGCCAGGCCCAGCAGGATGCCGACGTCGTGCGGCCAGAGGGTCCAGCCGAACAGATCGAAGCGGCGCGCGGTGAGGTCGAACAACAGCGCCTGGCGACCCTCCCAGCGCAGCCACGGCAGGAGATAGAAGCCGGCCAGCAGCATCGCCGGGAGCAGTGGCCGCCAGCGCAGCGGCGCGCGCCGGCCCGGGGCGGGCGGCGGGGGCGAGGGCGAGGGATCAACCAGATGCAGGGTGAGGCGGTCTGTCATGGTCACCCCAGTGGCAGGTCGTCATCGTCGCTGGGCATCGGCCGCAGCAGGTACCAGGTGATCGCGCTGGCGGCGGCGGTGACCGCCCAGAACATGAAGAACCCCAGCGTGTAGCCCAGCTCGCGGCTGATCTCGTGTTGCGGGAAACTGATGTCGCGCAGGCGCAGCGGGTCGACAAAGGCGAAGAACACCACGCTGGCCAGGCCAGCCGCGACGAAGCTGGGCCACAGGATGGCGCCCCATTGCTGGATCAGCCGTCGGCGGCTGCCGTCGGGCGGGTCGTGCAGGTCGTTCATTGCGGCCACGGTCAGGAGGAGGGGGCAGGGCACGGCTATACTTCGCGCCGACCGGGGGCCGGGATCGCGAGTGCGCGCTTCCTGTCGAGCTCCCAGACTAGAAGGCTTCGCCGCCGGCTTCATTGATCCTGATCAAGGCAGCGGCAGGCCCTGCCGCCGATGCTGGGCGTTGCTGCCCGAGGGTGTTCATGTCCGATCCCACCGACAACGCGCTGCCCAATCCCGCGCTGGACCTGTGCAGCGAAGAGGAGGTCACCGGCCTGGTGCATGACTTCTACGCGCGCGTGCGCGAGGAGCCGCGCCTGGGCCCGGTGTTCACGGCGCGGATCCACGACTGGGATGCGCATCTGGCGCAGCTGGTCGATTTCTGGTCGGCGATGCTGCGCGGCACGCGGCGCTTCAAAGGGGCGCCGATGCCCAAGCACATGGCCATGGATGAGCTGGATCGCGATCTGTTCGACCGCTGGCTGGCCCTGTTCCGGCAGACCACCGCCGAATGTGGCAATCCACCGATGCAGCGGCTGGCCGATGATGTCGCCGAGCGGATCGCCGATACCTTCTGGCGTCGCTTCCAGATGCTGCGCTGGCCGAGCCTGCCGATGGCGGGCCGCCCGGGCGTGAATTGATCTGACGCAATGCGTGCGCACCCGTGCATGCGCAAGCTGGCGGCATGGATACCTTCTCGCCTGCCGCCGCCGGGCTCGCCTGGCACTTCGATCCCGAGCTGCTGCGTCGCCACGACCGGCCGGGCCCGCGCTACACCTCCTATCCCACCGCCCCGCATTTCCATGACGGCTACGGTGAGCTGGCCCTGCGCGAGGCCATCGTGAACAGCAACCGCCGGGGCCGCGCGCTGTCGCTGTACGTGCATGTGCCGTACTGCAGCAGCCCGTGCTTCTACTGCGGCTGCAACCGGGTCATCACCCGCGATCACAGCAAAGGCGTCAGCTACGTGGCCCGCGTGCTGAGCGAGGCGGACCTGATGGCGCCGCAGTTCGATCCGGCGCGCGAAGTGATCCAACTGCACCTCGGCGGTGGCACGCCCAACTTCCTGGCGCCGGCACAGATGCGCGAGTTGATCGATGGGCTGCGCCAGCGGTTCAACTTCAGCACGGCGGCCGCGCGCGACTTCTCCATCGAGCTCGACCCGCGCTTTGTCACACGCGCCGATATCGCGGTGCTCGCCGAGCTGGGCTTCAACCGCGCCAGCCTCGGCGTGCAGGATTTCGATCCGGACGTGCAGAAGGCCATCAACCGCGAGCAGGGCGTGGAGGACACGCTGGATATCCTGCGTGCCTGCCGCGAGCATGGGTTGCGCTCGGTCAATGTGGATCTGATCTACGGCCTGCCGAAGCAGACACTCGCCGGTTTCGCGCAGACGCTGGAAACCGTGCTGCGCGAGCGACCGGATCGCCTGGCGGTGTATGGGTACGCGCACCTGCCGCACCTGTTCCGTGCGCAGCGCCAGATCGCCGATGCGGATCTGCCCAGCCCCGAGCAGAAGCTGGCCTTGCTGGGCCTGGCGGTGCAGCGCCTCTCGGAGGCGGGCTATCAGTACATCGGCATGGATCATTTCGCGTTGCCGGAGGAAGACCTGTCGCGGGCACAACGGGCGGGGCAACTGCACCGCAACTTCATGGGCTATACCACGCACGCCGATACCGATCTGGTGGGCCTGGGGGCCAGCGCGATCAGCCACATCGGCGAGACCTACAGCCAGAACCCGCGTGAACTGCCAGCCTGGGAAGCGGCGGTCGATGCAGGGCGGTTGCCGGTCTGGCGCGGCCTGACCCTGGACCAGGACGATGTGCTGCGCGCGGAAGTGATCGGCCAGTTGATGTGCCAGGGAGAAGTGGACGGGGCTGCCGTGGCGGCACGGCACGGCGTGGACTTCGAGACGTATTTCGCCGAGGGATTGCGCGCGCTGGCGGCACTGCAGGCGGACGGCCTGGCCGATTACGCGCAGGGCGTGGTGCGCGCGAGCGAGCGCGGGCGCCCACTGCTGCGGCTGCTGGCGATGTGTTTCGACCGCTATCTGATGCAGGCGGACCAGCCCGTGCGGTATTCCCGCGCGATCTGAGCGGGCCCGCAGCGGCGCGTGCATTCCAAAACCGGGCGCGATCAGGCACCCTATGCGCGCCGTTGCCCGGGTGGCGAAACTGGTAGACGCATCGGACTTAAAATCCGCCGGGGGCAACCCCATGCCGGTTCGATTCCGGCCCCGGGCACCAACGGTCAGTTTCACGCGTTGCCCGCGCAACGCAAACTTTACGCAGCCGGCCGCGTGCCGCCGTACGCTGCGCAGCAACTCACCTCGGACACGCCACATGGCAATCGCAGTACGTGCAGGGAAAGCACTGGTGTGGAGCGTTGCGCTGCTGTTGGGCGGCGTGGCCCATGCGCAGGCCCAGACGCAGGTGCCGGCGCAGGCCGCAGGCGAGGTGATCGATCTGGCCCCGGTGGTGGTCTCGGGTGAGCAGCCCGGGCCAGGCATGTGGCAGGTCCGCAACGGCCAGGGCCACACACTGTGGATTCTCGGGACGGTTTCGCCGCTGCCGGCCAAGCTGGAGTGGCGCGCCGACGAGGTGCAGGCGGTGATCGCCAGTGCGCAGGAAGTGCTCGGCTCGCCGGGCTGGGCATTGGATGCCGACGTGGGCTTCTTCCGCGGCCTGACCTTGCTGCCCTCGGCGATGAAGGCTGCCCGTGATCCCGACGGACGCACCTTGCGCGAGGTGTTGCCGCCCGATCTCTACGCGCGCTGGGAAGTGCTCAAACAGCGGCACATCGGCCGCGACAAAGGCATCGAGAAAGACCGGCCGCTGGTGGCTGCGACGCAGTTGTATGCTGCCGCACTGAAGGATGTCGGCCTCGGCCGTTCCTCACCGGTGTCCAGGATCGTGCAGAAGGCCAGCAAGGCGCACGGTCTCACGCCGGTCTCGACCCAGGTCGCGATCAAGATCGTCGACCCGCGGCAGGCGTTGAAGGAAGTGCGCGGCACTGCCTTGCAGGATGTCGAGTGCTTCCGCCGCACCCTGGATGTGGTCGAACACGGCTTGCCGCTGCTGGCCGAGCGCGCCAATGCCTGGTCGGTTGGTGATATCGAGGCGCTGGAGCGGCTGGCGGTGAAAGGGCAGTACCTGGCCTGCGTGGATGCCGTGGCCAACAGCGATTTTGGGCGGCGGCGTGGCTTGACCGATGTCGATGCGCAGGCGCACCGCAAATGGATGACCATGGCCGGCGAGGCGTTGGCGCGCAATGCGGTCACCTTCGCGACTGTCCCGGTCACCTCGCTGCTGACGCCCGGAGGCTACGCCGATCAGCTGCGTGCCCGGGGCTATGAGGTACAGGCGCCGGAATGAGGTGTGAGTCACCGGCGCTTCGTAACGCGACAGCGCGCACATTCGATGTCTACCCAGTGCGAAAACTTCATGGCATAGTCAGCTTCAGTTCATTCCGGAAATCCTTCATGCCGCTGCATGCGGTCGCTTATATCAGCGACGCTATCGATGGAATCGAAACGTCTGATATCGATCAGATCCTGCGCGCAGCGATGGGGTTCAACAAAGTGGCAGGCGTGACCGGCGTGCTGATGTTCGACGGCCGGTGTTTCCTGCAGTACTTCGAGGGCCCGGAGGACGGTGTCGATTCGGTGTTCCAGCGCGTGTTCAACGCGCGCATCCATACGAATCTGCGCGAACTCGCGCGCGGATCAGTGGAGACCCGCCATTTCCCCCAATGGACGATGGCGTCGGCAGCGGTCGAACCGGATGCGCTTGCGCGTATCGTCGAGGCGCCCTGGCAGGGGTTCCAACAGCGGTGTTCCGAGCAAGGCGACATGCCCGCCGGGTTTGGTCGTCTGCTGGAGGCATGGACAGGTGTTTCCGGCGAGTTGGAACCGGCGGCAGTGACATTGGGTTCGTAACGCAAAACAACGCTGGCCGTAACACAATGATCACGGTTGCACGCCTATCCTCTTTCTACCAGCTGTGACCAGTCTTGCGGGGTTTACCCTTGGAGGCTGTCTGAAAGGGTAGTAACCGCAGCTGGACCATTATTCCTTTGGCCGTCGTCCGTACTCTCCGCGGGCGGCGGCTTTGTTCTTTGTGGGGCAGGGTCGGGCGCGTTAGTCTTGCACCACCTGTCTCCCGGCTCCGTATCGCATGACGTATTCCCTGATGATGCCCCGCCTGATGGCTGGCCCGGTTCCGCGGTGCGGAGCCGCTCGATGACGCACGCCATTTCCGCCGCGGTGTCCGCGCGCATCGGGGTCATCGGCCTCGGCTACGTTGGGCTGCCGTTGACGGTGACCTTCGGCCGGCAGCAGGCCACGGTGGGCTACGACATCGATAACGCGCGGGTGGCCGAACTGCAGCGCGGCGTGGATCACACCCTGGAGCTGGAAGCCGACGAGCTCGCTGCCGCGGTGCATGCCCGCTACACCGCCGATCCTTCGCAGCTGGCCGGGTGCAATGTCTACATCGTGACCGTGCCCACCCCGATCGATGCGCACGAGCAGCCCGATCTGGGGCCGCTGCGCAGTGCCAGCACCCTGATCGCCGGTCTGCTCACGCCGGGCGACATCGTGATCTACGAATCCACCGTCTACCCGGGCACGACAGAAGAAGTCTGCGTGCCGCTGCTGGAGGCGGGATCCGGGCTGCGCTTCAACGTCGATTTCTATTGCGGCTACAGCCCGGAACGGATCAATCCGGGCGACCGCGAACGACGGTTGCCGGACATCCGCAAGATCACCTCCGGCTCGACGCCGGAAGTCGCCGCCGTGGTCGATGCCTTGTACAAGGGCATCATCACGGCCGGCACCTGGCCGGCGCCCTCGATCCGCGTGGCCGAAGCGGCCAAGGTGATCGAGAACATCCAGCGCGACGTCAACATCGCGCTGGTCAACGAACTGGCGTTGATCTTCGATCGGCTCGGCATCGATACCCAGGACGTGCTGGATGCGGCCGGCAGCAAGTGGAACTTCCTCCCGTTCCGCCCCGGCCTGGTCGGCGGCCACTGCATCGGCGTGGACCCGTACTACCTGCTGCACAAGTCCGAGAGCATGGGGTATCACCCGGACCTGATCCACACCGCGCGCCAGGTCAACAACCGGGTCGGCGAGCATGTCGCACAACGCGTGCTGGCACTGCTGGCATCGCGCAGCATCGATGTCGCGCAGGCACGCGTGCTGGTGCTGGGGGTGACCTTCAAGGAGAACTGCCCGGACCTGCGCAACAGCCGCGCGTTGGAACTGGCGCAGCGCCTGCAGGCCTGTGGCGCCCGGGTGGACGTGCAGGACCCGTGGGTCGGGCCGGCCGCACTGGCCGATGCGGGCGTGCGCTGGGTCGACGCCCCGGATGCGGCCGGCTATGACGCCGTCGTGCTGGCGGTGGCGCATGATCGTTTCCGTGCCTTCGACGCCGCGCAGGTGCGCGCGCTGCTCACGCCGGGCGGTGTGGTGTACGACGTCAAATCCGTGTGGCCCCGGGAAGTGGTGGACGACCGCCTGTAGACTCGGGGGCAGCTATTGATTGAGGAAAGCCATGCATCGCTATCTCGCGTATCTGCTCGCCATCCTGTTGTTCCCGGTCTGCGTGTGGTTGGCCACGATCTGGCCCGCCTGGTACTGGGGCGTCGGCGTGACGGCGTTGCTGGTGCTGCTGGGCACCTGGGATCTGCTGCAGAAGCGCAGCACGCTGCGGCGCAACTATCCGGTGATGGCCCACTTCCGCTACGGGCTGGAATCGATCGGGCCGGAGATCCGCCAGTACTTCGTGCAGAGCGATCTGGAGGATGTGCCGTTCTCGCGCCAGCAGCGCGCGCTGATCTACCAGCGCTCCAAGAATGAAATGGACGTGGTGCCGTTCGGCACGCTGCGCAGCACCTATGCGGTGGACTACGAGTGGATCAACCATTCGCTGGCGCCGACCGAGATCGGCCACCACGATTTCCGCATCCAGATCGGCCCGAACTGCGCCAAGCCGTATTCGGCCAGTGTGTTCAACATCTCCGCGATGAGCTTCGGCTCGTTGTCGGCGAACGCGATCCGCGCCCTCAACGAAGGCGCGCGCCGTGGCAGCTTCTATCACGACACCGGCGAAGGCTCGATTTCGCCGTATCACCGCGAAATGGGCGGCGACCTGGTCTGGGAAATCGGCTCGGGTTACTTCGGGTGCCGTGACGATGCCGGTGGTTTCAGCGAAGAGAAGTTCGTCGCCAATGCCACCCATGATCAGGTCAAGATGATCGAGATCAAGCTCTCGCAGGGCGCCAAGCCCGGCCATGGCGGCGTGCTGCCGGCGGCGAAAGTGAGCGAAGAGATTTCGATCACCCGCGGCGTGCCGATGGGCGTGGATTGCGTATCGCCGTCCAAGCACAGCGCGTTCAATACGCCGGTGGAACTGCTGCAGTTCGTTGCGCGGCTGCGGGAGTTGTCCGGCGGCAAGCCGGTCGGGTTCAAGCTGGCCATCGGTCACCCCTGGGAGTGGTTCGGTATCGCCAAGGCGATGCAGGAAACCGGGCTGCTGCCGGATTTCATCGTGGTCGATGGCGCCGAGGGCGGTACCGGTGCGGCGCCGGCCGAGTTCATCGATCACGTGGGGGTGCCGATGCACGAAGCGCTGTTGCTGGTGCACAACACGCTGGTCGGGCTGGACCTGCGCGATCGCATCCGTGTGGGTGCGGCCGGCAAGGTCACCAGTGCCTTCGAGATCGCACGCACCATCGCGTTGGGCGCGGACTGGTGCAATGCCGGGCGTGGCTTCATGTTCGCGCTGGGCTGCATTCAGTCGCTGAGCTGCCACAGCGATAAATGCCCGACCGGCATCGCCACGCAGAACCCGCATCGCTGGCGTCACCTGGACGCGGCCGACAAGGCCACGCGCGTGCACAACTACCATGAGAACACCCTGCGCGCGCTGCGCGACCTGCTGTGCGCGGCCGGCTTGAACGATCCTTCCGAGCTGGGCCCGGAGCACATCCTGCGCCGCGTCTCGCCGGTGGAAATCCGCTCACTGGCCTCGCTGTACCGCTATCTGGCCCCGGGCGAGCTGCTGCGCAAAGTGCCCGACCATGCGGTCTTCCACGATTACTGGGCCGATGCGCGCAGCGATTCGTTCCAGCCGCCGGCGCGCATCCAGGCGCTGCGGACGAGCAAATCGCGATGACCGATGCGCGCGACGTGCGTTTGCGCGTTGGCCGTGCCGAGGAGGCGGACAGACTGTGGCTGCTGCGCACGCGCTGCGTACGTGAACTGTGCAGCGCGGCCTATCCGCCGGAGGTGATCGGGCCGTGGTCGGCCTCACCGCCGCCGGAACACTACCGCGCGCTGCTCGCCGCCGGCGGCGGCGTGATTGCCGAAGATGCCGATGGCGCACTGTTGGGCTACGGCGTGATCGATCTGGCCGGCAACGAGATCGATGCATTGTTCGTCGATCCCGACTGTGGCGGCCGTGGCATCGGCCTGACCTTGATGCAGGCCATGCAGGCGCTTGCGGATCCGGCGCGGCCGTTGGTGCTCTCGGCCTCGCTCAATGCGGTCCCGTTCTATCGTCGCTGTGGTTTTGAAGTGCTGCGCGAGGAGGACTACCCGCACCCCAGCGGCGTGTCGCTCGCCTCGGTGCGGATGCAGCGCGGGCGCTGATGCCGGCCAGCGGCCGGCACTACCGATTGCATGTCCTGACAGGCGGTCCGGCACGCCACGGTGCGCACTACCTCGGTAGTGCCGGCCGCTGGCCGGCACCTCTCGATTCACGCCTGCGCCAACCACGCCACCACGCCACGCCCGGCGCGCAGCCCGCTGGCAAAGCAGGCGGTCAGCAGATAGCCGCCGGTCGGCGCTTCCCAGTCCAGCATCTCGCCGGCACAGAAGGTGCCCGGGCGCCCGCGCAGCATCAGCTGCGTATCCAGCGCTTCCAGGCGCACGCCGCCGGCGGTGCTGATCACTTCATCGATCGGGCGCGGGTGCTGCAGGGCCAGCGGCAGGCGCTTGAGCGCATGCGCGATCTGGTCCAGCGGCAATTGCCCGGCCTCGCGACCCAGTACCTCGAACAGCAGCGCGGATTTGACCCCGCCCAGGCCCAGCTGGCGGCGCAGGACCTCGCCGAAACTTCGGCCCTGGCGTGGCTTGCCCAGTTTCTCCGCTACCTGCGCTTCGGTCTGGCCCGGCAGCAGGTCCAGCTGCAGGGTCACCTGGCCGTCGCGGGCCAGGCCGTCGCGCAGATCGGCCGACAGCGCGTAGATCAGGCTGCCTTCGATGCCGGTCGCGGTGATCACGCATTCGCCCTGCAGCGAGCGCGCTTCACCCTGCAGGTCGGTCCAGTGCGCCACCACCGGCTTGAGCGGGGCACCCGCCTGGCGCTCGCTGAAGTAGGGCGTCCAGCCGATGTCGAAGCCACAGTTGGCCGGCTTCAGCGGGGCGATGTCGATGCCGCTGGCGGTCATCGGCGCCACCCACGCACCATCCGAGCCGAGCTCCGGCCAACTGCCACCGCCGAGCGCGAACACCACCGCATCGGCCGTGATCGTGGTCGTGCCCTCGGGGGTCTCAAAGCGCAGTGCGCCCGCGTCATCCCAGCCAGTCCAGCGGTGCTGCACGTGGAAGCGCACCCCCTGTTCCTTCAGCCGGCGCACCCAGCCGCGCAACAGCGGGGCGGCCTTGCGGTCGACCGGGAACACACGTCCCGAACTACCCACATAGGTGTCCACGCCGAACGCCAGCGCCCAGGCACGCAGCGCCTCGCCATCGAAATCGGCCAACCAGCCGCCCACTGCCTCCGCGCGCTCGCGGTAGCGCGAGACGAACACCTCACGCGCATCGGAGTGGGTCAGGTTGAGGCCGCCTTTGCCGGCGATCAGGAACTTGCGCCCGGGCGATCCCTTGGCTTCGTACAGATCGACCGTGTGGCCGGCAGCGCGCACGGTTTCCGCCGCCATCAGGCCGGCGGGGCCGCCGCCGATGATCGCGACCCGGCGTGGGGTGTTCACGGCAATGCTCATGCAGGCAGGATCAACGCGGCTTGACGTCGAGCAGTTCAACATCGAACACCAGCGAGGCGTTCGGCGCGATCGGGCCGGCACCCCGTGCGCCGTAGCCATACTCGGCCGGAATCATCAGGGTGCGCTTGCCGCCGACCTTCATGCCGGCAAAGCCCTCGTCCCAACCCTTGATGACCTGGCCCTGGCCGAGGTTGAAGGTGAAGGGCTCGCCGCGGTCGACCGAGCTGTCGAACTTGTCGCCATGCTTGTCGGCGGTGCGCTCGTCGTAGATCCACCCGGTGTAATGCACGGTGACCTTGCTGCCGGGCGTAGCCTCGGCGCCGGTGCCCGGCTGGGTATCGATCTTCTCGAACTGCGCGATGCTGCCACCGGGCGGCGGGCCGGGCGGGGTGCAGGCAGCCAGCAGCGACAACATCAGGGGGGCGAGCAGGTAACGCGGCAGACGGCGCATGGGCGGGCTCCGGATCCAAAAAACGGGGACGCAAGGGTAGCGCATCGCCGGGCGCTATCATGGGCGCATGTCGAAACTGCTGCTCAACCTGCGCAATGTCGCGGACGATGAAATCCAGGATGTCACCGCCCTGCTGGACAAGGCGGGCATCGCCCACTACCGCACCGAGCCCAGCCCCTGGGGAATCTCCTTTGGCGGGATCTGGGTCCGCGATGACGCCGATCACCCCCGGGCCAAGGCGCTGATGGCCGAGTACCAGCAGGCACGCGGCGAGCGCGTCCGCGGTGAGCGTGAGGCCGCGCTGCGCGAAGGCACGGCCGAAACCTTCGGCAGCCTGATCCGGCGGCGCCCGGTGTTCGTGGTGGCGGTGCTGCTCGGCATGGCCGTCGCGACCGCGCTGGTGCTGCTGCCGTTCGTGCTGCTGCGCGGCTGATTCCCGGGCGGGTCAGGCGTAGCGCCTGCCCAGCGGCTAAAATGGCGGGATGATCGCCAATACCGCCGCCTACCACTTCACCCCCGTCGCCGAGCCGGACGCGCTGTGCGCGACCCTGCTGGAACGGGCGACCGCCGCGCAGCTGCGCGGCACGATCCTGGTGGCGGGCGAGGGCATCAACCTGTTCCTGGCCGGCGCCGAGCCGCAGATCGACGGCTTCTACGCCGCCCTGCGCGCCGATGCGCGGTTTGCCGGGCTGCGGGTGAAGACCAGCTACAGCCAGATGCAGCCGTTCGCCAGGCTCAAGGCCAAGGTCAAGCCGGAGATCATCAGTTTCCGCATCGACGACGGCCAGCCGCTGGCCTACCCGCGCGCGCCCTCGATCGATCCGGCCACGGTGCAGCGCTGGCTGCGCCAGGGGCACGACGACGCCGGCAAGCCGGTGGTGATGCTGGACACCCGCAATACCCAGGAAATCGAGTACGGCACCTTTCAGCACGCACTGGTGCTGCCGATCACCAAGTTCACCGATCTGCCCGAGGCCCTGGCCCCGCACCGCGAAGCGCTCAAGGACAGCACCGTGGTCAGCTTCTGCACCGGCGGCATCCGCTGCGAGAAGGCGGCGCTGTGGATGCGCAACGATGGCATGGACAACGTCCTGCAGCTGGACGGCGGCATCCTGGGCTATTTCGAGGCCGTAGGCGGTGAGGGGTATGACGGCCGCTGCTTCGTCTTCGACGAGCGCGTGGCGCTGGATGCGGCCCTGCAGCCGCTGGTCGATCAGGACGCCGGCGCCGCCTGAGCCGTCTTCACGGCCCTGATTGTCCTGAATGGTCGCGAGACGGAAATCAGCGTCTTGCCACCTGTGCCTTGTGGGCGGTGGCAAACCGGCCGGACAGCCCCATCTCAGTGGGATATCTCCTGGTTGGAACGAGCATTCATGATGCAGCTGTCGATTCTTGATCTGGCGCCGGTCTGCGAAGGCAGCGACACCACGCAGGCCTTCGCCAACATGCTGGACCTGGCCCAGCACGCCGAAGGGTGGGGCTTCCACCGCTATTGGCTGGCCGAGCACCACAACATGCCCGGCATCGCCAGCGCCGCCACCGCGGTGCTGATCGGTCATGTGGCCGGGGGCACGAAGCGCATCCGCGTCGGTGCCGGCGGCATCATGCTGCCCAATCACTCGCCGCTGCAGGTGGCCGAGCAGTTCGGCACGCTGGCCTCGCTGTACCCGGACCGCATCGACCTCGGCCTGGGCCGCGCGCCCGGCACCGACCAGCCGACCGCCCGCGCACTGCGCCGTTACTTCGACAGCGCCGACCAGTTCCCGCAGGACGTGCGTGAGCTGCTGCATTACTTCGAGCCGGCCCAGAAGGGCCAGGCCGTGCGCGCCGTGCCCGGTGCGGGCATCCCGGTGCCGGTGTGGCTGCTGGGCTCCAGTCTGTTCAGTGCGCGGCTGTCGGCGGCGATGGGCCTGCCGTTCGCGTTCGCCTCCCACTTTGCGCCGGACGCGATGGATGAAGCGCTGGCGGTCTACCGCCGCGAATTCCGTGCCTCGCAGTATCTGCAGGCGCCATACGCGGTGCTGGGCTTGAACGTGGTCGCCAGCGATTCCGAAGCCGAGGCCAAGCGCTTGTTCACCACCCAGCAGCAGAGCTTCGTCAATCTTCGCCGTGGCCTGCCCGGCCTGATCCCGCCGCCGATCGACGACATCGAAGCGTTCTGGCAGCCGCACGAAAAAGCCGGGGTGCAGAGCGCGTTGGCCTGTGCGGTGGTCGGTGACGTGCAGCAGGTGCAGGAAGGCCTCGCCGCGTTCGTGGCGCGACACAAGCCGGATGAAGTGCTGGTCACCGCCAATATCTACGACCACGCCGCGCGCAAGCGCTCGTTCGGGCTGGCGATGCAGGCATGGCGCGCACTGCAGATCTGAGGCTGGCGCGGCGTGCGAAGAAGGCGTGACCGCGCGGTTCACGTCGTCGTAGCTGCCGATCGGCTGTGATGGTGGCTCCCCTTACAGGAGCCACCCCATGGCCGAGCACGATCGTCAGCAACACATCAAACAACTGGCCGAGCTGATCCGCGGTGTGGACATCGCGATGTTCACCACGGTCGGTGCGGACGGACGCTTGTTCAGTCGTCCGCTGGGCACGCAGGAAGTCGAATTCGATGGCGACCTGTGGTTCGCCACCGGGGCCGACAGCCCGAAGATCGCGGAAATCACCGCCAACCCGCGCGTCAACGTGGCCTACGCGTCGCCGTCGGGCAATACCTATGTCTCGGTCTCGGGTACCGCGCGGGTGGTCAATGACCGCGCCAAGATCGACGAACTCTGGTCGCCGGCAATGAAGATCTTCTTCCCCGGCGGCAAGGACGACCCGAACCTGCGCCTGATCCATGTCAGCGCCGAATCGGCCGAGTACTGGGATGGCCCGGGCGGCCTGCTGGGCAAGGCGCTGTATTTCGTGCTGTCGGCGGTGACCGATGATCCGGGCGCGATGTCCGACACCGGCACGGTGGATCTCAAGCCCGGCGCGTAACCGGGTTCACAGGGCCGGCCTTGCGCCGGCCATTGTTGTGCTGAAGCCGGCCGCGGGGTCGGCTTTTTTCATGGCACGTCGCGTGCCGGGGTGTGCCGGCGTCAGCCGAACCAGCGCTGGAACAGATCCACCGTATAGCCCACCAGCTGCCCCGAACTGACGCCGAAGAACAGCACGGCGGCGACCGCGCCGATCCAGTTGAGCAGCATCAGCACGCCATCGCGTTCCAGCAGTGCCAACGCGAACAGCAGCAGCTGGAAGCCGAACAGATAATTGGTGAGCGGGATCGGCAGCGACAGCAGCACGCCGATCAGGATCAGCAGCAGCCCGGTGAACGCATGCGCAGGCAGCGGTACCAGCAGGCCGGGCATCCGCGGCTTGAGCAGGCGGTCCAGCCGCCGCAGCGGACGGTCGATGCGCTCCAGGAACCGATGCATGGTGCCGCGCTTGGGTCCGCGGTTGCGGATGAAGCCGGGCAGCCAGGGGCGGCGCATGCCGCACAGCATCTGCGCGCCGATCAGCACCACCAGCGGTCCACTGACTGCACCGCCCAGCCCCGGGATCGGGATGAAGGCCGGCAGGATCGCCACGAACAGGAACACACCAAACGCGCTCTGCTGCAGATCCTGCAGGATCTGGCCGAGCAGCAGCCGTTGCTCCGGGTCACCGTGGTCGAACATCGCCAGCAGGGTACGGATACCCTCGTTGCGGTACTGCGGCCGCGTCGGGTCCGGCGGCGTCGGCTCAGCCGGTGATGTCATCGGTTTCGTCTTCGCTCAGGGTGCGCAGCAGCAGCTTGTCGACACGGGCACCGTCGAGATCGACGATCTCGATGCGCCAGCCGGCCCAATCGAAGTACTCGCCCGCATGCGGGATGCGGCCGAAATAGTGGATGCACATGCCGGCCAGCGTGTAGTAGTCGCCATCATCGGCATCGGGCAGCTCGGCGTTGCCCATCAGTTCGCGCAGGTCTTCGATGGAGAGCGAGCCATCGACCAGGAACGAGCCGTCCTCACGGGTCACGACCAACGCGTCCTCGTCCACGTTCTCCACCGACTGCAGGCGGCCGACCACCGCGCCCATCAGGTCGCTGATGGTGACCAGGCCCTGGATTTCGCCGTATTCGTCCACCACCAGCGCCATCGACTGCTGTTCCTCGCGGAAGATCTCCAGCAGCTTCATCGCATGGGTGGATTCGGAGACGTACAGTGGCTCGCGCAGGTTCTGGAACAGCGAATGGTCATCGCGCACCAGGCGCGTCACCAGGCTCTTGACCTCCAGCACACCGACGATGTCCTGATCGTTGCCGCGGAACACCGGGTAACGCGAGAATTCGTTCTCGCGCATGGTCGCGATGTTCTTCTCCGGCTCGGCCAGCGTATCCAGCCAGGCGATCCGGTTGCGCGGGGTCATCAGGCTGTCGGCGGTGCGGTCGCCCAGGCGCATGACGCGGTTCATCATGTCGCGCTCATGGGCGTCGATCACGCCGGCCTCGTGGCTCTCGGCCACCAGCATGCGGATCTCCTCTTCCGTCACCGAGGCCGATTCGTCCTTGCCCAGGCCCAGCACGCGCAGCACCAGGCGGGTGGAGTGGGACAGCAGCCAGACGCCGGGCGCGGCAATCCTCGCCAGCCAGCTCATGGGCAGCGCCACCAGGCCCGCGATGTCCTCCGAACGGGTCAACGCCAGCCGCTTGGGCACCAGTTCGCCGAAGATCAGCGTCAGGAAGGTGATCAGGGCCACGGCCAGGGTCTTGCCGACCACGCCGGAATAGGCGAACGCCGGGAACATGCCCTGCAGCCACTCGGCGATGGTCAGGCCGATCGCCTCGCCACCGAACAGGCCGGTCAGGATGCCGATCAGGGTGATCCCGATCTGGACCGTGGACAGGAAGTTCTCGGGCTTCTCGGAGAGCGCCAGGGCACGCTCGGCGCGCTTGCTGGAACCTGCCATCTGCTTCAGCCGGCTCTTGCGCGAGGTCATGACCGACATCTCGGACATGGCGAAGAAACCGTTCAGCAGGATCAGGGCGAGGACAATAATCAGTTCAAACACGGGCGGCTTCCCCGGTTGGTGGCAGGGAGGGCGTGTTCAAGCGATGTCGGCTACCGGAGGGCGCGTAAGCGCGGCGGTGCGGCGGGGGGTAAGGGTCGTCGTCCATAGAGTGCACCCGAAGGTGCCCGCGCATCTTAACAAAAGGCCGGGGCAGGGGTGCAAACAGAGTCGTTCAGACGGGGCCGTCCCGGCGTGAAGAAGGGGGGGAGTACCCGGAACAGACATCAAACCGTCATAATTCCGCCCGGTGCCGTCCTTCCTCGACGGCGAATAGGTTTCTCAATGTTCTCTCTGCAGACCATTTTTGGCTCCGGCAAACAGTTCTATACCCTGCTGGACGAGGCTGCCCAGGCCGCCCAGGACAGTTCCAAGGCGCTGCACTCCATGCTGCGCGAAGCGGACCGCCAGCCGGCCCTGGACGCCTTCAAGCTGGCCCGCCTGCGCGAGCGCGCGGCCTCGGACAAGATCAGCCAGGCGCTGGTCGACAGCTTCATGACCCCGATCGAGCGCGAAGACATCGAAGCGCTGGGCTCGGCGCTTTACAAGATTCCCAAGCAGATCGAGAAGTTCGCCGATCGCTACTCGCTGGCCACCCAGCATCTGGAACACATCGATTTCGCGCCGCGCGCGGCGATGCTGGAACAGGCTGCCAGCGTGGTGGTGGAGATGGTCAATGACCTGCGCCACATGAACCTGGACCGGATGACCGCGCTCAACGAGAAGCTGCGTTCGCTGGAAAACGAAGCCGACCGTCTGATGCTCGAGCTGTACCGCGACATCTACTCCGGCCGCCTGGACAGCCTGCAGATGTTCCTGCTCAAGGAATTCTTCGAGATCCTGGAAAAGGCCATCGATCGTTGCCGCGAGGCCGGCGTGGTGGCGTACCAGATCGTCTTGAAGAACAGCTGACGGACGCCACAGCATGCTGACCCTTGTCCTGGTGGTGATCCTGGCCGCGCTCGTTTTCGAGTTCATCAACGGCTTCCACGACACCGCCAACTCCATCGCCACCGTGGTGGCGACCAAAGTGCTCTCGCCCGGCTGGGCGGTGATGCTCGCCGCGTTCATGAACTTGATCGGCGCGCTGACCGGCACCGCCGTCGCGCTGACCATCGCTTCGGGCCTGCTCAACACCAACGTGGTCGATGTGACCCCGCAGGTGATCCTGTGTGCGCTGCTGGGCGGCATCATCTGGAACCTGATCACGTGGTGGAAGGGGCTGCCGTCCTCGTCCTCGCACGCCCTGATCGGCGGCCTGTGCGGCGCCGGCCTGGCCGCTGCCCACAACAACTGGGATGCCCTGATCTGGTCCGAGCGGATCGGCACCTGGGCCCAGAACAAGGGCCTGCTGTGGAAGGTGTTCCTGCCGATGATCACCTCGCCGATCGCCGGCTTCCTGCTCGGCATCGCGGTGATGCTGCTGCTGTGGGGCATGATCGCGGGCATGGCGAAGATCGGTGGCTTCCTGGGCCGTCTGGCCCGCCCGCGCATCGTCAATGCGTTCTTCGGCAAGGCGCAGATCGTGTCGGCGGCCTACATGGGCTTCGCCCACGGCCACAACGATGCGCAGAAGACCATGGGCATCATCGCCATGACCCTGATCGGTGCCGAGGCAACCGGTGCGCTGAACGACCTGCCGTCCTGGCTGGCCTTCATGCACCCGGACGCGACCGCCGGTGACGGCATCGCGATGTGGATCGTGCTGACCTGCGCCGTGGTGATGGCCGCCGGTACCGCATCGGGTGGCTGGAAGATCATCAAGACGCTGGGCCACAAGATGGTCAAGCTCCACCCGATCCACGGCTTCGCCGCGGAAACGAGCTCGGCCACGATCCTGACCGTGGCAGCGCACTTCGGCATGCCGGTCTCGACCACCCACAGCATCTCCACCGCGATCATGGGCGTGGGCTTCGCCAAGAACCCGCGTTCGCTGCGCTTCGGCGTGATCGAGCGCATCGTGTGGGCCTGGATCCTGACCATCCCGGCCGCCGGCGGCTGTGCGTACCTGATCCTGCGTCTGTTCGAACTGTTCGGCTGGGCCTGATCGGTCCATGCGGTTGAACATCGAAAAGCCCGCCGGAAGGCGGGCTTTTTCGTGGGCAAGGCGGATGCCGAGGCCGAACTTGCCGGAGGCGTTTCCGGGCACGGTCACCCCGCCGCTGCGCTGCCTGGCCCCTGCCACTCCCGTGCCAGCAGCCCATACACGGCCGAATCGGATACCTCGCCGGCGACCCGCCAGCGTTCCCGCAGCAGCCCCTCGCGCTGGAAGCCGAGCCGCGCCAGCACCTTTGCCGAGGGGGCGTTGCGCGGGTCGATCTCCGCTTCCAGACGCCGCAGGCGCAGCACGTCGAACAGGTACGCCACGAACCGTGACAACGCCTCGTGCATGTAGCCCTTGCCCTGTGCCGACGGGGCAAGGTGATAGCCGATCTCCGCGCGCCTGGCGGTTTCGTCGATCGCGAACACCACTACGATGCCCAGCAGCGGCCCGTCCGCACGTTCACGGATCGCCAGTTTGAGCTGCGTGCCGGCATCGATCGCGGCCAGATCGTCGAGGATCTGCACGTAGGCCTGTTTGAGGTCGGTCCACGCCGGGTGGTTCCAGTAGCGCATCACCGCACGGCCGGCCTGGATCGCAAACAACGCCTGGGCGTCTGTCGCGCGGATGGGCGTCAGCACCAGGCGCGCGCTCTCCAGTTGCAGGGTGGGATCGAACGGCATGGGGGTTCCCCTGATGGTGATGCGGCCAAGGTAGCCGCTCCTACCGCTTGCATCCATGCCTGGCGTGCTTCCGCGCCAAGAAAAAACCCGCCGGAAGGCGGGTTTTTCCAGTGTCACAACCGGTCGGTCAGACCTCCAGTGAAGCCAGGTCGCCCTTCTTTTCCAGCCAGCCCTTGCGGTCGCTGGCGCGCTTCTTGGCCAGCAGCATGTCCATCAGCGAATGGGTCTGCTCGCCGTCATCGATGGTCAGCTGCACCAGGCGGCGCGTGTCGGGATGGATGGTGGACTCACGCAGCTGCTGCGGGTTCATTTCACCCAGGCCCTTGAAGCGGGTCACGCTGATCTGGCCCTTGATCTTCTCGCGCTCGATCTTGTCCAGCATCGTGCGCTTCTCTTCCTCGTCCAGGGCGTAGAACACCTGCTTGCCCACGTCGACACGGAACAGCGGCGGCATCGCCACGAACACGTGGCCGGCATCCACCAGCGCCGGGAAGTGCTTGAGGAACAGCGCGGTCAGCAGGGTCGCGATGTGCAGGCCGTCCGAGTCGGCGTCGGCCAGGATGACGACCTTGCCGTAACGCAGCCCGGCGATGTCGTCCTTGCCCGGGTCGCAGCCGATCGCGATGGCGAGGTTGTGGACTTCTTCGGAGGCCAGCACGCTGCCCGAGGACACTTCCCAGGTGTTGAGGATCTTGCCGCGCAGCGGCAGGATCGCCTGGAAGTCCTTGTCACGGGCCTGCTTGGCGCTGCCACCGGCGGAGTCGCCTTCGACCAGGAACAGCTCGGTGCGCGACAGGTCCTGGCTGATGCAGTCGGCCAGCTTGCCGGGCAGGGCGGGGCCCTGGGTGACCTTCTTGCGGGTCACCAGCTTCTCGGTCTTCAAACGCGCACTGGCGCGCTCGATCGCCAGCTGCGCGATCTGCTCGCCCAATGCGACGTTCTGGTTGAGCAGCAGGCTGAAGGCATCGTGCGCGGCGCCTTCGACGAACCCGGCGGCCTGGCGCGAGGACAGGCGTTCCTTGGTCTGGCCGCTGAACTGCGGGTCGGTCATCTTCAGCGACAGCACGAACGACACGCGGTCCCAGACATCTTCCGGGGCCAGCTTGACGCCACGCGGCAGCAGGTTGCGGAAGTCGCAGAACTCGCGCAGCGCCTCGGTCAGGCCGGTGCGCAGGCCGTTGGCGTGGGTGCCGTGCTGGGCGGTCGGGATCAGGTTGACGTAGCTTTCCTGGACCAGCTCGCCCTCGGGGATCCAGGCCAGGGCCCAGTCCACGATCTCGTTTTCTTTCTTGAGGTGACCCACGAACAGGTCGGCCGGCAGCATCTCGCGCTCGCCCAGTTCGGCCTTGAGGTAATCGCTCAGGCCATCTTCGTAGTACCAGGTGTCCTGCTCGCCGGTGGCTTCATCGAGAAGCTTCACGGTCAGGCCCGGGCACAGCACGGCCTTGGCGCGCAGCAGGTGACGCAGCGCACGCAGGTTGTACTTGGGCGTATCGAAGTACTTCGGGTCGGCCCAGAAGCGCACGCGGGTACCGGTGTTCTTCTTGCCGACGCTGCCGACCACTTCCAGCGGGGTGGCGCGGTCGCCGTTGCGGAAGGTAATGCGGTGTTCGCTCCCCTCGCGCTTGATGTGCACTTCCACCAGGGTGGACAACGCGTTGACCACGCTGACGCCAACGCCATGCAGGCCGCCGGAGAAGGTGTAGTTCTTGTTGTTGAACTTGCCGCCCGCGTGCAGGCGGGTCAGGATCAGTTCGACGCCGGGGATCTTCTCCTCGGGGTGGATGTCCACGGGCATGCCGCGGCCGTCATCGCTGACTTCGCAGCTGCCGTCCTTGAACAGCGTGACTTCGACCGTGTGGGCATGTCCGGCCAAGGCTTCGTCGACGGCATTGTCGATGACTTCCTGCGCCAGATGGTTCGGGCGCGCGGTGTCGGTGTACATGCCGGGGCGGCGCTTGACCGGGTCCAGGCCGGACAGGACTTCAATATCGGCGGCGTTATAGCGGGCGTTCATCTGTCTTCATAAAGCGCAATGCGACGGCGAAGTTTGCGGTCTGGACGGGTTTTTTGCACGCCACACGTTCAGGGGGCGGCCGACCGGGGCGCGATAGACTGTGCTGGATGGGAAACCGGAGCCTCCGGCGCCCCATTCCATGCCATACCGCGAGGAGCACCCCATGAAGAAGTTGCTGACCATCGTTGCCATCGCCGCCGCCGTGGTGGCCGTGCCCATGGCACTGGCCCAGAACGCCGGACAGGGCCAGCCCACGCCGCAGCAGGGCGAACAGGCCGACAAGGCCCAGGCGGAAGCGGACGCCAAGGCCAAGCGCCGCGCCGCCGCCACGGCCGAAATGAAGGCCAAGGGCGAGCAGGCCCCGCAGAAGGAAGAAGAGGAAGAAGCGCGGAAGAAGCGATAAGCGCTTCGCGCTGACGCTTCCCCACGGTTTGCGCGGCAAACCATGGGCCCCGCTCACCCTCTCCTCCACATCCCCGCGCCTGTCGGCGCGCCCCCTTGAACTCCAAGGGGGCTCTCCACCCGAGAGACCTGGGGAGCTGAAAAAGTAGTCAACATGAGCCCCGGTATCGCGCCGGGGCTCTTCTTTTTATGTGAAGACCGTCATCCGCCCCTTGGGCTGGAGGCCGTCAATCTGTAAACTATGGCTTTCCGGGAGTAGTGCGTGTCATCCATCAGCGAATGGACTGGCCTGATCGTGCGCGATCGCCAGCAGGGTAGGCAGGAGGTGACGGTCCAGACAGTGGCCGGCACGGCTGACCCGACGTCGCTGACCCACTCCCGCACCGTATCCCCCCTGATCCCGGTCCTGGCGCGTGAAGACGCCGCCGCCAGCCGGATCGTTCCGATTTTCCCCTTTACGTCGTCCGTCGCCCCGCGCGCCGGCGCCGTTTCCCCCTTCCTGACAGGACACCCCCAGCCATGACTCCCTTGATCTTCGTAACCGGCGGCGTAGTGTCCTCGCTCGGCAAAGGCATTGCCGCCGCGTCGCTTGCCGCCATCCTCGAGGCCCGCGGCCTGCGGGTGACGATGATGAAGCTCGATCCGTACATCAACGTCGACCCGGGCACCATGAGCCCGTTCCAGCACGGTGAGGTCTACGTCACCGATGACGGCGCCGAGACCGATCTGGACCTGGGCCATTACGAGCGCTTCGTGCGCACCCGCCTGAGCCGCAAGAACTCGGTCACCACCGGCCGCATCTACGAGAACGTGATCCGCAAGGAGCGCCGCGGCGATTACCTGGGTGCCACCGTGCAGGTCATCCCGCACATCACCGATGAAATCCGCCGTTGCATGGACGAGGCCACCGAAGGCTTCGACGTGGCGCTGGTGGAGATCGGCGGCACTGTGGGCGATATCGAGTCGCTGCCGTTCCTGGAGGCGATCCGCCAGGTGCGCACCGAGCGCGGCCCGGAGAAAGCGCTGTTCATGCACCTGACCCTGGTGCCGTACATCGCCGCTGCCGGCGAGCTGAAGACCAAGCCGACCCAGCACTCGGTCAAGGAACTGCGCTCGATCGGCATCCAGCCGGACGTGCTGCTGTGCCGTTCCGAGCAGGTGGTGCCGGATTCGGAGCGCCGCAAGATCGCCCAGTTCACCAACGTCTCCGAGCGCGCCGTGATCAGCGTGCCGGACGTGGACGTGCTGTACCGCATTCCGATGGGCCTGCACGCGCAGGGCCTGGACGACATCGTCGTCAACCAGCTCAAGCTCGGCGACAAGGCCGGCCCGGTCGATCTGGCCGAGTGGGAAGCGGCGGTGGATGCCACGCTGCACCCGCTGGATGAGGTCACCATCGCGGTGGTCGGCAAGTATGTCGATCATCAGGACGCCTACAAGTCGGTTGGCGAGGCGCTCAAGCACGGCGGCCTGCGCCAGCGCACCAAGGTCAACCTGAAGTGGCTCGAAGCGCAGGAACTGGAAGACAGCGATCTGGCCGCACTCAAGGATGTCGACGGCATCCTGGTGCCGGGCGGCTTCGGCGACCGTGGCTTCGAAGGCAAGGTGCTGAGCTCGCAGTTCGCCCGTGAGCACAGCGTGCCGTACTTCGGCATCTGCTACGGCATGCAGGCCGCGGTGGTCGATTTCGCCCGCCATGTGGCCGGCCTGGAAGGTGCCAACAGCACCGAGAACGACCGCCAGTCGCCGAACCCGGTGATCGGCCTGATCACCGAATGGCGCACCGCCACCGGCGATGTGGAAAAGCGCGACGACAAGAGCGATCTGGGCGGCACCATGCGCCTGGGCCTGCAGGAACAGCGCCTGAAGCCGGGCACGCTGGCCCGCGAGCTGTACGGCAAGGATGTGGTTTCCGAGCGTCATCGCCACCGTTACGAGTTCAACAACCGCTACCGCACCCAGCTGGAAGATGCGGGCCTGGTGATCGCCGGCAAGTCGATGGACGACACCCTGGTGGAAGTCATCGAGCTGCCGCGCGACCAGCACCCGTGGTTCCTGGCCTGCCAGGCGCACCCGGAGTTCCTGTCCACCCCGCGCGAAGGCCACCCGCTGTTCATCGGCTTCATCCGTGCCGCGCGCGAGCGCAAGGCCGGTGCCAAGCTGGCGCAGGACGCAGCCGCCTGATCGGCACGCCGCACTTGCAGTGGGGGCCGCGTGCCCCCATTGCAGAGCGCTAATCACCCACGGCGGCTGGCCTGGCCAGTGTTCGCCGGACAACAAGGAAACGCCATGAAACTGTGTGGATTCGACGTCGGGCTCGACCAGCCCCTGTTCCTGATCGCCGGCCCGTGTGTGATCGAGTCGATGCAGCTGCAGCTGGACGTGGCTGGCAAGTTGAAGGAAATCACCGATCGCCTCGGCATCAACTTCATCTTCAAGTCGAGCTTCGACAAGGCCAACCGCACCTCGGGCACCGCCTTCCGCGGCCCGGGCATGGAAGAGGGCCTGAAGGTCCTGGCCGAAGTGAAGAAGCAGATCGGCGTGCCGGTGCTGACCGACGTGCACGAATACACCCCGATGGACGAAGTGGCCTCGGTGGTGGACGTGCTGCAGACCCCGGCCTTCCTGGTCCGCCAGACCGATTTCATCACCAAGGTGTGCGCGACCGGCAAGCCGGTCAACATCAAGAAGGGTCAGTTCCTGTCCCCGTGGGACATGAAACCTGTCGTGGAGAAGGCCAAGGCCACCGGCAACCAGGACATCATGGTCTGCGAGCGCGGTGCCAGCTTCGGCTACAACAACCTGGTCAGCGACATGCGTTCGCTGTCGGTGATGCGCGATACCGGGTGCCCGGTCGTGTTCGACGCCACCCATTCGGTGCAGCTGCCGGGCGGGCAGGGCAACAGCTCCGGTGGCCAGCGCGAGTTCGTGCCGGTGCTGGCGCGTGCGGCGGTCGCTGTCGGTGTGTCCGGCCTGTTCGCCGAGACCCACCCGGATCCGTCCAAGGCGCTGTCCGATGGCCCCAACGCGTGGCCGCTGGACCGCATGGAGGAGCTGCTTGAAACCCTGATGGAACTCGACGCGGTCACCAAGAAGCACGGGTTCTCGCGCTTCGCATGACAGGCGACGTTCCGGCGTCACCTGCGGTGCGCCGCGGCTGGCGTGGCTGGGCCTGGGGCTGGGTCGCGCTGGGTGCGGCGATCATGGCCTGGGGCGGTGTGTTCGTGCTGGTGCTGTTGGTGTTCGCCAGCGTCGGCTCGCCCGGTGACGGTGACAACGCGCTGCGCTCGGTGCGGCCGTTGCTGCTGGTCACGCTGTCACTGACCGGCACCGTTGCGCTGGCCTGCGTGACCGCCAGCGTGCTGGCGTTCCGGCTGCGCCGGCAACCGGCCGGCGGCGGCGTGGCGCTGGCCCTGTTGGCTTTGTTGCTGCTGGTGTTGTTGATCCCGTCGCTGACCTCGCGCCACACCAGCGTGGCCGGGGTGCTGCCCGCCACCCTGCCGATTTGGCAAGTGGCGGGTGTGCAGGGATAATCACGCGGCATGTTTTTTTTGGCGCTGCGTTGGCGGCGCCTCCCCCTCTCTGACTGGTAACCGGCCCGCTATGACCACGATCCGCAGCATCCACGCCCGTGAAATCCTCGACAGCCGTGGCAACCCCACGCTGGAAGCCGAAGTCATCCTCGAGGACGGCTCGTTCGGTCGTGCCGCGGTGCCGTCGGGCGCCTCGACCGGCACCAAGGAAGCCGTGGAACTGCGTGACGGCGACAAGACCCGTTACCTGGGCAAGGGCGTGCGCAACGCCGTGTCCAACGTCAACACCACGATTGCCACGGCGCTGAAGGGCTTCGATGCCGCCGACCAGGAAGGCCTCGACCGCCGCCTGATCGATCTGGACGGCACCGAGAACAAGGGCCGCCTGGGCGCGAACGCGCTGCTGGGGGTTTCGCTGGCCAACGCCCACGCCGTGGCCGCCTCGAAGAAGCAGGCGCTGTGGCAGCACCTGGCCAACGGCCGCGACGTCACCCTGCCGGTGCCGATGATGAACATCATCAACGGCGGCGCGCATGCCGACAACAACGTCGATTTCCAGGAATTCATGGTGCTGCCGGTCGGCTTCACCTCGTTCTCCGAGTCGCTGCGTGCCGGTACCGAAATCTTCCACTCGCTCAAGTCGGTGCTCAAGGGCCACGGCCTGAGCACGGCGGTGGGCGACGAAGGCGGCTTCGCACCGGACTTCCGCAGCAACGTCGAAGCGCTGGACACCATCCTGGAAGCCATCGGCAAGGCCGGCTACACCGCCGGTGAAGACGTGCTGCTGGGCCTGGACGTGGCCTCCAGCGAGTTCTACGAGAACGGCAAGTACAACCTGGTCGGCGAGAACAAGCGCCTGACCTCCGAGCAGTTCGTCGACTTCCTGGCCGACTGGGCCGCGCAGTACCCGATCGTGACCATCGAAGACGGCCTGGCCGAGAACGACTGGGCCGGCTGGAAGCTGCTGACCGACCGCATCGGCAACAAGGTGCAGCTGGTGGGCGACGATCTGTTCGTCACCAACCCGAAGATCTTCAAGGAAGGCATCGAGTCCGGCACCGCCAACGCGATCCTGATCAAGGTCAACCAGATCGGCACCCTGACCGAGACCCTGGAAGCGATCGCCATGGCGCACGCGGCCAACTACGCCTCGATCGTCTCGCACCGTTCGGGCGAAACCGAAGACACCACCATCGCCGACATCGCCGTGGCCACCACCGCCACCCAGATCAAGACCGGCTCGCTGTGCCGCAGTGATCGCGTGGCCAAGTACAACCAGCTGCTGCGTATCGAGGAAGCCCTCGGTGCCGGCGCGCGTTACGCCGGTCGTGACGCGTTCGTGTCGCTGAAGCGCTGATCCGATGCGCGACTGGCGCTGGCTGCTGCTGGTGCTCGCGCTGCTGCTCGGATGGCTGCAGTACCGCTTCTGGTTTGGGCCGGGCAACTCGGGCGAAGTGATGATGCTTGAGGCCCAGGTCGAGAACCAGAAGCGGGACAACGCCGGCCTGCAGCAGCGCAATGATGCGCTCGCTGCCGAGGTCAAGGACCTCAAGGAAGGCGAGGCCGCCATCGAAGAACGCGCGCGCAGCGAGCTGGGCATGATCAAGCCCGGCGAGAAGTTCTACCGCGTGGTCGAAGACGCGCCGGTGCCGCCACCGCGCGCGCCGACGGCCGTCACCGATCCGGATGCGCCGCACCAGGATGTGCCCTGATGGCGGGCATCTGGGCGGTGGTTCCCGCTGCTGGCCGTGGCACCCGCTTCGGCGGGCCCACGCCCAAGCAGTATCTGCTGGCCGGCGACCGCGTGTTGCTGGCCCACACCCTCGAGGCGCTGCTCTCGCACCCGGTCGTGGCCGGAGTGATGGTGGTGGTCGCCGAGAACGACGCCGACTGGCCGGGCTGGCAGTCACAGGCGGACAAACCCATTCTGACCTGCATCGGCGGCGCCACCCGCGCCGGCTCGGTGCTGGCCGGCCTGCATGCGTTGCCCGATGACGTGCGCGCGGACGATTTCGTGCTGGTGCACGACGCCGCACGCCCGAACCTGGCCGCTGCCGATCTCGGTCGCCTGCTGGAAGTCGGCCGTGCCGACCCGGTCGGCGCGATCCTGGCCGCGCCCGTGCGCGATACGCTCAAGCGTGCCGGCGATGACGGTGGTATCGATGCCACCGAGCCGCGTGAACGCCTGTGGCGTGCGCTGACCCCGCAGCTGTTCCGCCGCTACCAGTTGGCGCGCGCGCTGCAGGACGCGGCCGATGCCGGCGTGGCCGTCACTGACGAAGCCATGGCCATGGAGCGCCAGGGGCTGCGCCCGCTGCTGGTGGAAGGCAGCGAAGACAACTTCAAGGTCACCACGCCGGCTGACCTGTCCCGTTTCGAATTCGTGTTGTCGCGTCGCGAACCCTGACGTCCGCGCGCGCCACACCCAACCGCAGGTTCTTGCAATGACCACGCCCCAGTTTCCTCCCTTCCGCATCGGACAGGGCTACGACGTCCATGCCTTTGGCGAGGGCGATCACATCATGCTCGGCGGCATCCGCGTCGCGCACAGCTGCGGCGTGCTCGCGCACAGCGATGGCGACGTGATCCTGCACGCCCTGTGCGATGCCATGCTCGGTGCGCTGGCACTGGGCGACATCGGCGTGCATTTCCCGCCGACCGACATGCGCTGGAAAGGCGCGGACAGCGCGCACCTGCTGGATCATTGCAACGGGCTGCTGCGCGGGCGCGGCTGGCAGGTCGGCAACACCGATATCACCGTGATCTGCGAGCGGCCCAAGGTCGGTCCGCATGCGCTGGCCATGCGCGAGCGCATCGCCACGGTGCTGGGCATCGCGCTGGACTGCGTGAGCGTGAAGGCCACCACGTCGGAGAAGCTGGGCTTCACCGGCCGCAGCGAGGGCATCGCCGCCCAGGCCAGCGTGCTGTTGGTGGCGCTGTGATCCCGTTGCCGCTGGCGTTCGGCGCGCCGCTGCTCAGCGCGAAGATCCGCACCACGCCCGAGGATTTCCAGGTGGACGAACTGCCGGCGTTCGAGCCGAGCGGTGAGGGCGAGCACCTGTTGCTGACGATCCGCAAGCGCGGGGCGAACACCGTGCACGTGGCCAAGGTGCTGGCCAGGTGGGCTGGCCTGCCGGACATGGCGGTCAGCTACGCGGGCATGAAGGATCGCCACGCGGTCACCACGCAGCGCTTCAGCGTGCACCTGCCCAAGCGCGTGGCGCCGGATCCGGCGCTGCTGGCTTCGGACGAGATCGAGGTGGTCGAGTCGACCTGGCACAACCGCAAGCTGCAGCGCGGTGCGCTGGCTGGCAACCGCTTCAAGCTGGTGCTGCGCGATGTGCGCGGCGATGCCGCGGCCATCGAAGAGCGCCTGTCCCATATCGCCTCGCGCGGTCTGCCGAACTGGTTCGGTGAGCAGCGCTTCGGCCGCGACGGCGGCAACGTGCCGGCCGCGCTGGCCATGTTCGGCGGCCGCCGCATGCGGCCCGATCAGCGCTCGCTGCTGCTCTCGGCCGCGCGCTCGGCACTGTTCAACCAGGTGCTGGCGGCGCGCGTGGAGCAGGGCAACTGGGACACGCCGCTGGAGGGCGAAGTCTGGATGCTCGATGGCAGCCGCAGTGTGTTCGGCCCGGAGCCGTGGACGGATCTGCTGGCCGATCGCCTTGGCCGCTTCGACATCCACCCCAGCGGCCCGTTGTGGGGCGAAGGTGAGCTGCGCAGCACCGGCGCCGCCGCCGAACTGGAACTGGGCGCGGTCGCGGATGAGCAATCGCTCGCGCTGCGCGCCGGCCTGGAAAGCGCTCGCCTGAAGCAGGAGCGCCGTGCGCTGCGCCTGCGCCCGGCCATGCTGCAACACCAGTGGCTGGCCGCGGATGTGCTGGAACTGAGCTTCGCGCTGCCACCGGGCTGCTATGCCACCGCGGTGCTGCATGAGCTGGGACCGGTGGAAGACGCCAGCCAGGCCACACCGGAGGCGTAGAGCCACGCCATGCGGGTGTGCGGGTGGCTACCGGTTTGCCAGCAGCACCAGTACCGCGCCCGTCCCACCTTGGCCGGCGGGCGCGGAATGAAACGCCAGCACGTCGTTGCGCAGGCGCAGCAGGCGATCGACCAGATTCTTCAGCACCGGCGCACCCCCGTCGGACTGCAGCCCCTTGCCGTGGATGATGCGCACGCAGCCGTACTCATGCGCGTGCGCCTCCACCAGGAACTGCCGGACCAGCGCCTCGGCCTGGGCCACGGTTGCACCATGCAGGTCCAGTTCGTCCTGCACGGAGTACTGGCCGCGCTTGAGTCGCTGGAACATCCGCGGCGGCAGGTTCTCTCGCCGGTAGCTGGCCGTATCCCCAGCCTCCAGGGGGCTGCTGTCGCGCAGCAGCCGGGCGAATTCCCCGCGGGCGTCCTGTTCATCCTGCTCGGCCATCCGCGCGCGCGGCTTCGGCCGTGGCGTGGCCGGCGGCGGCGTGACCACCTTGCGCAGCGGTTTGACCTCGCCGATGGCGGCGCGGAACAACGCGGCAGGATCTTCGTCTTCAGGATGTGACATGCGTACAGCCTAATGGGCGGGGAGGGCGATGCCTACCGTTATCGGGGTAGGACGATCTGTCCGCTTGCGGCACAATAGCGGACGCACTTGCGCGGTCGTCATGCTCCGGAAGGGGCACGGCCACCGCCGCCAACAGTGGGAAGTGATGGAATCGAAGTCTTGAAAAATCAAGCGGTTAAATCGCAGATGCGGATTCTGGTCAGCAACGACGACGGTGTCGATGCACCGGGCATCAAGATGCTCGCCTCGGGTTTACGTGACGCCGGTCATGAAGTGACCGTGGTCGCCCCCGATCGTGATCGCTCCGGCGCCAGTAATTCGCTGACCCTGGACCTGCCGATCCGCATGAAGCGCATCGACCACTACACCTGCTCGGTGGCCGGCACCCCGACCGACTGCGTGCATCTGGCCCTGACCGGCATGCTCGAGTACGAACCGGACATGGTGGTATCGGGCATCAACAACGCCGCCAATCTCGGCGACGACGTCATCTACTCCGGTACCGTCTCGGCGGCGATGGAAGGGCGCTTCCTCGGCCTGCCCGCAGTGGCGATGTCGCTGGTCACGCACAACCACGAGCCGCGCAACTTCGATACCGCCGCCCGCGCCGCGGTCGAGATCGTTACCCGGCTCAAGGCCGACCCGCTGCCCGCCGACACCATCCTCAACGTCAACGTGCCGGATCTGCCGTGGAGCGAGGTCCGTGGGTTCGAAGTGACCCGCCTGGGCAACCGCCACCGCGCCGAAGGCTGCATTGCCCAGCGCGATCCGCGCGGCAATGAGGTGTTCTGGATCGGCCCGGCCGGGCGCGAGCAGGATTCCGGCCCCGGCACCGATTTCCACGCGGTCCGCAACGGCTACATCTCGATCACCCCGATCCAGGTCGATCTCACCCGTTACCAGGCATTGGAGAAAGTGGCCAGCTGGGTTGCCGGGTTGACCGACGCGCTGGACCGGCCGGCATGACCCCGCGCCTGCGCCTGCAGCCCGAAGCCGTCGGCATCGGCATGACCTCGCAGCGGGTCCGCGATCGCCTGGTGGATCGCCTGCGCGATGCCGGCATCGCCGACGAAGCCACCCTCAATGCCATCCGTGTGGTGCCG
Organism: Stenotrophomonas sp. IS26; assembly: GCF_054188265.1. Lineage (NCBI taxonomy): Bacteria > Pseudomonadati > Pseudomonadota > Gammaproteobacteria > Lysobacterales > Lysobacteraceae > Stenotrophomonas > Stenotrophomonas sp. IS26. The sequence goes on from NZ_JBSZJV010000007.1 coordinate 75,735, forward strand.
CGCCATCTGTTCATCGATGAAGCGCTGGCGTCGCGTGCCTACGAAGACACCGCGCTGCCGATCGGGCACGGGCAGACCATTTCCCAGCCCTGGGTGGTCGCGCGCATGACCGAAGCGGTGCTGCAGTCAGCGCCGAAGAAAGTGCTGGAAGTCGGCACCGGCTCGGGCTACCAGGCCGCCGTGCTGGGCGCGATCGGGCTGGAGGTGTACACGGTCGAGCGTATCGGCGATCTGCTGCGCCAGGCGCGCAAGCGCTTCCGTGCGCTGGGCATGAACATCCGCAGCAAACATGATGATGGCCGCATCGGCTGGGCCGAACACGGTCCTTACGATGCGATCGTGGTGACCGCGGCCGCACCGGCGCTGGTGGACGCACTGGTCGAACAGCTTGCCGTGGGTGGCCGCCTGGTCGCGCCGGTCGGCGGCCCGGGCGCGCAGTCGCTGATCCAGTTGACCCGTCGCGATGACGGCAGTGTTGAACAGCAGGTACTGGCACCGGTCACGTTCGTACCGCTGCTGTCTGGCATGCTGGACTGATTCCAAGGAGCGTTGCGTCATGAAGATTTTTGGTCCGCTGTACGAGCGGGCAATGAAGTGGGCCGCGCATGAGCGCGCCCCGACCTATCTGACGGTGTTGAGCTTCATCGAGGCGATCATCTTCCCGGTGATGCCCGAGGTGATGCTCGCCCCGATGTGCGTGGCCCAGCCCAAGCGCGGCTGGTGGTTCGCCACGCTCAGCCTGGCCGGTTCGATGGCCGGTGCGCTGGTCGGCTATGCGCTGGGCCACTTCGCCTTCGAAGCGCTCAAGCCGGTGTTCGCCGCGCTGGGCATGTTGACCAGCATCGAAGGTGGCATCGCCATCGTGCAGGCCAAGATGGCCGAGTCGCCCTGGGCGGTGTTCACCTTCCTGGTGCTGGGCGGCTTCATGCCGATCCCGATGAAGGTCTTCACATGGGCATCGGGTATCGTCGGCGTGCCGTTGCCGCAGTATTTCCTGAGCATGTTGATCGGCCGTGGCAAGCGCGTGTACGTGCTGGCGGCGGTCATTCGTATTGGCGGGCCGCGCGCGGAAGCTGCGCTGCGCCGTTGGATTGAACCGCTGGGCTGGATCGCGACCGCGTTGGTGGTCGTGCTGGTGGCCTGGCTTGTATGGAGAGCGAAGTTCGCATGAGTGCTGATCGTTTGAGCAAGGGAGTGCGCAGCGGCGCGCTGCTGCTGGTGGTGTCGGCGCTGAGCGCCTGTGGCACCGCCACCGTGGTGCGGCCCTCGGGCTCGGGCGGTGTGGCCCACAGCACGCCGCAGAGCTCGGTGGCCAAACCCGGCCAGACCGCCGTCGTCCGCCGTGGCGACACGCTGTATGCGCTGGCCCGCATCCACAACATCACCCCGCGCGATCTGGCCGCCTGGAACGGGTTGGCCGAGCCGTACACGATCTATCCGGGGCAGTCGCTGCGCCTGTACCCGGGCGGCAGCGGCGGCAGCCCGGGCCGCGCCCCGACCACCGTGGTGACCGCGCCGCGCCCGGGTGGCACAGCGCCGGCCGCTACGCCGGCGCCGACCACGGCGATCAAGAGCAACATCAGCTGGCGCTGGCCGGCCGATGGCGCGATCGTCGGGCGCTTCGTCGCCGGTGAAGCGACCAAGCAGGGCGTGGACATTGCCGGCACCAGTGGCCAGCCGGTCCGGGCGACGGCCGCCGGCGTGGTGGTGTACTCCGGTGCCGGCCTGGTCGGTTTCGGTGAGCTGATCATCATCAAGCACAGCGACCAGTGGTTGTCGGCGTATGGTCACAACCGCAAGCGCCTGGTCAATGAAGGCCAGAGCGTGAAGGCCGGCGAGCAGATCGCGGAGATGGGCCGCACCGGCGCCGCACGCGACATGCTGCACTTCGAGATCCGCTACAACGGCAAGCCGGTCGACCCGCTGCTGTACCTGCCGCCGAAGTAAGCACGAAAAAGGCCGCCTCAAGGGCGGCCTTTTCTGAACGGAAATCCCGGTCTCACCCCTTCAGGATGAACGCCGCGGCCACCTTGCGGCCCTCGCTGGCGAGGATGTTGAAGGTTCGCGCCGCCGCCGGGTTGTTCATCACTTCCAGGCCGATCCCACGGGTCAGGCAGGCGGCCATGACTGCCGCCGGCGGGAACACCTGGGTATCGCCCGTACCCAGCACCACCAGCGCGGGGTTCAGCGCCAGCACCGGCTGCAGGTCTTCCGGGGTCAGCAAGGCAATATCGGCCACCGGCCACGCTTCGATCAGCGTGTCCGGAGCCAGGATGAAACTGGCGGCCAGGGTCCGGTCATTCACTTTCGCACTGCGGCCATCGGCGGCGCGCAGGGCATAGGCGTAGTCGGGGATTTCGTGGCTCAGCTGCATAAGCGTTCCGGGATCAGCCGCGCGGCAGGACGATCTGGCGCTGTTCCTTGCTCGGGCGGTACAGCACGGCCACGTGGCCGATACGCTGCACCAGCGCGCTTTCGCTGGCACTGACCAGCTCGGCGATGAGGGCGTCACGGGCCTCGCGGTCTTCGGCGGCAACCTTGACCTTGATCAGCTCGTGGCGCTCCAGCACCTCTTCCAGTTCAGCCAGGAAGGCCGGTGTCACCCCCTTGCCGCCGATCTGGAGCAGGGCTTTCAGATCATGCGCGTGGCCGCGGAGGAAACGGGTTTGGGAAGAAGTCAGGGCGATAGCCATTCAGGAACAAGCGGTTAACTGGGGCGATCAGGGTATCATGACCTCCCCATCCGACCCGCATCTCAATGGCAACCCGTAGCAAAAGCAGTCAACGCTGGTTGAAAGAGCACTTCGCCGACCCCTTCGTGAAGAAGGCCCAGGCCGAGGGCATGCGCTCGCGTGCGGCCTACAAGCTGGAGGAGTTGCTGCAGCGCGATCGGCTGCTGAAGCCGCACATGGTCGTGGTCGATCTGGGCGCCGCCCCGGGTGGCTGGTCCCAGCAGGTCCGCCGCCAGATCGGCGATACCGGCCGGGTGCTGGCCTTGGACATCCTGGAGATGCCGCCGCTGGCCGGCGTGGAGTTCCTTCACGGTGACTTCAGGGAACAAGCCGTCCTATCGGAGTTCGAAGCCATGCTGGGGGATCAGCCGGTAGACCTTGTGCTCTCGGATATGGCCCCCAATAAGAGTGGAATGGATGCGGTGGACCAACCGCGGATGATGCACCTGGCGGAGTTGGCGTTGGATTTTGCCGACAACCATCTCAAGCCCGGTGGCGCGTTCCTGATCAAGCTGTTCCAGGGCGTGGGCTTTGACGACTACGTGCGCGAAATGCGCCGCCGGTACGACAAAGTAGTGATCCGCAAGCCTGAAGCCTCCCGGAAGCGCTCGCCCGAGGTGTACGCCTTGGGGCAGGGAAAACGCGCGCAGATCAAGCAAGCTCAACCATACGAATCGCGTCAGGAATTAGAGGAACACCGGAGCCAATGAGGATGAACGACTTGACCAAGAACCTCCTGCTATGGGTGGTCGTCGCCGTCGTGCTGATGGTGGTCTTCCAGAGCTTCTCGCCGAAGAGCAGCGGAGCCGGCGCACAGGGCGCGACGTACTCGCAGTTCCTGGACCAGGTGGACAGCGGCAATGTCCAGAAGGTGACCTTCAGCGGGGACATGCGTGGCGGCACCAATCAGATTTCCTACACCACCCGTGGCGGCCAGTCGGCCACCATCACCGCCCCGTTCGATCGCGACCTGATCAACGTGCTGCGCGGCAAGAACGTGGAAATCGTCCAGGAGGAGCCCTCCAGCGGCATCTCGCTGGGCGCGATCCTGATGAACTTCCTCCCGGTGATCCTGATCATCGGCTTCTGGATCTTCATCATGCGCCAGATGCAGGGCGGTGGCGGCGGGGCCAAGGGCGCGATGTCCTTCGGCAAGTCGCGCGCCAAGCTGCAGGGCGAAGACCAGATCAAGGTCACCTTCGCCGACGTTGCCGGGTGCGACGAGGCCAAGGAAGAAGTCGGCGAACTGGTCGACTTCCTGCGCGACCCCACCAAGTTCACCAAGCTGGGCGGCAAGATTCCGCGCGGCGTGCTGATGGTGGGTCCGCCGGGTACCGGCAAGACGCTGCTGGCCCGCGCCATTGCTGGCGAGGCCAAGGTGCCGTTCTTCTCGATCTCCGGTTCGGACTTCGTGGAAATGTTCGTCGGCGTCGGCGCCAGCCGCGTGCGCGACATGTTCGAGCAGGCCAAGAAGCAGGCACCGTGCATCATCTTCATCGATGAAATCGACGCTGTCGGTCGTCACCGTGGTGCCGGTCTGGGCGGCGGTCACGACGAGCGCGAGCAGACCCTGAACCAGCTGCTGGTCGAAATGGACGGCTTCGAGGGAGGCGAGGGCGTGATCGTCATCGCCGCCACCAACCGTCCCGACGTGCTGGATCCGGCGCTGCTGCGCCCGGGCCGTTTCGACCGCCAGGTCGTGGTCGGCCTGCCGGACGTCAAGGGCCGCGAGCAGATCCTCAAGGTGCATATGCGCAAGCTGCCGCTGGCCGACGATGTCGAGCCGATGGTGATCGCGCGCGGCACCCCGGGCTTCTCCGGTGCGGACCTGGCCAACCTGGCCAACGAAGCAGCACTGTTCGCCGCGCGCGGCGGTGAGAAGGAAGTCCGCATGGACCACTTCGACCGTGCCCGCGACAAGATCCTGATGGGTGCCGAACGCCGTTCGATGGCGATGAGCGAAGAAGAAAAGACGCTCACCGCCTACCACGAAGCCGGCCACGCCATCGTCGGTCGCCTGGTGCCCGAGCACGATCCGGTCTACAAGGTCACCATCATTCCCCGCGGTCGCGCGCTGGGTGTGACGATGTACCTTCCCGAAGGCGACAAGTACTCGATGAACCGGGTGGCGATCGAATCGCAGCTGTGTTCGCTGTACGGCGGCCGCGTTGCCGAAGAACTGATCTTCGGCACCGACAAGGTCACCACCGGCGCCTCCAACGATATCGAGCGCGCCACCAAGATGGCCCGCAACATGGTCACCAAGTGGGGCCTGTCCGACGAACTCGGCCCGATCGCCTACGGTGAAGAGGACGATGAAGTGTTCCTCGGCCGTTCGGTGACGCAGCACAAGAGCGTGTCGGATGACACCGCGCGCCGCATCGACGAAGTCGTCCGCAGCATCCTGGACAAGGCGTACGCCCGTACCACCGAACTGCTGACCGCCAACCTCGACAAGCTGCACACGATGTCCCAACTGCTGCTGCAGTACGAGACCATCGATGCGCCGCAGATCAATGCCGTGATGGAAGGCCGTGATCCGCCGCCGCCGATGGGCTGGGACAAGTCCCCCAGCAACAAGGATGGCGGCAACAACAACGACAAGGGCGGCGATGCCCGTCCGGTCGCGCCGATCGCCGGTCCTGCCGAGCAGATCTGAGTGTTGCCCACGTAAGTGACGAAGGCCGGGGAAACCCGGCCTTCGTCGTTTCGGGCAGGTCATAATGACGGTCCGTTTTCGTTCCCGTTCTGGAGTCGCCATGTCCGCACCCCCGCCGCAGCCGATCTCGCACACCACTGAAATGGTGATCGCCACGATCATTGGCGTGGCCATCGGCCTGACCCGCGACAACTTCCTGCTCGGCGCCGGCGTCGGCATCGCGGTCGGTGTGCTGATGAGCATCGCCAAGACCGTGTACGTGGAGCGCAAGCGCCGCCAGCGCTGAGTGCTTGCGCGCGCCGCCGGCAGTGGGCACGATGCGCGTGCCCGCGCCGCATGCCGCGGTCGGGCTTGGCCGGGGGATCGGCCGACACACTTTCCAGGGGGATGTTCATGCGTCATTCGATGCGCGTAGCGGTTGCTGCGCTGCTGTGCTGTGCCACGCCGCTCATGGCCGCCGAGATCCACGTGCAGGATCCGGTGCCGTTCAACGACGCGGCGATCATCGCCGAGAACATCAAGGCCGAGTGCCGGATGGGCGCGCAGCTGGCGACCGCGCTGGGCAAGAATGCGCCGGCGCATGGCAACACCATCGTCTTCGGCAGTGATCCGGTGAACACCGGCAGCGGACACGCGTTGAAGCTGGAACTGGTGGAGGCGCAGAGCGCCGGCAATGCGTTCACCGGCCACTTCAAGTCCGCTGCCGTGCGCGGCGTGCTGTTCGAGAACGGCCAGCAGGTGGCCACGGTCACCGCACGCCGCGTGTCGCGCGGTGGCGCGTTTGCCGGCTTCAAGGGCTCGTGCGATGTGCTCGAGCGCACGGTCAATGCGATCGGCAACGATCTGGCGATCTGGCTGGCCAAGCCGGTCGATGGGGCCCGCCTCGGCGACCTCTGACGGCCGGTCCGGTGCGCCAGCGTAAACTACGCGCTGGCGTACTTCGTGGATCTGCCCATGTTCGATATCTCCCCCCAGCTCGATTGCGGCGGCCGCCTGCTGCGGCTGGATCGCCCGCGGGTCATGGGCATCGTCAACGTCACCCCGGATTCGTTCTCCGACGGCGGTGACCACGACAGCGTGGAGGCCGCGGTCGCGCACGGCCTGCAGCTGGTGGCCGAGGGCGCCGACCTGCTCGACATCGGCGGCGAGTCGACCCGGCCCGGCAGTGCGCCGGTACCGCTGGATGAAGAACTGCGCCGGGTCATCCCGGTGATCGAGCGGCTGGCACGCGAAACCACCGTGCCGATCAGCATCGACACCTTCAAGCCCGAGGTGATGCGCGCCGCGGTCGCCGCCGGTGCCGGCCTGATCAATGACATCCATGCGTTGCGCCAGCCCGGTGCGCTGGACGCCGCCGCCGAACTCGGCGTGCCGGTGGTGCTGATGCACATGCAGGGCGAGCCCGGCAGCATGCAGGACACCCCGCACTACGATGACGTGGTCGCCGACGTGCATCGCTTCCTGACCGAGCGCATGTTCCAGGCCGAGATGGCCGGCGTCGCCAAGAAGCACCTGATCATCGATCTGGGCTTCGGTTTCGGCAAGACCACCGAACACAACATGATCCTGCTCGCACGCTCGGGCCGTTTCCTCGAGCTGGGCGTGCCGATGCTGGCCGGCCTGTCGCGCAAGCGCAGCATCGGTGAACTGACCGGTCGTGAGCAGCCGCGTGACCGCGTGGCCGGTTCCGTCGCCGCGCACCTGATCGCGGCCCAGCGGGGTGCGATGCTGCTGCGCGTGCACGATGTCGCGGCCACCGTGGATGCGTTGAAGGTCTGGGCGGCGGTCGATGCCGTGCCGATGCCGCGGGTGTCGGCCGCACCGGCGATGCCGCGCTGGCCGGACGAGGACTGATGGCCGTCGATCAGCGCCCGCTGGCGATCGCGGTGATGGGCCCGACCGCCTCGGGCAAGACCGCCGCCGCGATCGCGCTGGCCCAGCAGTTGGACGGTGAGATCGTCAGCGTCGATTCCGCCCTGGTCTACCGCGGTCTGGATATCGGCTCGGCCAAACCCGATGCGGCCGAGCGCGCGCAGGCGCCGCACCATCTGCTGGATGTGCGCGACCCGTGGCAGACCTATTCGGCGGCGGAGTTCGCCAGCGACGCGGCGCGCGCCGTCCGCGACATCATCGCGCGCGGCCGCATGCCGATCCTGGCCGGTGGCACCGGGCTGTATTTCCGCGCCCTGCTGCAGGGCCTGTCGCCGATGCCCGAAGCCGATCCGGCGGTGCGCGCGCAGATTGCCGCTGAGGCGGCCGAGCAGGGCTGGGCGGCGATGCATGGCCAACTGGCCGGCATCGATCCGGCAGCGGCAAAGCGCATTCACGCCACCGACCCGCAGCGCATCCAGCGGGCGCTGGAAGTCCATCGCCTGACCGGTACCCCGATCAGCGAATGGCAGAAGCTGCCCGGCGTGGACCGGCTGCCGGTGCGGGCGCTCAAACTGATCCTCGCGCCGCGCGAGCGCACGGTGCTGCACCAGCGCATCGAAACCCGTTTCGACACGATGCTGGATCGCGGCTTCCTGGACGAAGTCCGCGCGCTGCGGGCCCTGCCGGCGATGGCCGAGGTGGCCGCGCCGCTGGATCTGCCGGCCGTGCGGGCGGTGGGTTACCGGCAGGCTTGGGAGTATCTGGACGGGCAGGGGACGGCCGAGGCGTTCCGTGAACGCGGCATCCAGGCCACCCGTCAGCTGGCCAAGCGCCAGCTGACCTGGTTGCGCGGGGAGCTTGATGCGCGCTGGTTCGATCCCCATCTAGACAGGGCTTCCCTGGCGGATGCGGTGTCGACCTTCGTCGCACGCTGAGTCCACGCCTTCACCCGCCCACCCCGTGTACCATCAAGGGTTCCGGCGGGCGGCGGGGGCCGTGGCAACTGCCGGAAGACCATAAAAACAATAATCAGGAGTGTGCAATGTCCAAGGGGCAATCGCTGCAGGATCCGTTTCTGAATGCACTTCGGCGCGAACGTGTGCCGGTGTCGGTGTATCTGGTCAATGGCATCAAGCTGCAGGGAACGATTGAATCGTTCGACCAGTTCGTGGTGCTGCTGCGTAATACGGTGAGCCAGATGGTGTACAAGCACGCCATCTCGACCGTGGTGCCGGCGCGCAACGTGAAGGTCGGGCCCGGAGGTGGTTATGTGCAATCCAATGATGGCGCCGAGGGCGTCCAAGGTGATGACGACGTTGAGTGACTGCGTGAAAAATTCTGGAGAACTGCGTGTTTGACCGTTCCAAGCGAGGCGAACACGCACTCCTGATCCAGCCGCACGCCGGCCGGCTCGAAGATGACGTGCTGGAAGAGTTCACCGATCTGGCCCGCTCTGCCGGGGCCAGCATCGCGGCCACGTTGACCGCGCGCATCGATCGGCCCAATCCGTCGATCCTGATTGGCAGCGGCAAGCTGGACGAGGTCAAGGCCGCGGCCGATGCCACCGGCGCCGACCTGATCCTGGTCAACCATGCGCTGTCGCCGGGGCAGGAGCGCAACCTGGAGCGGTTCCTGGAACGGCGCGTGATCGACCGCACCGGGCTGATCCTGGATATCTTCGCCCAGCGTGCGCGCAGCCACGAAGGCAAGCTGCAGGTCGAGCTGGCGCAGCTGCGCCACATGTCCACGCGGCTGATCCGCGGCTGGACCCATCTGGAGCGCCAGCGCGGCGGTTCCATCGGTCTGCGCGGCCCGGGTGAAACCCAGCTGGAAACCGATCGCCGCCTGCTGCAGAAGCGGGTGGAGCAGCTGCAGAAGAAGCTGGAAAAGGTGGAAGTGCAGCGCACCCAGATGCGTCGTGCCCGCCTGCGCAGCGAGCTGCCGCGGGTGGCCCTGGTGGGCTACACCAACGCCGGCAAGTCGACCCTGTTCAACGCATTGACCGGTGCCGAGGCGTATGCCGCGGACCAGTTGTTCGCGACGCTGGACCCGACCGTGCGCCGCATCGCGCTGCCGGGCGGCAGCGTGGTGCTTGCCGATACCGTCGGCTTCGTCCGCGACCTGCCGCACGATCTGGTGGCCGCATTCCGGTCCACCTTGTCCGAAGCCCGCGAAGCGGACTTCCTGCTGCACCTCGTCGATGCGGCCGATCCGCACCGTGAGGAGCGCATCGCACAGGTGGATGAAGTGCTGACCGCCATCGGCGCGGGCGATCTGCCGCAGTTGCTGGTGTTCAACAAGATCGACCGGATCGACGGGGCCGACGTGCGTCACGATGGCCAGGACGGCATCCCCGACAACGCGCGCCGCGAGCGGGTCTGGATTTCCGCCCGCGACAACGTTGGCCTGCCGCTGTTGCAGTCCGTGCTGGGCAAGCGGCTGGGCCTGCAGCACATCAGTGGCGAGCTTCGGTTGGCGCCGAGTGCTGGCCGCCTGCGTTCGCGCCTGCATCAGCTGGAAGTCGTGCGCAGCGAAACCACCGACGAAGACGGTTGGCTGCTGCAGGTCGAGATCCCGATCGCCGAGGCCGAGAAGCTGGCGGCCGGCGAGGGCGGCGAACCGATCCGCGCGATGCTCCCGGAGAAGCTTCCGGAGTGGTGAGGGGGTGCCGGCCGCTGGCCGGCGCTCCATCAGCCTCCCGGCGCGGCTGCGCGACGGGGCGTGCCGGCCGCTGGCCGGCTCGCATAATCTTGGGGGCGTGCGACCCTCCGTCGCGCCCGGCGACACACGACACCACGCGCGATTTCGGCTAAAACAGGGGGCGTTCGTCCCCCGTTGATCCAGGATTCCCCATGACCGTTCCTTCCGACGCCGAGCTGGGCGCCCTCGCCAGTGACGTGGGCCAGCGCCTGCAGCAGGCCTCGCTGCAGCTGGTCACCGCCGAGAGCTGCAGTGGCGGCTGGATCGCCAAGGCGATGACGGATATCGCCGGCTCCTCGGCGTTCTTCGATTGCGGCATGGTGGTCTACAGCTACGAAGCCAAACAACGCCTGCTCGGCGTGCGTGCACAGACGCTGGAACAGTTCGGCGCGGTCAGCCGCGAGACCGTGCTGGAAATGGTCTCCGGTGCGCTGATCAATTCCGGTGCCGGCATCGCCGTGGCGGTGACCGGCATTGCCGGCCCGGGCGGAGGCAGCGAGGACAAGCCGGTCGGCAGCGTGTGGATCGGCTGGAAGGGCCGGGGCGGCTACGCGCGTGCGCAGTTGTTCCAGTTCGACGGCGACCGCGAAGCCATACGGCGGCAGACCGTGCAGCAGGCGCTGACGGGAATCTTCCCGCTGTTGTGACATCCTGACCGGGTGTGCTGACAGGAGAGTGGGCCGATGTGGGAAACGCTGGGTACCGTGCGTGACCTGGGGCGATTGCAGGAAATCGCGTCGGTCCTGATCCGCTATGGCTTCGGCGACCTCGTGCGCCGCATCGGCTTGGCCGATGTGCTCGAGCGCGCCGGCCGCCTGCTGCACTGGAACGACACCCAGCAGATGCTGCGGATGACCGCGCCGGTGCGCGTGCGCCGCGCGATGGAAGACCTCGGACCCACTTTCGTCAAACTCGGCCAGGTGCTGGCCACCCGCGTGGACCTGTTCCCGCCGGACTGGATCGCGGAATTTTCCGAACTGCAGAATGCCGTGCCCGCGCTGCCATATGCGCAGGTGCGTGAGCAGCTCGAACGCGATCTCGGCGCGCCGGCCACCGAGGTGTTCGCGTGGCTCGATGAAACGCCCATGGCCGCGGCCTCGCTGGCGCAGGCGCACCGCGCAACCCTGCATGACGGCACCGCCGTGGTGCTGAAGATCCGTCGTCCGGGCATCCGCGAGGTGATCGAAGCCGACCTGCGCCTGCTGGCGCGGCTGGCCGAGATCGTGGAAGCGCGCTTGCCCGACCTGCAGCGGTATCGCCCGGCCGAGGTGGTGCAGCAGTTCCAGGTGTCGCTGCGCCGCGAGCTGGATTTTGCCGCCGAATGCCGCAATGCCGAGCGCATCGCGCGCAACTTCCAGGGCCGCGACGACATCCTGATACCCAACGTGCACTGGCAGTGGACGTGCGAGAGCCTCAACGTGCAGGACTTCGTGGACGGCATTCCCGGTCGCGATCTGGCCGGTGTCGATGCGGCCGGTCTGGACCGCGTGCAACTGGCCCGCACCGGTGCGCGCATCGTGCTGAAGATGGTGCTGGAGGACGGCTGTTTCCACGCTGATCCGCACCCGGGCAACATCATCTACCTGCGCGACGGCCGCATCGGCGTGATCGATTTCGGCATGGTGGGCGCGATCTCCGAGCAGCGCCGTTTCCAGGTCGCCCAGCTGCTGCACGGCCTGGTCACCCAGGAGCCGGAGCAGGTGGCCGACGTGCTGCTGGACTGGGCCGGTGGCGTGGAGGTGGACGAGTCGCGGCTGCAGCAGGACATCAGCACCTTCGTGGACCAGTACCGCGGGGTGCCGTTGAAAGACCTGCACATGGGCCTGATGCTGGGCAACATCACCCAGTTGCTGCGCCAGTACGCGCTGACCCTGCCGGCCGATCTGGCGCTGATGATCAAGACCTTCCTCACCCTGGAAGGCATGGGCCGCCAGCTCGACCCGCAGTTCGACATGGCCAGCGCCGCGCGCCCGTATCTGGAGCGGGTGATGTGGCAGCGCTACTCGCCCGGCGCGATGCTCAAGCGCGGCAAGCGCAGCCTGGTCGGGGTGATGGACCTGGTCGGCGACCTGCCGCGCGACGTGCGCAGGCTGCTGCAGATGGCGCGCCGCGGCCGGCTCCAGCTCAAGATCGAAACCACTGCGCTGCAGGGCTTCGGCGACCAGGTCAACCGTGCCGCCAACCGGCTGGTCATGGGTATCGTGACCGCCGCGCTGATCATCGGCTCCTCGATCGTCATGCACAGCGTCGGCGGCATCTCCAGCCGCTGGCTGCTCGCGCTGGGCGTGGCCGGCTTCATCGGTGCCGGCTTCTGTGGCGTATGGATCCTGTTCTCGATCTGGCGCAGCGGTAAGAACCCGTAGGGTTCTAACCGCTGGGATCCGAAGGATCCCCGGAATCTCCCGCGTAAGCGGGGGATTACGTGTAGGTCCGACCGTTGGTCGGACGCCATTGCCGCGCGTTCGCGCGGTCACCGACCAACGGTCGGTGGCTACAGGTGTTGCTGGCGGCTTCGGTTGGGCGTGGACCACCCTTCTTCTATCTGTTCTTCCTCTGCGGGCACTTGCGTGCCCGCATCGTTAGTAGTAATACTACTAACCATGGACCTGACCGATACCCAGCAGGCGATCCTGCAGTTGATCGCCGAGCGTATAGAGACCGATGGCGCACCGCCGTCGCAGACGGAAATCGCCCGTGCGTTCGGCTTCAAGGGCGTCCGGGCCGCCCAGTACCATCTGGAAGCGCTGGAGCAGGCCGGGGCGATCCGTCGCATCCCGGGCCAGGCCCGCGGCATCCGGCTGGTCCAGGCACCGGCGCTGCAGAACGGCCTGCCCGAATCGCTGCCCGCCTCGGCGTTGCCGGACCACGTCCTGCGCCTGCCGGTGCTGGGCCGGGTCGCGGCCGGTCTGCCGATCGGCGCGGATATCGGCTCGGACGACTTCGTGGTGCTCGACCGGGTGTTCTTCTCGCCCGCGCCGGACTACCTGCTGAAAGTGCAGGGCGACTCGATGATCGACGAAGGCATCTTCGACGGCGACCTGATCGGGGTGCACCGCACCCGCGACGCCCGCTCCGGCCAGATCGTGGTGGCCCGCATCGATGACGAGATCACGGTCAAGCTGCTGAAGATGGGCAAGGACCGGATCCGCCTGTTGCCGCGCAACCCCGATTACAAGCCGATCGAAGTGCTGCCCGACCAGGACTTCGCCATCGAAGGCCTCTATTGCGGGTTGCTGCGGCCCAACCGCTGACCCTGTTCCCCCTTGAATCACGCGCGGTCTTTTGTGGCACATCTCTGGTTTTGCTGAGGTTGGTACGGATGTCCGATAATTTTTTTCCGAACGCTGGGCAGAATCTCAGCCCGTGCGATACGCCAGCCTTAAAGTGAACCCATGGCCAAGAAGACTTCCAAAGACAGCACCTCCACCGATACGACCTCTGCAAGGACCACTCCGATGGACGAAAACAAAAAGCGCGCCCTCACCGCCGCGCTGAGCCAGATCGAAAAGCAGTTCGGCAAGGGCGCCGTGATGCGCATGGGCGACCGTGTCGTCGAAGCGGTCGAGGTCATCCCCACCGGTTCGCTGATGCTGGATATCGCCCTCGGTATCGGTGGCCTGCCCAAGGGCCGCGTCGTGGAGATCTACGGTCCGGAATCCTCGGGCAAGACCACCCTGACCCTGCAGGCGATCGCCGAATGCCAGAAGAAGGGCGGTACTGCGGCCTTCATCGATGCCGAGCACGCGCTGGATCCGATCTACGCCGCCAAGCTGGGCGTCAACGTGGACGACCTGCTGCTCTCGCAGCCCGATACCGGTGAGCAGGCGCTGGAAATCGCCGACATGCTGGTGCGCTCCAGCTCGGTGGACATCGTGGTGGTCGACTCGGTCGCCGCGCTGACCCCCAAGGCCGAAATCGAAGGCGAAATGGGCGACCAGCTGCCGGGCCTGCAGGCCCGTCTGATGAGCCAGGCGCTGCGCAAGCTGACCGGCAACATCAAGCGCTCCAACACCCTGGTGGTCTTCATCAACCAGCTGCGGCACAAGATCGGCGTCATGATGCCGGGCCAGAGCCCGGAAGTGACCACCGGCGGCAACGCGCTGAAGTTCTACGCCTCGGTCCGCCTGGACATCCGCCGTATCGGCGCGATCAAGAAGGGCGACGAGATCATCGGCAACCAGACCAAGATCAAGGTCGTCAAGAACAAGCTGGCGCCCCCGTTCAAGCAGGTCATCACCGAGATCCTGTACGGCGAAGGCATCAGCCGCGAAGGCGAACTGATCGACATGGGCGTGGAAGCCAAGCTGGTCGAGAAGGCAGGCGCCTGGTACAGCTACGGCGAAGAGCGGATCGGCCAGGGCAAGGACAACGCCCGCGGCTATCTGCGCGACAACCCGCAGATCGCCCAGCGTCTGGAAGCCGAGCTGCGCGAGAAGTTCCAGCCGGAAGAAGCCGTGCGTGAAGGCGGCGACGAGGCGGAAGACGACGCCGAGTGAGTTTCCTGCGGGGCAGGGCAGCGCCGTCAGTGACGCTCGCCCTGTCCTGCAGTTTCAAGAATCCCCGACGGGATGGCGCCAAGGACGGCGCACTGTAATGGACCGCTGCCATGCAAGACTCCGAAGCCCCCGCACCCCGGCGCAAGCGCCGTGTCCAGGAACAGACGCCGGTCCAGCGTGCGTTGGGGCTGCTGGTGCGCCGCGAACACTCGCGTAAAGAGCTGACCCGCAAACTGCAGGCCCGCGGCATCGAGAACGAGGCCGCCGAAGCTGCGGTCAGCAAGCTGGCCGAGGCCGGCTGGCAGGATGACACCCGCTTTGCCGAGAATCTGGTCCGGATCCGGGCCAACACCGGCTATGGACCGATCCACATCCGCGCCGAACTGGGCACGCATGGCCTGGACAGCGACCAGATCGCGGCGGCCATGGACACCTTCGAAGGCGATTGGACCGAGAATGCCCGCGACCTGGTCTGCCGCCGTTTTGGCGAGGCCGGCCCGCAGGAACTGCCTGCACGGCGCAAAGCCGCCGATCTTCTGGCCCGCCGGGGGTTCCCCGGCGACAGCATCCGCCAGGCCACCCGTTACGACCCGGAGGACTGAGCGGCCCGGGCCTGATACCCTTTGTGGTTTCGGCGGTCCTGCAGTTGACACCCGGCCATTGGGGCTGCGTGCCAGGGACTGACCGTCCCGCACAAAGCCAGCCCCCCATGAACGCATCCGTCAAATTCACTACCTCCCAGATCCGCAGCGATTTCCTTGAGTTCTTCAAGGGCAAAGGCCACACGATCGTGCCGTCGGCGCCGCTGGTGCCGGGCAATGATCCGACCCTGCTGTTCACCAACTCCGGCATGGTGCAGTTCAAGGACGTGTTCCTTGGCGCCGAGAAGCGCAGCTACGTGCGCGCGGCCGACGTCCAGCGCTGCCTGCGCGCCGGTGGCAAGCACAACGATCTGGACCAGGTCGGCTACACCGCGCGCCACCACACCTTCTTCGAGATGCTGGGCAACTGGTCGTTCGGCGATTACTTCAAGAAGGACGCCATCGCCTGGGCCTGGGAGCTGCTGACCCAGGTCTGGAAGCTGCCGGCCGAGCGCCTGCTGGTCACCGTGTACCAGACCGATGACGAGGCCTACGCGCTGTGGCGCGACATGGTCGGTATTCCGGAAGAGCGGATCGTGCGCATCGGCGACAACAAGGGAGCGCCGTTCGCGTCGGACAATTTCTGGCAGATGGCCGAGACCGGCCCGTGCGGCCCGTGTACCGAAATCTTCTATGACCATGGCGACCACATCGCCGGTGGTCCGCCGGGCTCGCCGGATGAAGACGGCGACCGTTTCATCGAGATCTGGAACCTGGTCTTCATGCAGTTCGACCGCCAGCCCGACGGCACCCTGGTGCCGCTGCCGGCCCCGTGCGTGGATACCGGCATGGGCCTGGAGCGTCTGGCGGCGATCCTGCAGCACGTCCACACCAATTACGAAATCGACCTGTTCCAGGCGCTGATCCGCAAGGCCAGCGAGCTGACCGGCATGGCCGACCTGGAGAACAAGTCGCTGCGCGTGATCGCCGATCACATCCGCGCCTGCTCGTTCCTGATCGTCGACGGCGTGCTGCCGTCCAACGAAGGTCGCGGCTACGTGCTGCGCCGGATCATCCGCCGCGCGCTGCGCCATGGCTGGATGCTGGGCGTGCGCCAGCCGTTCTTCAGCAAGCTGGTGCCGACGCTGGTCGAGCAGATGGGCGTGGCCTATCCGGAACTGCCGGCGCAGGTCGACACGGTTGTGCGCGCCCTGCAGGCCGAAGAAGAGCGTTTCGCGGAAACGCTGGATTCGGGCATGAAGATCTTCGACGACGTGGCCGCCAAGGTCAGCAACGGCGTGATCCCGGGCGTGGATGCGTTCCGCCTCTACGACACCTATGGCTTCCCGCTTGATCTCACCCAGGACATCGCGCGCGAGCGCGACCTGACCGTGGACATCGAGGGCTTCAACGCCGCGATGGACACCCAGCGCGAGACCGCGCGCGCGGCCGGCAAGTTCGGCGGCGGCGTGACCCTGTCGGCCGATCTGGTCGCCACGCTCAAGCCGACCGTGTTCCTCGGGTATGACCGCCTGCAGGCCGACGACCTCACCGTGGTCGCCATCCTCAAGGACGGCCGCCCGGTGGAGAGTGCCCAAGCTGGCGATGACGTCATCGTGCTGACCCACCAGACCCCGTTCTACGCCGAGTCCGGTGGCCAGGTCGGCGACAACGGCATCCTGTCCGGCGCCGGCGTCCAGGTAGAGGTCAGCGACACCCAGAAGTTCGCGGGCCAGTTCCATGGGCACGTGGGCAAGCTCACCGCGGGCAGCCTGAAGGTCGGCGATGTGCTGTCCGGTCAGGTGGATGGCCAGCGCCGTGGCGCGACCATTCTCAACCACTCGGCCACCCACCTGCTGCATGCCGCCCTGCGCGAAGTGCTGGGCACCCACGTGCAGCAGAAGGGTTCGCTGGTCGCGCCTGATCGCCTGCGCTTCGATTTCTCGCACTTCGCGCCGATCAGCGCCGAAGACCTGGCGATCATCGAGCGCAAGGTCAACGAACAGGTGCGCGCCAACAACGCCGCTGAAGTCCACAACATGGGCATGCAGGAAGCGCTCGACTTCGGCGCGATGGCGCTGTTCGGCGAGAAGTACGGCGAGCACGTGCGCGTGCTGAAGATGGGCGACTACTCCACCGAACTGTGTGGCGGTACGCATGTGTCGCGCACCGGCGACATCGGCCTGTTCAAGATCACTGCCGAAGGCGGTGTGTCTTCGGGCGTGCGTCGTATCGAAGCAGTCACCGGGCAGGGCGCGTTGGATTACGTGGCCCATGAAGAAGCCCAGCTGAGCGAAGCGGCGGCACTGCTTGGCGGCAATGCCGGCGACGTGGTCGACAAGATCCGCCAGCTCGGCGAGCGGCAGAAGAAGCTGGAGCGCGAACTCGAGGCGCTCAAGGCCAAGCAGGCTGCCGGTGCCACCGCCGATCTCGGTGGCGCCGCGGTCGAGGTCAACGGCATCAAGATCCTGGCCGCGCGCCTGGAAGGCTTCGATGCCAAGGCGCTGCGCGATGCGATCGACCGGCTCAAGCAGCAGCTTGGCGATGCGGTGATCGTGCTGGCCGGCACCCAGGACGGCAAGGCGGCCCTGGTCGCAGGCGTGAACGGCAGCGCAATGGGCAAGGTAAAGGCCGGGGAACTGTTGGCCCATATCGCCAGTCAGATCGGGGGCAAGGGCGGCGGCCGCCCGGACCTCGCCCAGGGTGGTGGTGAGGACGGGCCCGCCCTTGCTTCTGCACTGGCCGCCGTCGTCGACTGGGTCACCCCCCGTATCTGAACAGCCTGAAGCCTCCTGCTCCTTGATGGGTCGGGAGGCCTGACGGTACTATGGCGAATCTTTTCCCGTTGTCGTGGGGCGCTCTTGCCGGGGCGCCAAGCCGGTGGGGAAATGCCACCACCGGTTCCCCTGGAGACTTGAACAAATGTTGATCCTGACTCGCCGTGTAGGCGAAACCCTGATGATCGGTGACTCGGTCAGCGTGACCGTGCTCGGCGTCAAGGGCAACCAGGTGCGTATCGGTATCACCGCTCCGAAGGACGTGGCCGTGCACCGCGAAGAGATTTACCAGCGGATCCAGCGCGGCGATGAGCCGAATGCATCCGGAAGTGAAAATTCTTCGGATTAAGGCTTTACCTGAGGGCGCGGAAAACGTTATTATTCGCGCCCCCGCTGAGATGATTCATCACAGCGGCGGACCAAGAACACTGGAGCGGTGCCCGAGTGGCTGAAGGGGCTCCCCTGCTAAGGGAGTATAGGGCTTAAAACTCTATCGAGGGTTCGAATCCCTCCCGCTCCGCCAGTTGTAGAAAAGGCCTTCGTACGCAAGTACGGAGGCCTTTTTCTTTGTGCGATCCGCTTGTGCGATCCGGGTCA
Organism: Stenotrophomonas sp. IS26; assembly: GCF_054188265.1. Lineage (NCBI taxonomy): Bacteria > Pseudomonadati > Pseudomonadota > Gammaproteobacteria > Lysobacterales > Lysobacteraceae > Stenotrophomonas > Stenotrophomonas sp. IS26. The sequence goes on from NZ_JBSZJV010000007.1 coordinate 94,149, forward strand.
AATGATCGACTTGCAGACCGCTTCGATCCGATGCCCATCCGGATCGATCAGGAAGGCGGCGTAGTAGTGATCGCCATAGTCCTCGCGCAGCCCCGGCGCCCCGTTGCAGGTGCCGCCAACCGCCAGTGCGTCGCGGTGGAACGCATCGACTGCCTCGCGGGAAGGTGCGCCGAAGGCCAGGTGGAACCCAGCCCCGGGCGGCGAGGCGTCGGCCCGCAGTTTCAAGCACAGCAGATCCTCATCTTCGACATATCCATATCCGATCGCCTCGTCGTCTTCGAAGACGCGGCGCATGCCCAGCGCACCGAGCGCGGCATCGTGGAAGGCGGCGGCACGCGCGAGATTGCGCACGCCCAGTGAAAGGTGATGCAGCATGGTGGTGCGCTTCCGTGGGGAATGTGGCGCGCAGCGTCGCATGAAACAGGCGGACGGCGCGCCGGCCGACACATTCGGATGGCGCATGCAGTCGATCCCCAATCTTCATTGGTGCCGACGCGGCGGCTCGGCTACGGTCTGGTGCAGCGGCGCCCCACCGGGCGCCCCCCGTGAAAGGAGCAGGAGCATGTCGATGGGACGGAAGTCACTGCGTGGCTGGGTGGTGGTGAGCATGCTGATGGGCATGGTCATGCCGGTCGGTGCCGCATCGTTGGAGGAGCGCCTGCATCGGGCGGCGGAAAAGGGCGACGCCGCAGCCGTGCGCACGCTGCTGGGGCAGGGTGCACAGGTGGATGCGCGCGGCGCGGCCAACGCGACCCCGTTGCTGGCCGCGACCCACCACAACCACGTGGAGGCCGCGCTTGCGCTGATCCAGGCTGGTGCCGACGTCAATGCCAAGGATGCGATCCAGGACAGCCCCTACCTCTACGCCGGTGCCCGCGGACATCTCGAGATCCTGCGCGCGACCCTGGCGGCCGGTGCGGACCTGAAGAGCACCAACCGGTACGGGGGCACTGCACTCATTCCGGCGGCCGAACGCGGGCACGTGGAGACCGTGGCGACGCTGATCGCCGCCGGCGTCGATGTGGATCATGTCAACAACCTGCAGTGGACCGCGCTGCTGGAGGCGATCATCCTGGCCGATGGTGGCCCGCGACATGTGGAGATCGTCCGTCAGCTCATCGCGGCCGGGGCCGACGTGAACCTGCCCGACGGCGAGGGCGTGAGCCCGCTGCAGCATGCACGCCAGCGCGGTTACCGCCAGATGGAGACACTGCTTCTGGCGGCGGGTGCACGCCCGGGCTGAGCGAGGCGCAACCGGAACGAACGGAGGGGTGTTGCCACTGCGTTGACGCCGCACAGGCATGCTCTGCACCGCCGCTCTGCCAGGGTGTGCGCTTCCCCCGCAGAAACAGGAGTCGCCGTGAACGCACGCCGCCACTTCCTTTCCGTTGCAGCCGCCGGCACCGCCGCGTTCGCCGCCGCCCCATTGATGGCGCAGTCGGCCGGCCCGGGCAGCGTCCTGCCCACCCGCGGCCAGGCCTCGGCGAAGCCCTTGCCGGGCAACCCCGCACAGCAGGGCAGGCGCTATCGTCCGCAGACCCGCCTGGGCTTGGGCGGTGTCGCGATCGGCAATGGGTTTGCGGCCGCGACCGATGCGCAGAGCGAGGCCACCCTCGCCGCCGCCTTTGCAGCGGGCGTGCGCTATTTCGATACGTCTCCGTGGTACGGGCTTGGTCTGAGTGAGCGCCGTTACGGCCACCATCTGCACAACCATCCCGCGCGTGAGTACACGCTGTCGACCAAGGTCGGCCGCCTCCTGACGGCCACCGCCGGTGAGTTGCAGGACGTGATGTGGAAGGACCCCTCGCCGTTCCATTACCGCTACGACTACTCCGCCGACGGCACGCGGCGCTCGGTGGAGGACAGCCTCAACCGCCTGGGTGTGTCGCAGTTGGATGTGGTCTTCATCCATGACCTCTCGCCGGACAACGAGAAGGACCTTGGGATGCCGTGGGAGCAGCGCTTCGCCGAGGCTGCAAAAGGCGCGATGCCGGCGCTGACGCGCATGCGCGAAGAGGGGCTGATCAAGGCCTGGGGCTTCGGGGTGAACCGCCCTGAGCCCGCCCTGCGTGCGGTCGCCGAGGCGGACCCGGACATCTTCCTGCTCGCCTGCCAGTACTCGCTGCTGGATCACGACCAAGCGCTGCATGACACGTTCCCGAAGATCGCCGCGCACGGTGCGTCGGTGGTGGTGGGTTCGCCGCTGCTGGCCGGCTATCTGGCTGGGCGCGACCGGTATCTGTACGACGGCAAGGTGCCGTCGTGGGCGCCGGAAAAGCGCGCGAAGGTGCAGGCCATCTGCGATCGCCACGGTGTGGATATGCGCACGGCCGCCCTTCAGTTCGCCGATGCACCGGAGGTGGTCTCGGCCGTGATCCCGGGCGCGCGCACGCCGGAACAGGTGTTGGCCAACGTCGCCTCCCTGTCCGTGGCGGTGCCCGCGGCGTTCTGGGCCGAGCTGAAGCAGGAAAAGCTGATCGCTTCGGATGCGCCGGTGCCGCGCGGCTGACCCGGCGCCCGCCTCCAGCGGGGCGTCGCCCTGGCTGCAGGGGAATCCGCCGGTCCCATGCCGCCATAGCCTTTCGCTATGGCCCCGGATGCGGCATCATGCGGCCCATTCGTTCCCTCCAGCCGCCGCCAGAGGAGTCCCTTCCTGCCTGGAGGCATTGCCGTGTCCGTCGTTCCGTTCCGTGTTGCCCCGATCCATTCGGGTCGCCGTCCTGCTGTTCCCTCGATCTCCCCGCTGATGCAGGCCATGGCCTGCGTGCTGGGCCTGGCCCTGTCCGCCTCGGCCGTGCAGGCCGAAGAGGCGCCGGCAGGGGACGCACCTGCCAAGGACGGTGCGCAGACCCTGCAGACCGTGCAGGTCACCGCCAACCAGCTTGGTACCGTGACCGAGGGCAGCGATTCGTACACGCCCGGCACCATTGCCACGGCCACCCGCCTGGTGCTCAGCCCGCGCCAGACGCCGCAGTCGATCAGTGTGATCACGCGGCAGGAAATGAACGACTTCGGCCTCAATGGCATCGATGACGTCATGAAGGTCACGCCCGGCGTGAGCATCGTCACCTACGACAGCGAGCGCACCGAGTACTACGCGCGCGGCTTTGCGGTGCAGAACTTCCAGTACGACGGCATTCCGATGGCGCGTGATTCGGCCTACTCGGCGGGCAACACGCTCAGCGACATGGCCATCTATGACCGCATCGAAGTGCTCAAGGGCGCCACCGGCCTGCTGACCGGCATGGGCGACCCGGGCGCGACCATCAACCTGGTGCGCAAAAAGCCTACCCGCGAGCTGGCCGGCAGTGCCACGCTGGGCATCGGTTCCTGGGACAGCTACCGCGCCGAAGTCGATGTCGGCGGGCCGCTCACCGAGAGCGGGCGCGTGCGCGGCCGCGTCGTGGGCGCCTACCAGGACAAGCATTCCAACGTCGATCATTACCAGCGCAGCAATGAGGTGTTCTACGGCATCCTGGAAGCCGACCTCGGCGAGAGCACGCTGCTGACCGTCGGTGCCGATTACCAGGACAGCGATCCCAAGGGCTCCAGCTGGGGCGGCATTCCGTTGCTGGACAGTGCAGGCAACTTCAACGACATGCCGCGCTCGTTCAACAACGGCGCGCGCTGGAGCCGCTGGGGCCAGTACGCCCGCACCGGCTTCGCCACGCTGGAGCACACCTTCGCCAATGACTGGGTCGCCAAGCTGCAGCTCAATCACCAGGTCAACGGCTATGACGCCTCGCTGGGCGCGGCGGCCGGTGGCAACCCGGATCCGGTCACCGGTGAGGGCGTGAGCATGTGGCTGGGCCAGTACATCGGCAAGACCACCAGCAACGCGGCCGATCTGTACGTCAGCGGCAAGTTCGAGTGGTTCGGCCGGCAGCATGAGCTGGTCGTCGGTGGCAGCGTGTCGCGCAAGCGCTGGGTCAACAACGGCTACTCGCCGCAGCCGGGCTACGTGAGCAGCGTCGCCGACTACTACGCCTGGACTGGCGATGTGCCCGAGCCGGACTGGCAGTGGGGCTACGGTGACAACCAGGTCACCCGCGAAAGCGGTGCCTATGTGGTGGGCCGCTTCGACCTGGCCGATCCGCTCAAGCTGATCGTCGGCAGCCGCATCGCCAACTATAAATCTCCGGATACCGACGAGAGCGGCGTGGTCGTGCCATACGCCGGCCTGGTGTACGACCTCAACCGCAACTTCTCCGTGTTCGCCAGCTACAGCACCATCTTCAAGCCGCAGGGCAACCAGGACGAGCAGGGCCGGGTGCTGGATCCGCTGGAAGGGCGCAGCTACGAAGCGGGCCTGAAGGCGGAGTTCTACGACGGTCGCCTCAATGCCAGTGCGGCGGTGTTCCAGCTGGAGCAGGACAACTACGCGCAGCCGACCGGCGGCAGGACGCCGAGCGGCGGGATCGCCTATGAAGGCCTGATGGGGGTGCGCACCAAGGGCTATGAGCTGGAAGTGTCCGGTCAGCTCGCGCCGGGCTGGCAGATCCAGGGGGGCTACGCGCACAAGATCGCGCGCCAGCAGTCCACCAAGGTCTCCACGCTGGAGCCGGAAGATCAGTTCAGCGTGCACAGCAGCTATCGCCTCACCGGCGCGGCCGATGGCTGGAGCGTCGGTGGGGGTGCGCGCTGGCAGGGCAGCACGTTCGGCACCATCACCAACCCGGCCACCGGCGGTAGCCAGATCCACCGCACCGAGCCCTACTGGCTGCTCGATGCCATGGCGCGTTACCAGTTCAACGACCAGCTCTCGGCAACGCTCAACGTCAACAACCTGCTGGACAAGCACTACTACACGATCTTCAGCTGGTACAGCACCTACACCTGGGGCGAGCCGCGCAACGTGCGCCTGACCCTCAACTACAGGTTCTGATCCAAAACGAACGACACCCCGGGCAACCGGGGTGTCTGCGTTTGCGGCCGGGTGTTTACAGCGCCAGCTCGAACACGATGACTTCCGCGTCGTTGGCGTTTTCCAGCGTCAGCTGCGCCTCGTCACTGACCTGCAGCGCATCGCCGGTCTCCAGCGTGATGCCGTTGACCTGCAGCTGCCCGCGGGCCACCTGTACATAGGCGCCGCGACGCGGGGCCAGCGGCAGATGGAGGCGGTCGTCACCGTCCAGGATCGTGGCGTAGATGTTAGCGTCCTGGTGGATCAGCAGCGAGCCGTCACGGCCATCGCGCGAGGCGATCAGGCGCAGCTGGCCACGCTTGGTTTCCGGCGCGAAATGCGTTTCCTGGTAGCTTGGGGTGATGTTCTCCTGATCGGGGAACAGCCAGATCTGCAGGAAGTGCACCGGCTCGTCGGCCGAGTGGTTGAACTCGCTGTGGCTGACGCCGCTGCCGGCGCTCATGCGCTGCACATCGCCGTAGCGCAGCACCGAGCCGGTGCCCATCGAGTCCTTGTGCTCCAGCGCGCCGCCGAGCACGTAGGAGATGATCTCCATGTTGCTGTGGCTGTGCGTGCCAAAGCCCTGGCCGCCCTGCACGCGGTCTTCGTTGATCACCCGCAGCGGGCCGAAGCTGACATAGCGCGGATCGTAGTAGTTGGCGAAGGAGAAGGTGTGCATGGAGTTCAGCCAGCCATGGTCGGCCTTGCCACGGGTGTTGCTCTTGCGGATCTGCAGCATGGGAATCTCCTCGGTGTTCGATGGTTTCGATGGCGGTCCGGGGCGGCAGCTGCCGTTCCCTTTCCTGTTGCGGCCAGTATCCGCTTGCTCCGGCGCGTTGAAAAACGGATAGTTTCGCAAGCCATCATCGAAAAATTCGAATGCTCAAGCTCAGCCTCGACGCCCTGCAGATCCTGGATGCCATCGACCGCCGTGGTTCTTTCGCCGCAGCCGGCAAGGCCCTGCACAAGGTGCCATCGACCATTTCCTACACCGTCTCCAAACTGGAAGAGGACCTGGGCGTGCAGCTGTTCGATCGGGTGGGCCCGCGCGCGCACCTGACCCCGGCCGGGGAGGCGTTGCTGGAGGAGGGCCGCCATCTGCTGCGGGCGGCGCGGGAGCTGGAGATGCGGGTGCGGCGGGTAGCCTCCGGCTGGGAGGCCGAACTGACCGTGGCGGTCGACTCGATGTTCGTGCCGGCGCTGCTGGCCGAGGACGTGCGCGCGTTCACTGCGGTGGCCGAACAGACCCGGATGCGGCTGATCAGTGAATCGCTGTCGGGCACCTGGGAGGCGCTGCTGGACCGGCGCGCGGACCTGCTGGTCGGCGCGGCGGGCGAGGGGCCCAGTGGCGGGGGCTACGTGGTCGAGCCGATGGGCGTGGTGCGTTTCGTGTTCGCGGTGGCGCCCTCGCATCCGCTGGCGGCCGCGTCCGAGCCGCTGGGCCGTGAGTCGTTGGCCGCCCACTGTGCGATCGCCGTGGCCGATTCGGCGCGGCGGCTGCTGCCGCGCACGGTCGGGCTGCTGATGGGGCAGGAGACCGTCACCGTGCCGGACATGGTCAGCAAGTTCCGCCTGCAATGTGCCGGGCTTGGTTTCGGTTTCCTGCCCGAGCCCTACGTGCAGCAGGCGGTGCGCGATGGCCGGCTGGTGATCAAGCAGGTCGAGGAGCCCAAGCCGGACGAGACGTTCTGGCTGGCCTGGCGCACCGGCGAGGAGGGAGCCGCGCTGAAGTGGTGGCGTGAGCGGATGCAGCGGCCGGCGGTGTTGGCGGGGTGGTGGCCGACGATGGAAGGCTGGCTGGGCTAGCCAGCCGCCGGGGCCAACCTGAATCCTGGCCTCGCTGTCATCGGATGGTCATACGGATGCGATAGAGCGGCGCGGAGCGGATCGGTAACCTGCCCGACTCGATTGGTTTTTACGACTCTGCCCATGAAGCGCTTGCTGCTGTTGCTGCTGGCCGGGGCTGGCCTGTGGCTGGCTGCCTGCTCCTCCTTGACCTCCACCGCCGCCTCGACCTCGTTGAGTGATCGGCTGATCGCGCCCGGTGGTGTGTCCACCCTGCTGGACACCGCGCGCATTGCCGACGCGGTGGACAGCGTCCCCAACCGGCATGGTCTCGTGACCGGCCGCGCCGGCGTGCCGATCTTCTGGCGGGCCTTCGACCCGGGCCAGTACGGGGTGCGCTACCACTACCTGCCCCAGCCGCACGACAACGGCGAGCCGCTGCGCACCGGCATGGCGCTGGACCTGCCGCATCCGTTCCAGCCGCAGGCGCCGCGCGGCACGGTGGTGCTGCTGCACGGCTGGATGATGAACGGTGACGCGATGCTGCCGTGGTCGCTGCAATTGGCGCAGTCGGGCTACCGCGTGGTCACCATCGACCTGCGCAATCACGGTCATTCCGGCGCCGGCCCGTCCGGTTACGGGACATTCGAATCGGATGATGTGGTCGATGTCATCGCTGCGCTGAGGGCACGCGGGGAGGTGGTCGGGCCGCTGTATCTTTTCGGCGTTTCCTACGGCGCCGCCACCGCGCTGTTCACCGCCGACAAGCTCGGCGACCAGGTCACCGGCGTGGTGGCGATGGAATCCTTCGCCAATGCCGGGGATGCGATCCGCAGCATGATCCCGCACCTGATGTCGCTGCAGCCGACGGCGTGGAAGGCGCAGGCCATGGCCGCCTATGGGCGCTGGCGCTACGGCGGGCAGGATATCGACCAGGTGATCGCCGCCGCCAGCCAGCGTCTGGATCTGGACCTGGATCGCGTCGACGTCACCCGCGCGCTGGCCGACAGCCGTACCTGCGTACTGCTGCTGCATGGCCAGGATGATCAGCATGTGCCGGTCGGGCAGGGCCGTCGTCTGGCTGCCGCCAGCCCGCGTGTGCACTACATCGAAATGCGTGGCGAAGACCACATCAGCCTGCCGCTGCGCGTGGATCTGCTGGCCGGCGTGGTGGATGACTGGCTGGCGCACGACGCCCATGCCGGTGGCGACTGCCCGGCGCCGGAACTGCCGGGCGAAGCGGATCTGATGGCGATGCAGGCAGCCCAGGCCCACGCCAAGCCGCGGGGATGACCTCCCGGTAGTGCCGGCCGCTGGCCGGCTCCACGCGATCGTCCAGCGTCCATGAGAGCCGGCCAGCGGCCGGCACTACCTGGTGACAGCTGGCACCCACGCAAAAAAAACAGCAACCGATGGTTGCTGTCTTCGTCGATGCAATGGTGCGCCCGGAGAGATTCGAACTCCCGACCGCCTGGTTCGTAGCCAGGTACTCTATCCAACTGAGCTACGGGCGCATTTGCATTGTCTGGTTGTGTGTCCTGTCGCGCGTGTTGCCACGTTCGACGGGAAGGCAAGCACGCTTGCCGTTCGATGTAATGGTGCGCCCGGAGAGATTCGAACTCCCGACCGCCTGGTTCGTAGCCAGGTACTCTATCCAACTGAGCTACGGGCGCATTTACATCGAATTTTCATTGCTGATATCGACGGCGAAATCGATACCCTGTTGATGGTGCGCCCGGAGAGATTCGAACTCCCGACCGCCTGGTTCGTAGCCAGGTACTCTATCCAACTGAGCTACGGGCGCGTCAACAGGAGCGGAATTATGCGGATCGGCGTCGCATTCGTCAACGGTTTTTGTGAAGGTCTTCATTCAAATGAACGAAGAAGCTGCTCCACCACGGCTTCGGGCGTTTTCATCCAGGCGAAGTGATCGGCACGCGCACCCAGCATCTGCGCACTGACTACGCTGAGCTGCGCACGCATGCCCGGCATCTTGGCCAGCAGGCCCTGCATCGAGCCCGTCGGTGCCAACCAGTCATGGTCCATCACCACGGCGGTCGCCTGGCCGCGTAGTTCGCGCATCCCGGCCTCCAGATCGGTCGCCATGCCAGCGGCTGCGTAGTGGTTGTTGAGGCCCACGCGCGACCAGTCGCGGATCAACCCGCGCGCCTCGGTGCCACCGAAGCCAAGCTTCCTGCCGTGCAGGACCCCTTGGCGCTGGGCCAACCAGGGCAGGAAGCGATACACCAGCGGCAGGGTCCAGCCACGCGGGGCCGGGAAGGTGCGCCAGTACGGGGTGCCACTGGCGACCAGCCACACGCGGGCGAAGCGCTGCGGATGCAGCCCGGCGAAACAGCAGGCCAGCTGGCCGCCGAGGCTGTGGCCGCCGATGATCAAGGGTGTTTCAGCGTCTGCGGGCACGTTTGCCAGGCTCGCCGGCAGGTCCTGCTCAAGGATGTCGCGGTAGCCCCAGTCCTGCGTGCGCGACGGGCGCAGGCTGCTGCTGCCGTTGCCACGCCACTCGTGCAGGTACACCGCGATGCCACGCGCAGCGAGCGCCTCGGCGAACGGCAGGTAATGGCGCGCGGCCACGCCCAGCGCCGGCAGCCACAGCAGACGTGCGCGCGGCTGTGCCGGGACACGCGCCAGCAACTCGACGCGATGGCCATCGCCGGTCTGCACGGGCAGGGGCGAGGCGTCGATCATGCCGGACGTGCCGCGCCGAAGTGGTCGATCACCAGTACCTCGCTGCGGCCCGGGTAATAACCGCTCTGCAGGCCACGCGCGACGTAGTCGATGGCCGCTTCGCAGGCGTTGGGCAACGAGAGCCCCTGGCACAGCTGCGCGGCGATGGCCGAGGCCAGGGTGCAGCCGGTGCCGTGCGCATCCACCGGCAGGCGGGTATGGATGAATTCTTCGCGGGTCACACCGTCGAAGTAGCGATCGATCACGCGGCTGCCTTCGTCCAGATGGCCGCCCTTGAGCAGCACCGCGCCGGCGCCCAGATCCAGCAGTGCGTCGGCGGCATCTTCGGCATCCTCGGCGGTGACGATGCGCCGGCCGAGCAGCAGCTCCGCTTCGGGGGTGTTGGGCGTCAGCAGCGTGGCCAGCGGGATCAGGCGCGTGCGCATCGCCGCCAGTGCGCCGTCTTCAAGCAGCTTGGCGCCGCTGGTGGCGACCATCACCGGATCGAGCACCACATGGGGCGGGCGGTGCTTTTCCAGTGCGTCGGCCACCAGTGCGATCACTTCGGCGTTGGCCAGCATGCCCAGCTTCACCGCATGGATATCGAAATCGGCGAAGCAGGCATCGATCTGCGCCTGCAGGAAGTCCAGCGGCGGCACGTGTACGGCGGTAACGCCGCGGGTGTTCTGTGCGGTCAGTGCGGCGATCGCGGACAGGCCATGCACGCGATGGGCGGCGAAGGCCTTCAGATCGGCCTGGATGCCGGCGCCACCGCCGGAATCGGAGCCGGCGATGGTCAGGGCGGAAACGGGGCTGGAAGGCGTCATGCCCCAATTGTGCAATGTTTGTCGCGGCAGTGCTGCCGCGCCCTCAGCGTGCCCGAAGCAGTGCCCACTGCCGGTACAGCACGTAGCCCAGCCCGGTGCCGCCGGTCAGCAGCGCGGGGGCGAGCAGGGCGTCGTAGCCGAAGCGCAGGAACAGCAGGGCGCCGATCACGCCGCCAGCCAGGAAGCCGCTGACGATCAAGCCGCTCAGGGTCAGCCGTCGGATCGGCAGTGGCAGCCCGCGCAGCAGGTGGCCCAGGCCGATCCCCAGGTCGGTGAACATGCCGCTGAGGTGGGTGGTGCGCACCACGGCGCCACTGAAGGTGGTGGCCATTGCGTTCTGCAGGCCGCAGGCCATCGCCGCGGCCAGTGCGCCCCAGATCTGCTGCTGTTTGAACAGCGGAATCGCGACCAGCAGCAACAGCGATTCCAGCGCCAGCACCACGCCATAGCGACGGCCCAGCTGCAGGCCGCTGTCCTGGATGATCACGCCGCTGAGCGTAGCGCCCACGCAGAACGCGATCAGCAGTCCCCACAGGTGCCCGACCACGCGCCAGTCGCGCTGGGCCAGTGCCATCCCGAGCTGGCTGGTGGTACCGGTCATGTGGCTGACCGCCTGGTGCTCGAAGCCCAGGAAGCCGACCACGTTGACCATCCCGGCGACGCAGGACAGGGCGATCGCCCCGATCCAGACCCAGGTGGGCAGCCGGATGCTCATCCGGCGTGCGCGGTGATGGTCACGGCACGATCAACGACCCGCGGGCGGGCCGTTGAACTGCACATCCGAAAAACGGCCGCTGCCCGGATCGAACACCGCGCCCCAGAACTGTGCGCCGCCATCGCAGACCCGGATCGCATCGCGCGCCGGATCGATATCGGCGTCGTCGGGCAGATGGAAGGCGTTGAGATAGATCAGCTGGCGGCCGTCCATTTCGATGCCCACATATTGGCGGTCGAAATCGGCGGCCTTGGGCACCTGCGCCTCCAGCGACGGCAACCGGGCTTCCAGCTGCTCCACCTGTTGGCGGCTGGGGGCCCAGTAGCCGGTGACGCGCCCCGGCTCGCGGCCGGGGCTGGAGCGCGAGCAGGTATCCAATACCTGGGCGGCGACGACGGGACGGGTCACCACCCAGGACTGGCCGGTCTTGATCGCGGTCGGGACGCTGGCGCCCGGCCGGGTGTTGGCGGGCGTGCAGGCTGCCGCCAGCGCAGCAAGCGCCAGCGGCAGGAGGACACGGGACAGGGAACGGCTCACAACACCTCCGAGGCGTAATCGGCCAGGCGCGAACGCTCGCCACGGCGCAGCGTGACGTGCGCGCTGTGCGGCCAGTTCTTGAAACGGTCCACCGCGTAGGTCAGGCCCGAGGTGGTCTCGGTCAGGTAGGGGGTATCGATCTGTTCGACGTTGCCCAGGCAGACGATCTTGGTCCCGGGGCCGGCACGGGTGATCAGGGTCTTCATCTGCTTGGGGGTGAGGTTCTGCGCTTCATCCAGGATCAGATAGCGCGACAGGAACGTGCGCCCGCGCATGAAGTTCAGCGAGCGGATCTTGATCCGGCTGGCGATCAGGTCGTTGGTCGCCGCTCGGCCCCACGCGCCGCCTTCCTGGGTATGCGTGAGCACTTCCAGGTTGTCGGTCAGCGCGCCCATCCATGGCGTCATCTTCTCTTCCTCGGTACCGGGCAGGAAGCCGATGTCCTCGCCGACGCTGACCGTGGCGCGGGTCATGATGATCTCGCGGTAGCGCTGCTGGTCCATGGTCTGGGCCAGGCCGGCGGCCAGCGCGAGCAGCGTCTTGCCGGTACCGGCGGTGCCGAGCAGGGTGACGAAATCGATCTCCGGGTCCATCAACGCATTGAGCGCGAAGTTCTGCTCGCGGTTGCGCGCGCTGATGCCCCACACCGCATGGCTGCCGTGGCGGAAATCGTTGACCAGCGACAACGTGATCCTGTCGCCGTCCACCTTGGCCACGCGCAGTTCGACTTCATCGTCGCCCGGCAGGTAGGCGTACTGGTTCGGGTGCCAGCTCTCGTCTTCACTGGCGATGATTTCGTAACTGGTGCGGCCCTTGTCACTCCAGCTGCGCAGGTTGTCGGTGTGCTTCTTCCAGAAGTCTTCCGGCAGTTCGGTGGCGCCGGTGTAGAGCAGGCTGAAATCGTCCAGCGCGCGGTCGTTCTCGTAATCCTCGGAGACGATGCCGGCAATCGCCGCCTTGATCCGCAGGTTGATGTCCTTGGACACGAACACCACCGGAATCTCCGGCACCTGTTCCTTCAGCGCCAGGATCGCGCCGAGGATGGCGTTGTCCGGAATCACCGCGCCGAAGCTCTTGCCCGCATCGAAATGACTGGTCTGGAAGCGCAGCAGGCCCACGCTCTGCTTGCCACGCAGCTGCAGCCCGTTGGGGCGCTGCAGCGGGATGCCATCGGCCAGGTTGTCCAGGCCCGAGGCCTGCACCAGCTCATTGAGGAAACGGCTGACCTGGCGCGCATTGCGGCTCGCCTCGGTGGTGCCCTTCTTGCCGTTGTCCAGCTCTTCGATCACCTGCATCGGCAGGTAGACATCATGCTCCTCGAACTTGAACAGCGCGGTCGGATCGTGCATCAGCACGTTGGTATCCAGTACGTAGATGCGCTTGCCTCGGGTCATCGTCAATTCCTGGTGGCAGAACAGGGACAAGCCATCACGACCTGCGGGGCAGGGTGATGGCCATTGGGGGTGCCGGGTTGATCACTGGGTTTTCGCGGCCTTCAGGGCTTCAAGGACGGTGTCTGCGTGGCCGGCCACTTTGACCTTGCGCCACGCCTGCACGATACGACTGTCCGGCGAAATGAGGAAGGTGCTGCGCTCGATGCCACGCACCTGCTTGCCGTACATGTTCTTCAGCTTGATCACGTCGAACGCCGTGCACAGCGCTTCATCGCCATCGCTGATCAGCGGGAAGGCGAAGCCCTGCTTGGCGCAGAAATTGTCGTGGGATTTGACCGAATCGCGGGAGACGCCGAAGACGCGGGCGCCGGCCTTCGTGAACTGCGGGAGCAGTGCGTTGAAATCGATGCCCTCGGTGGTGCAGCCCGGGGTGCTGTCCTTGGGGTAGAAGTACAGCACCAGCCACTGGCCGGCCAGCTCGCCGAGGGTGGTGGTGTCGCCGCCGGACAAGGCCAGCGGAAGCGCGAGGGTGGTGCTGTCCAGGGTGTCGCCGTCGTTCATGGGTTCCTTTCCGGATCCTGGGGTAGATCTACTACAACTGCATGAAACCCCGCGCGTCCGTGACGAACGCGCGAAACATCAGAACTTCATCGGGTCCATGATCGCATCGAGGTTCAGGTGATCGCAGAACTCGAGGAAATCATCGCGCAGCGCGGCAATGTGCATGTTCGCCGGCACCCCGATCGTGACCTGCGCGGAGAACATTTCCGCACCGGTCTGCATTGCGCGGTAACGCGTGCTCTGCAGGTTTTCGATGGTGATGCCCTGGCGGTCGAAGAAATCGGCCAGCTGGAACAGGATCCCCGGCTTGTCGGCGGCGATCACTTCCACGATGTAGGGCAGCAGGTTGGACTGCGCCTGCTTGGCACCGGTGCGGTACCAGACCAGCTTCAGGCCTTCCTCACGCTCCAGCCGGGTCAGCATCGCCTCCAGCTTGGCCACCGAGTCCCACGAGCCGGTGGCCAGGGCGGTCACGGACACGTCGCGCCCGACCGTGGCCAGGCGGGCATCGACCAGATTGCAGCCACTGTCGGCGATACGCCGGGTCACAGGCAGCAGGGGGGACTCCGGATGCGTCGTATAGGCGTTGATCAGGAGGTGGTTTTCGGTCGGCGCAGGCCGCGGCGTGGTGTCGGTCAAGATGGTTCCGGGTGATACAAGGTGAGTCTGAACGGCCGGCGACGGCACGTTCGCCGGAGTCCAGCATACTTGCCCGCGCTTTCGACCCGCAAGTAACATGCAACGTACATCTGGCCGGCGTTTACGCAGGCAAGGTGCCCCCTTTCTTCCGAGCACGATGTCCTTGTCCCTTTCCGGTCTCATCACCGCGCTGGCGACGCCCTTCCAGGCGAACGGCGCATTGGATCCCGACGGTTGGCAGCGCCTGCTGCACCTGCAACTGGAGGGTGGTGTTCATGGGGTGGTGGTGGCCGGTTCGACCGGTGAAGCCGCTGCCCTGTCCGACGACGAATACGACCAGCTGCTGCGCAGTGCGGTCAAAACCGTCGCCGGGCGCATCCCGGTACTGGCCGGGACCGGCCTGTCGGGGACGGCCAAAACGATCGAGCAGACCCGTCGTGCGGCCGCCAACGGCGCGACCCATGCGCTGGTGGTGACCCCGCCGTACGTGCGCCCGACCCAGGCCGGCCTGATCGCGCATTACCGCGCGGTGGCCGACCAGGGCGGCCTGCCGGTCATCCTGTACAACGTGCCCGGCCGCACCGGCTGCGACATGCTGCCCGAGACCGTCGCCGAGCTGGCCCGCCACCCGAACATCGTCGGCATCAAGGAAGCGGTGGGCGATGTGGGCCGCGTCAATGCCCTGCTGGCCCTGCGTACGCCGGACTTCGCCATCCTCAGCGGTGACGACGGTACGGCCGCGCGTTCCATCCTGTCCGGCGTGGATGGCTTGATCTCGGTGGGCTCCAACGCCCTGCCGGGCGCCTACCGCCGGATGTGCGACCTGGCGACGGCCGGGGAACGCGAGGCGACCGAGTCGTGGGATGCCCGTCTCGAGCCGTTCCATGAATTCTGCGGCGTGGAGTCCAACCCGATCCCGGTGAAGGACCTGCTGCGCCGGATCGGCATTGGTGACGGCCTGCGCCTGCCGCTGCTGCCCTTGTCCGCGGCCCATCACGCCGCTGCCGAACACCTGGCCACCGATATCGGTGCGCTGGAAGCACTATCCAACCACTGATGTCAGTGGTCACCCAGGAGATTCCCATGCGTCAATCCGTTTCCGCCTTCCGCGTGCTGTCGTTCGCGATCCTGGCTACCGCCACCCTCGTCGGCACCACCGGTTGCTTCAAGCGCGGCGCCAAGGGCGACTACGCCCTGGCCCCGGAAGTGCGCCCGCTGGAAGTGCCGCCGGATCTGAACGTCCCGGCCGGCCAGGCCGCCGCTACCGCTGCGACCAGCTCCTCGCTGGCCTCGCAGGCGGCGCGTCCGGCCCCGGCCGCGAACCCGGCGGCCGCCAACAACGCCGGCTTCACCGTGCCGGGCACCAAGGAAGAGGTGTTCGCCAAGGTCGGCACCGCGCTGGAGGCCGTTGAAGGCGTGAAGATCGCCAGCAAGGCCCAGCTGCTGGGTTCCTACGACGTGGCCTTCGAAGGCAGCGACTTCCTGGTCCGCGTGGTCGCCGTCGATGCCGGTGCTTATGTGTCGGCCGTCGACCCGCGTGGCCTGCCGGCCACCGCGGCGGCCCCGACCAAGCTGCTGGGCGAGCTGAAGGCGAAGCTGGCTCCGTAACCGGAACCGGTCAGAGAAACGAAAAGGGCGCCGTCGGCGCCCTTTTTCGTTGCCGCCAGCGCCCGACGGCTCAGCGTTCCAGAAGCGTCAGCTTGTCCGGCTTGCCATCCCATTCGCCGGCATCGGCGGGCGGGTCCTTGCGCACGGTCAGCACCGGCCAGGCCTTGGCCAGCTCGGCGTTCAGGGCGACGAATGCTTCCTGCCCGGCGGGCACGTCGTCTTCGGGGAAGATCGCGTTGACCGGGCACTCCGGTTCGCACAGTGTGCAATCGATGCACTCATCCGGGTCGATCACCAGGAAGTTGGGGCCTTCGTGGAAGCAATCCACGGGGCACACTTCCACGCAATCGGTGTGTTTGCACTTGATGCAGTTTTCGGTGACGACAAAAGGCATGGCTGGATCTGAATCCGACAGTAAGCCGCACAATTCTAGAACAGGTTGGTCCGTGGCGCGGGATCGGATCGTGCCTGAAACTCCGAAATGCCGCTGGCGCAAGGCTCAGCCCCAGCGGAAGGGACTCTCGGGCAGGCCGGGGATGCCGGTCTCCAGCGCAAATACGCCGCCGGCGCGCGGGCTGGCCGCCAGTTGCTGGTCGGTGTGGTCCAGCCGGGAACTGGTGATCATCAGGTGCCGCAGCGAGGGCCCGCCGAGCGCGACGCAGGTCGGGTTGCGCACCGGCAGCAGGACCACCCGGTCAACCTGTCCGTCAGGGCGATAACGCACCACGCGGGAGGCGCGCCACTGCGCGTTCCAGGCGCCGCCATCGGCATCCACAATGGCCCCATCGGGTTCCCAGTCCGGATCGGGCAGCGCAGCGAACAGGCGCGGCGCCCCGCAGTGCGCGCGCTCGGCGTCGTAATCGCAGCACCACAGCGCCGGCCGTACCGAATCGCAGAAGTACATCGTGGCGCCGTCCGCACTGAAACAGATCGCATTGGGAATGACGACGTCCGGCAGGTTCAGTTCGCGCAGGCCATGGCGCATCGAAAACTGGTAGTAGCGGCCGAGCGGTGCACGCGCAGGATCCTCGCTCATGGTGCCGAACACCAGATTGCCGGCGCGATCGGTACGGCCGTCATTGCTGCGCGTGTCCGCGACATCGGGCTGCACATCGGCCAGCCATTCCAGCGCGGGCGCCGGGGCATCGCCGTCGCGGTCGATATCCAGCCGCTGCAATGAGCCGGCCAGCGCGATCAGCAGGCGGCCGTCGTCCCCTTCGGCGAGGCAGCCGGGCCGGTCCGGCAGCAACCAGCTCCGGTGACTGCCGTCGGCACTGCGGTACTGCCACAAGCGGCGCTCACTGATATCCACCCAGAAAAGGCATTGCCGGCGGGCCGACCACAGGGCGCCTTCGCCATGGGTGCAGCGGCTGTCGACCAGCAGTGGAACATCGGCGACAGCGGTAGACGGGGCGGCGGCGTCGCGCATTCGGCAGGCTCACAACATCAGCGGGCGTTGCATTCTGCCACCGGGTCGATCCATCCCGTGTGCGCTGCGCCTCACTGCCGAGACAATGCCGCAGTGCACGATTGCAGAGCCGTCGATCCCCGGTCCAAGATGGAGGTGACTACCGGTAGACAGTCAGGCGCGGGGGTGCGGCAGACGACGGTTCTGATCAACCATCCATCTGCTGCGCTGATCCGCAGCATCCAGTGTCCCTTCAACCAGGGGTTCCCATGTCCAGTGCTTCGCTCAGCAGTACCCGCGCCGGTAGCGGCGAGAACACCGGTTTCATCGTCCTGATCAGCTGCGTGGCCACCATCGGTGGCTTCCTGTTCGGGTTTGACAGCGGCGTGATCAACGGCACCGTCGATGGTCTGAAGGACACCTTCCAGTCCAGTTCGGCCGGGATCGGCTTCGAGGTCGCCTCGATGCTGCTCGGCTGCGCGATCGGTGCATTCTTCGCCGGCCGCCTCGGCGACCGGCTCGGCCGCCGCGGCGTGCTGATCATCGCCGCGGTGATGTTCCTGTTCTCCGCCTTGGGGGCAGGGGCGGCACACAGCTCCACGGTGTTCATCATCGCCCGGGTGATCGGTGGCTTCGCGGTGGGTGCGGCCAGCGTGATGTCGCCGGCCTACATTGCCGAGGTGGCCTCGGCCCGCTACCGCGGCCGGCTGGCGACGGTGCAGCAGATCGCGATCATCAGCGGCCTGTTCTGCGCCTTCCTCAGCAACTATCTATTGGCCAAGGCGGCCGGTGCCTCCACCCAGGCGCTGTGGCTGGGGCAGGCGGCATGGCGCTGGATGTTCTGGATGCAGGCCATTCCCTCGCTGCTGTTCCTGTGCCTGCTGCTGGTGATCCCGGAGAGCCCGCGCTTCCTGGTGGTCAAAGGGCGCCGTGACCAGGCCCTGGCGGTGCTGACCCGGCTGTACGGCCCGGTCGAGGCGCAGGCCAAGATCACCGAGATCGAAGGCTCGCTGTCCCAGGACCAGCACCGCCCGACCTTCTCGGATCTGATCAGCAAGACCACCGGCAAACTGCGCCCGATCGTCTGGATCGGCATCGGCCTGGCGGTGTTCCAGCAGCTGGTCGGCATCAACGTCGTCTTCTATTACGGCGCGGTGCTGTGGCAGGCGGTGGGCTTCTCGGAGAACGACGCGCTGCTGATCAACGTGCTCTCGGGTGCGCTGAGCATCGGTGCTTGCCTGATCACCGTGGTCCTGATCGACCGCATCGGCCGCAAGCCGCTGCTGTGGGTCGGCTCGGTCGGCATGGCGATCTCGCTGGCGCTGGTCACCATTGCCTTCGCCAGTGGTTCGCTGGATACCGCCGGGAAGCTGCAGCTCACGGACAACATGGGCGTGCTGGCGCTGGTGGCGGCCAACGTCTACGTGATCTTCTTCAACATGTCCTGGGGCCCGGTGATGTGGGTGATGCTGGGCGAGATGTTCCCCAACCAGATCCGCGGTTCGGGGCTGGCGGTGGCCGGCGCGGCGCAGTGGACCTCCAACTTCGCCATCACCGTGTCCTTCCCGATCCTGCTGGGCAGCATCGGCCTGGCCGGTGCCTACGGCATCTATACGGTGGCGGCGGTGATCTCGGTGTTCTTCGTGCTGCGCTTCGTCAAGGAGACCAAGGGCAAGGAACTGGAGCAGATGGAGGGCTGAGCCGCTCCGGACGGCCCTGCGCGCAGAGTAGGGGCCGGGTCGGGGAGTGCGCTCCCCGGTCCGGGCCAGGCAGGGCAGGCGCCGCAGGCCCTGGGCCCCTGAACGCAAAAAACCCCGCCGTGGCGGGGTTTTTGGCTTTCTGCACCGCGACTGGTGCTCCCTAGGGGACTCGAACCCCTGTTTTAGCCTTGAGAGGGCCACGTCCTAACCATTAGACGAAGGGAGCAGGCTTTGTCGCGAACTGCGCAGCGCGCTAGTATATGGACCTAGATGCCATTGGGCAATCCCGAAAACTCAACCGGAAGCGCCAACATCAATTCCTCTGCTACATCACCGTTCAGCCTGCGCGTGATCCCGCGCGATCAGCACAACATCTCCCGCAAGGACATCAGCCCCAACGCCCTGCGCGTTCTGTACCGGCTGCGTGATTCCGGGTTTGCCGGTTACCTGGTCGGCGGCGCCGTCCGCGATCTGCTGGTGAACGGCCACCCCAAGGATTTCGACGTCGCCACCGACGCGACGCCCGAGCAGGTCAAGCAGTTGTTCCGCAACTGCCGGCTGATCGGCCGCCGCTTCCGCCTGGCGCACGTGGTGTTCGGCCGCGAGATCATCGAGGTCGCCACCTTCCGCGCCAACATCGACGATGGCAGCGGCGACCGTGAGATGGAAAACGGCATGCTCGTGCGCGACAACGTGTACGGCAGCATCGAAGACGACGCGATCCGCCGCGACTTCACCTGCAACGCCCTGTACTACGCGATCGAGGATTTCTCGGTCCGCGATTACACCGGCGGCTTTGAAGACGTGCAGGCCCGCCTGATGAAGCTGATCGGCGATCCTGAGCAGCGCTACCAGGAAGACCCGGTGCGCATGCTGCGCGCGGTGCGCCTGGCCGCCAAGCTGGGCTTCCAGATCGAAGAGGCCACCGCCGAACCGCTGCCGCGCCTGGCCAACCTGTTGGCCGAGGCCGCCCCGGCACGCCTGTTCGAGGAAGTACTCAAGCTGTTCCTGTCCGGGCACGGCGTGGCCAGCTTCGAAGGCCTGGAGCGATACGGTCTGCTTGACGTCATGTTCCCGGAAAGCGCCGCTGCGCTGCGCAGCAACCGCAGTGGCGCGCTGCGCCGGATGGTCATCGAAGGTCTGCACAACACCGATCTGCGTGTGGCCAATGATGAGCCGGTGTCGCCGTCGTTCCTGTTCGCGCTGCTGCTGTGGCCGGCGTTCTGCCGCGCCCTGGCCAGCCTGCAGAAGCAGGGCGTCGCGCTGGAAGAAGCGCAGCGCCGTGCGGCGGACCGCGTGACCCTGCACCAGCTGACCACGATCGCCCTGCCGCGCCGCTTCTCGCTGCCGATGCAGGAAATCTGGCTGCTGCAGGGCCGCTTCGGCTCGCGTCAGCGCAAGCGCGTGATCCGAACCCTGACCCATCCGCGCTTCCGCGCCGCCTACGACTTCCTGGTCCTGCGCCAGGTCGCCTCCAGCGAGCACGAAGCCGATGTGGCGTTCTGGCGCGAAGCCCAGCTGCAGTCCGGCACCGAGCTGGATTCGGCACTGGATGCCGCCCAGGCCGACGGCGAGGGCGAAGACGGTGCGCCGCGCAAGCGTCGCCGCCGCCGCCGTCGGCCCGGTGGAGTGGCAGGCGAGTAAGCCGTGACCCTGGCCTGTATCGGATTGGGCGCCAATCTCGGGGACGCCGCGCAGACCCTGCGCGATGCGTTCCCGGTGCTGGCGGCCCTGCCGCAGACCACACTGCGCGCGCGCTCGCAGCTGTACAGCACGCCGGCCTGGGGCAACCAAGACCAGCCGGCGTTCGTCAATGCTGCCGCCGTGCTGGAGACTACGTTGCCCGCACCGGATCTGCTGGCTGCCCTGCTGGAGATCGAGCGCCGCTTCGGCCGCGTCCGTGATCCTGCCGTGCACTGGGGGCCGCGTGCACTGGATCTGGACGTGCTGCTGTACGGCGAACAGATCATCGATCTGCCGCAGCTGCAGGTACCGCACCCCTATCTGCATGAGCGCGCGTTCGCGCTGCTGCCGCTGGCCGAGATCGCGCCGGACGCCATCATTGCCGGGCACGGCCGCGTGCGGGATGCTGTGATGCGGGTCCAGGCCTGCGGGATCGCTTCAATAGGAGGATAATGCGGGGCTTATCGCCACCGGTTATCAGCTCATGAGTACCCACGCAGACAGCAAGCCCTGGACCGTGCCCGCGTTGGCCGAGGCCAAGCGCAACGGACAGAAGCTGGTGATGTTGACCGCCTACGATGCCGGGTTCGCCCGCAGCTTCGACGCCAACGGCGTGGACCTGATCCTGATCGGCGACTCGCTGGGCATGGTGGTGCAGGGGCATGACTCGACCCTGCCGGTGACCACCGACGACATGGTCTATCACACCCGCGCCGTGGCCCGCGTACTGCAACGCGCGCTGCTGGTGGCGGATCTGCCGTTCGGCGCCGACGCCACCCCCGAGCGCGCGCTGGATGCCTCGCTGCGCCTGCTGCAGGCCGGTGCGGAGATGGTCAAGATCGAAGGTGCCGGCTTCAAGCTGGACATCATCCGTTACCTGGTCGAGCGCGAGATTCCGGTCTGTTCGCACCTGGGCCTGACCCCGCAGTCGGTGCTGCGGCTGGGCGGCTATCGCGTGCAGGGCCGTGGCGATGCCGCCCAGCAGCTGCGCGATGACGCCAAGGCCGCGGTAGCCGCCGGCGCCAGCCTGGTCGTGCTCGAATGCGTGCCCACGCCGGTGGCTGCCCAGGTCACCGCGGACATCAGCGTGCCCACCATCGGCATCGGTGCCGGCCCGCAGTGCGATGGCCAGGTGCTGGTGCTGCATGATTTCCTCGGTCTGGACAGCGGCCATCGCCGTCCCAAGTTCGTCAAGGATTTCCTTGCCGAAGGCGGGTCGGTTGCCGGTGCGGTCCGTGCCTACGCCGACGCCGTGCGCGACGGCTCCTTCCCCGACGCAGAACACGCCTACGCCTCATGATCGAAACCGTCACCGAACTGTCCCGCCTGCGCGCCGTCGTCAACGGCTGGAAGCGCGAGGGCCTGCGCGTCGCGCTGGTCCCGACCATGGGCAACCTGCACGCAGGGCATTATTCACTGGTCACGCTGGCCCGGCAGTACGCCGATCGCGTGGTCTCCAGCGTCTTCGTCAATCCGACCCAGTTCGGCCCGAACGAGGACTTCACCCGCTACCCGCGCACGCCCGAAGCCGACACCACCGGCCTGGAGCAGGCCGGGTGCGATGTGCTGTGGCTGCCCACGGTTGAGTCGATGTACCCGTTCGGTGTGGAACTGGCGGCCAGCGTCAATGTGCCCGGCATCAGTGGGCTGCTCGAAGGCGCGCATCGCCCGGGCCATTTCGATGGCGTCTGCACCGTGGTCTCGCGCCTGTTCAACCAGGTGCAGCCGGATGTGGCAGCCTTCGGCAAGAAGGACTACCAGCAGCTGGCGGTGATCCGCCAGATGGTGGAAGACCTGGCCTTCCCGATCCAGATCGTCGGGGGCGACATCGTGCGCGAAGACGACGGCCTGGCGATGAGCTCGCGCAACCAGTACCTCAACGCCGAGCAACGCCCGGTCTCGACCACCATCCACCACGTGCTGCTGGGCATGCGCGAAGGCTTCATCGCCGGCAAGAGCCGCAGCCTGATCGAGGCCGAAGCCGCGGCGGCGCTGCAGGCGGCCGGGTTCCAGGTCGACTACGCCGTGGTCCGCCTCCCGGACCTGTCCGAGCCGGCCGATGCCAATGACGGCACCCGCGTGGCCCTGATCGCCGCGCGGATCGGCAATACCCGGTTGATCGACAACCTGGAGTTCTGAGCCGGCCAACGCGGTGCCGCCACAGGGCCACCTTCGGGTGGCCCTGTGCGTTTGCGCAGGCCAGAGGCTTCCGGCCGCCTGCCTGAACGGCCGGCAGCGCCGGAGGGTCGGGGTCGGGCTACCCCCTGCCGCCGGGCCCCCGGGTGCTAGAATTTCCCTTTCCTTTACCGTTTCCCCGTTGCC
This sequence comes from Stenotrophomonas sp. IS26, assembly GCF_054188265.1. Taxonomy (NCBI): domain Bacteria; kingdom Pseudomonadati; phylum Pseudomonadota; class Gammaproteobacteria; order Lysobacterales; family Lysobacteraceae; genus Stenotrophomonas; species Stenotrophomonas sp. IS26. The sequence continues at coordinate 116,916 of NZ_JBSZJV010000007.1, forward strand.
ATGCATCTGTCCCTGCTGAAGACCAAGATCCACCGCGCCACCGTCACTCACTCCGAGCTGAACTACGAAGGTTCCATCGCCATCGATGACAACCTGCTGGCTGCGACCGGCATCCGTGAGTTCGAGCAGGTGCACATCTGGGATGTGACCAACGGTGCGCGTTTCTCCACCTATGCCATCCGCGCCGAAGCCGGCAGCGGCGTGGTGTCGCTCAACGGTGGCGCCGCGCGCCACGTGCAGGTGGGCGACATCATCATCATCGCCGCCTTCGCCAGCATGAGCGAAGAAGAAGCTGACAGCTTCAAGCCGAAGTTGGTATATGTGGACGGCAAGAACCAGATCTCCCACACCAACGACACGATCCCGACACAGGCCGCATGACACAGCACAACGGATTCGACCCGCTTCATTCCCATGCCCAGCGCCTGCGAGGCGCGAGCATCCCTTCGTTGATCGCCGCCGAACCGGGCCGCGCACAATCGCTGGGGTTGCGGGTCGGTCCGTTGTACGTCAATTTCGCGCGGCAGAAGTACGACCGCGCGGCGTTGGACGCACTGCTGCAGCTGGCTGCCGAGCGCGATGTCGCCGGCGGCTTCCAGCGCCTGTTCCGCGGTGAAACGGTCAATGTCACCGAAGGCCGCGCCGCGCTGCATACCGCGCTGCGTGGTGATGCCAGCGGCGCGCCGGTGGCCGGTGAGGCCTTCGCCACGGCGGCCCAGGTGCGCCAGCAGATGGGCGAGCTGATCGCCGCACTGGAAGCGACCCACATCACCGATATCGTCAGCGTCGGCATCGGCGGCTCGGACCTTGGGCCACGGCTGGTGGCCGATGCGCTGCGCCCGGTCACCGGCGCACGTTTCCGCGTGCATTTCGTGTCGAACGTGGACGGCGCCGCGATGCAGCGCACGCTCGCCACGCTGGATCCGGCCACCACGGCCGGCATCCTGATTTCCAAGACCTTCGGCACCCAGGAAACCCTGCTCAACGGGCAGATCCTGCATGACTGGCTGGGCGGCAGCGAGCGGCTGTATGCGGTCAGCGCCAATCCGGAGCGTGCCGCCAAGGCCTTCTCGATCGCCGCCGGCCGCGTGCTGCCGATGTGGGATTGGGTGGGCGGGCGCTATTCGCTGTGGTCGGCGGTCGGTTTCCCGATCGCACTGGCCATCGGCTTTGCGCGTTTCGAGCAGTTGCTCGAGGGTGCGGCGCAGATGGACGAACACGCACTGACCGCTCCGCTGGCGCAGAACCTGCCGGTGCTGCATGCGCTGACCGATATCTGGAACCGCAACCTGCTCGGCCATGCCACGCATGCGGTGATGACCTACGACCAGCGCCTGGCGCTGCTGCCGGCCTACCTGCAGCAGCTGGTGATGGAGAGCCTGGGCAAGCGGGTGCAGCTTGATGGCAGCCCGGTCGCCAGCGACACCGTACCGGTGTGGTGGGGCGGGGCCGGCACCGATGTGCAGCACAGCTTCTTCCAGGCGCTGCACCAGGGCACCAGCGTGATCCCGGCCGATTTCATCGGCTGCGTGCACAACGATGATCCCTACGTGGTCAACCACCAGGCGCTGATGGCCAACCTGCTGGCGCAGACCGAGGCGCTGGCCAATGGCCAGGGCAGCGAGGATCCGCACCGCGAGTACCCCGGTGGCCGTCCGAGCACCCTGATCCTGCTCGATGCGTTGACCCCGCAGTCGCTGGGTGCCCTGATCGCCATGTACGAACACGCCGTGTACGTGCAGTCGCTGATCTGGAACATCAACGCATTCGACCAGTTCGGCGTGGAGCTGGGCAAGCAGCTGGCCAGCCAGTTGCTGCCGGCGCTGCAGGGCCAGGCGCATGCGATCACCGATCCGGTGACGCTGGAGCTGCTGGGGCGCCTGACCGCCTGACGGCCACGTAGAGCCGGCCGCTGGTCGGCGCTACCGATTCTTGCGCGGGCGACCCACGGTCGGCATTACCGGCTTGGGTCGCGCTCCGGGCTCGGCCGCTTGGCCAGCTTGCGTTGCAGCGAGCGCCGGTGCATGCCCAGCAGGCGCGCCGCGGCAGACACGTTGCCGCCGGTCTCATGCATCGCCTGCTGGATGTGCTCCCACTGCAGCCGGCTGATCGGGGTCATCGCATCCGGCGGTTCCATGTCGCCATCGTCGGCCGGACCATCGTCTTCCTCGCCGAGTGCGCGCAGGATCATCGGCACCGTGGCCGGCTTGGGCAGGTAGTCGTCCGCGCCGAGCTTGATCGCTTCCACCGCGGTGGCGATGCTGGCATAGCCGGTGACCAGCAGGATCCGCATGTCTTCGCGCAGGGCGCGCAGCGGCTGGATCAGCGCCAGGCCGGATTCGGTGCCGAGCTTGAGGTCGATCAGCGCATAGGCCGGCGGTTGTTGCCGGGCCAGCAGCAGGGCCGAGGCGGTGTCGCTGGCGGTGACGGTGTCCAGCCCTTTACGGGCCAGGCTGCGCTGCAGCGTGCGCAGATAGAGTTCGTCGTCGTCGACCAGCAGGCCATGGCTGGCCTGGCCGGGCGCGGGGGTGAAAGCGGTCATGCGGAAGTCTCCCGTGGGGACAAGGGCAGGCGGAAGCCGACGCGCGTGCCGGCACCGTTGGCCGGGCGCATCCACAGCTCGCCATCCAGGCGTTCGATGGTGGCGTGGGACAGGGCCAGGCCGACGCCCATGCCGTCGGTCTTGCCGCTGTTGAACAAGGTGCCGGGCAGCACGGCCTGGCGGGCGTCGAAGCCATGGCCGTAGTCGCGTACTTCGCCGATCAGGTCATCGCCCTCGATGCGCAGCGACAGATCCACCTGCGGTCGGTCGGCCTTCTCACCCGCGTCGGCGGCATTGTTGAGCAGCACCATCAGCAGGTGCCCGATACCCGGGTCCAGCGGCAGGGTGAGCGGGGCATCCTCATTACGCTTCAGCGCGATGGTCGGGCGCACCAGCCGCCACTGCTCCAGCACCTGCGGCAACGTCACCGCATCGCGGCCGGGCGCATCGCCGGCGGCCGGGCGGGCCAGCGCCAGCACGCGCTCCCGGCACTGCACCAGCAGCTCGCGCAGGGTTTCCACGTCATCGCGGACCTCGCTGCTTTCGGTCTGGTCGGCGATATCGTCGGCGAGCAGGGTCATGGTCGCCAGCGGGGTATTGAGCTCATGCGCGACCGAGGCGGCGTGGGTGGCCAGCGCGACGATGCCCTCGTTGCGCACGAAGCGTTCGCGCAGCATGGCCAGCTCGTGTTCGCGCTGGCGCAGGGCGATCGCCAGCCGGGTCGCGAACACCAGCACCACCGTGGCCGACAGCAGGAAGTTGCAGACCACGCCCCACTGCTGCATCTGCGCACCAGTGAAATAGCCGCTCGGCAGCGGCAGCCCGAACACGCCGCTCGCCGCATAGCCGATCAGGCAGGCCGCGGCCACGGCGAGGGTCCAGCGCAGGGGCAGGGCGAGCGCAGCCAGCGCGATCAGGATCAGGAACAGCGAGCCGAAGGGATTGGCGATGCCGCCGCTCCAGCCCACCATCCAGGTCAACACGGTGACATCCACCAGGATGTGGCAGAACGCGGTCAGCGGTGCCGTGTCGGCATCGTGTACGCGCAGTTGCGCATACAGATTGAACAGCGCCAGTGCAGCCACGCCGGCCCACAGTGGCAGCTGCTGCAGTTCCAGGCCCAGTACCCAGGTAGCGACCAGGATCGTGGCGGCCTGGCCGGCCACGGCCAGCCAGCGCAGGCTGCACAGGGTGCGGAGGAAGGGGGCGTCGGGACCGGTCATGTGCGCACATCGTATGCGCTCCGGCCAGGACCTGCCTGCGACAATAGGCCGCATCCGGGGTAGGCGGCGCACGACGGGCGCTGAACATGAGTGCCAACCAACGCTGGGCACCTACCTGTGCGCTGGGCGCGCTAAAATAGGCGGATGCATGACGCCGTGACCCGACCGACCCAACCCGCCGACTCCGCCGTGTGGGCCCGCCGCCAGACCAATCCCGTTCATATCGGCGGCGTGGTCGTGGGCGGGGGCCATCCCGTGGTGGTGCAGTCCATGACCAATACCGACACCGCCGATGTCGCCTCCAGCGTGAAGCAGGTGGCCGAACTGTGGCGCGCGGGCTCGGAGATGGTGCGGTTGACCGTCAACAATCCCGAGTCGGCCGCGGCCATCCCGCGGATCGTGGAGAAGCTGCAGATGATGGGGATCGATGTCCCGCTCATCGGCGACTTCCATTACAACGGCCATCAGCTGCTGACCCAGGAGCCGGCCTGCGCCGAAGCGCTGGCCAAGTACCGGATCAATCCGGGCAACGTGGGTTTCGGCAAGAAGAAAGACACCCAGTTCGCGCAGCTGATCGAGTTTGCGATCCGCTACGACAAGCCGGTCCGCATCGGTGCCAACTGGGGCTCGCTGGACCAGTCCCTGGCCGCGCGCCTGATGGACGAGAACAGCCAGCGCGCGCAGCCCTGGGATGCCGGGCGCGTGCTGCGGGAGGCGCTGATCCGCTCGGCGCTGGATTCGGCGCAGACCGCCGTGGAACTGGGCCTGCCACGCGATCGCATCGTGCTGTCGGCCAAGGTCAGCGGCGTGCAGGAGCTGATTGCGGTGTACCGCGACCTGGCCCAGCGCTCGGACTTCGCCCTGCACCTGGGCCTGACCGAAGCCGGCATCGGCAGCAAGGGCATCGTCGCCTCTTCGGCGGCGCTGGCGGTGCTGCTGCAGGAAGGCATCGGCGACACCATCCGTATCTCGCTGACCCCCGAACCGGGCCAGTCGCGCACGGCCGAAGTGATCGTGGCGCAGGAACTGCTGCAGACCACCGGGCAGCGTGCCTTCACCCCGCTGGTCACGGCCTGCCCCGGCTGCGGCCGGACCACCTCGGAGTTCTTCCAGGAGCTGGCCAAGGTCGTGCAGAACCACGTGCGCGAGAAAATGCCGGTCTGGAAGGTGAGCCACCCGGGTGCGGAGAACATGACCCTGGCGGTCATGGGCTGCATCGTCAACGGGCCGGGCGAATCGCGCCATGCCAACATCGGCATCTCGCTGCCGGGCACCGGTGAAACGCCGGCCGCGCCGGTGTTCGTGGATGGCGAAAAGACGGTCACCCTGCGCGGCGAGAACATCGCCCAGGACTTCGTCACGCTGATCGATGAGTACGTCGAACGCACCTATGTCCGACGCGTTGGATAAGCCGGCGGTGCTGGCCGCGCCGGAGCCGGCCGCCGGCGTCCGCCACTGGATGAGCCGCAACGCCTGGCGCTTCGTGCTGCTGTTCGTGGGCGTGCTGCTGCCGTTGGCGGGCTTCGTGGCCCTGGCCGATGAAGTGCACGCCCTGGAGGCGATCTACTTCGACGACCTGCTGTTGTGGAAGCTGCACGCCCTGCATTCGCCGGGCCTGGACCGCTTCTTCGTGCTGCTGTCCAAGCTGGGCTACGAGTGGTTCCTGATTCCGGCCGACGTGCTGATCGTGGGCCTGCTGGCGTGGCGCAAACGCTGGCGCGAGGCCAGTTTTGTCGCGATCTGCTTCGCCGGCTCGGCGCTGTTGAACCTGGGCAGCAAGCGCTTTTTCCAGCGCGACCGGCCCAGCCTGTGGGAGTCCATTGCCCCGGAGAGCACCTTCAGCTTCCCCAGCGGCCACGCCATGGGCTCGATGACCTTGGCCGTCACGCTGGTGCTGCTGGCCTGGAACACCCGCTGGCGCTGGCCGGTGGCCCTTGCCGCACTTACATTTGCGGTCCTGGTGAGCATCTCGCGCATGTACCTGGGGGTGCATTACCCCTCCGACATCCTGGCCGGCTGGTGTGCCGCCCTGGTGTGGGTGGTCGGCTGCTTCCTGGTCATGTTCCGCCGCCGGCATCCGTGGCGGCACCGCCACTGAGGGCATTACGGCGGTAAACTGGCCGAAAACGGCATGAAGGCCGGCCGCATCGATAGGCTGTCCCTTTGGAACAGGCTAGGATGAGAGGCGCAGGGGGAGGGGCAGGACAGCACGTCTGTGATGCGCGGACCAGAACGCGATGATGGGGAACCCGGTTCCTTGTGATCGCCACATAGCGCAGCTAGGCTTGCCCCCGTTCACAGTGTTTGACGAGGTTGGCGGATGACAATTCGAGTGTATCTGGTGGACGATCATGCTCTGGTGCGTACGGGCATGAAGATGATCCTCTCCAACGAGACCGACATCGAGGTGGTCGGTGAGGCGGAGAGCGGTGAAGATGCGCTGCCGGATATCCGCCGCCTGCGGCCCGACGTCGTGCTGTGCGATCTGCACCTGCCGGGCGTGAGCGGCATGGAGGTCACCGAGCGCGTGGTCCGTGGCGATCACGGCACCCGCGTGGTGATCGTCTCCGTCCTTGAAGATGGCCCGATGCCCAAGCGCCTGCTCGAAGCCGGCGCGTCCGGCTACATCGGCAAGGCCTGCGATGCACAGGAACTGCTGCGCGCGGTGCGTGATGCCGCACTCGGCCGCCGTTACCTGGGCAACAGCATCGCGCAGAACCTGGCGCTGTCGAACGTGGAAGGCAACCATTCGCCGTTCGACACCCTGTCCCCGCGCGAACTGGAAGTGGCGCTGCTGCTCACCCAGGGCCTGCGCCAGGAAGACATCGCCAAGCGCCTGAGCCTGAGCGCGAAGACCGTCAACACGCACAAGGCGCGCCTGTTCGAGAAGATGGGCATCAACGACAACATCGCGCTCGCGCGCATGGCCAGCCAGTACGGTCTGGTGGATCCGGCACGCCCGATGTAATCCGCGTTCTGGCGGCGGATGAAAAAACGCCCGGGCATGCCCGGGCGTTTTCGTTCAGTGCGCGCGGACCCGCGCCACGATCTTCGCGGCCTGGGCCGCACTCTCGCGCACCTTGTCCCACTCACCGCGCTCGATCCAACCGCCCGGCACCATCCACGAACCGCCGATGCAGACCACGTTCTTCTGCTCCAGGTACTCGGCCGCCGTGTCTTCGGTGATGCCACCGGTCGGGCACAGCTTCAGATCCGGAATCGGACCGGCCAGACCCTTGATCATCGCCAGCCCGCCCACGGCCGAGGCCGGGAACAACTTGCACGCCCGGAAGCCGCGCGCATACAGCGCCAGCATTTCCGTCGGCGACGCCGCACCCGGCACCACCGGCAACGGCGCCTGCGCCAACGCATCGGCCATATGCGCCGGCGTACCCGGCGTGACCAGGAAATCGGCACCGGCATCGATCGACTGCTGCATCTGCTCCACGGTCAACACCGTGCCCGCACCCACCACCACATCCGGCAGCTCGCGCTTGAGCATGGCAAGCGCGTCCATCGCCACCGGCGTACGCAGCGTCAGCTCGATCGCCGGCAGCCCGCCCTCCAACAACGCCGCACTGACCGCACGGGCCTGATCCAGCGTATGCACGGTCACCACCGGCAGAATGCCGGCAGCCTTCAACAGGGTTTCAGCGCGCGTCTGATGTTCGGCGATGCTCATGCGTTTCCAATCCTTCTTTTCATCAATGTCTGCAGCGCGAACGACGCGCCGGAATGTGTCGGGAGGCAGCGGGATGGCCCCAACCAGGACCGTTACAGCGCCATGGATGGCGCTGACGAGCCCCCATGGATGGGTTCACGGCGCGTCCTGGTTGGGGCCATCCCGCTGCCTCAACCAGGAAACCCCACCGCCGCGTCAGCTCACGCGTCCTTACCCTCATGCGGCGCATCCGCCGCCGCGGCATCATGCCCAAGCTCGTATTCGGCATCGTAATTCCAGATGCTGCCGTCATCGGCCGCCGGCCCACACGAAATCGACATCGCGCCCTGATCGGCCGGGCCCACCAGACGGCGGCTCATCGCGAACAAATTGCGGCCCAGATCATGTGCCGCCGGCGCGGTGTTCGGCGCCGGCTCACGTGCCGCGAACTCGGCCGCGTCCACCAACAGCTCCAGCGTGCCGGCCTCACCATCCAGACGGATGATGTCGCCTTCGCGCACGCGTGCCAGCGGACCGCCACGCGAGGCTTCCGGCGTCATGTGGATCGCCGCCGGGAACTTGCCCGAGGCACCCGACAGACGACCATCGGTGACCAGCGCCACGCGACGGCCCTGGTTCTGCAGCAGGCCCAGCAGCGGCGCCAGCGAATGCAGCTCCGGCATGCCGTTGGAGCGCGGGCCCTGGTAACGGACCACTGCCACGAAATCGTGCGGCAGCACACCGGCGGCGTGCAGCTTGTTGAGTACCTGCGGCGCATCGACCACCACCGCCGGTGCTTCGATCGTGCGGAACTCCGGCTTCACCGCCGACAGCTTGATCAGCGAACGGCCGAGGTTGCCGCGCAGCAGGCGCAGGCCGCCCTGCGACTCGAACGGATTGGCCACGCCACGCACCACATCCGGATCGGCGCTCTCGCGCACGCCATCGATGTAGGTCAGCTTGCCGTCGCGCAGCGCCGGCTCCTGGCCGTACTGGTGCATGCCGCCTTCGGCCACGGTCTGCAGGTCGGCATGCATCAGGCCGGCCTCCATCAGCTCGCGGAACACGAACGCGGTGCCGCCGGCCGCGGCGAAGCGGTTCACGTCGGCTTCGCCGTTCGGATAGACGCGGGCCAGCAACGGAATCAGCTGCGAGAGCTGGTCCATGTCGTCCCAGGTCAGCACGATGCCGGCCGCACGCGCCACGGCGATCCAGTGGATGGTGTGGTTGGTCGAGCCGCCGGTGGCCATCAGGGTGACCACCGCGTTGACGATCGCGCGTTCGTCGATCAAGCGGCCGAGCGGCCGGAAGTCGTCGCCCAGGGCGCTGATTTCCAGTGCGCGCACCGCCGCGTGGCGGGTCAGTGCGTCGCGCAGGGGTGTATCCGGATTGACGAACGAGGCGCCCGGCATCTGCACGCCCATCGCTTCGAGCAGGGTCTGGTTGGAATTGGCGGTGCCGTAGAAGGTGCAGGTGCCGGCGCCATGGTACGAAGCGGCTTCGGCTTCCAGCAGTTCCTCGCGGGTCGCCTGGCCGGCCGCGTAGCGCTCGCGCACTTCGGCCTTCTGCTTGTTCGGGATGCCCGGGGTCATCGGGCCGGCCGGCAGGAAGATCGCCGGCAGGTGACCGAAGGCCAGCGCGCCGATCAGCAGGCCGGGCACGATCTTGTCGCAGACGCCGAGGTAGACGCTGGCGTCGAACATGTCATGGCTCAGGCCGATCGCGGTCGACTGGGCGATCACATCGCGCGAGAACAGCGACAGTTCCATGCCGCCGCGGCCTTGGGTGACGCCGTCGCACATCGCCGGCACGCCACCGGCGACCTGTGCGGTCGCACCGAGTTCGCGCGCGGTCTCGCGCAGGATCTCCGGGTAATGCTCGAACGGCTGGTGTGCCGAAAGCATGTCGTTGTACGCGGTGATGATGCCCAGGTTGGGCGTCACGCCGCCGCGCAGGCGCGACTTGTCGGTCGGGCCGCACGCGGCGAACCCGTGGGCGAGGTTGCCGCAGCTCAGGCGCGAGCGGAACGGACCGTCGCGCAGTGCTGCGTCGACACCGGCCAGGTAGGCGGCGCGGGAGGCGACGCTGCGCTGGACGATGCGCTCGGTGATGGCATGGAGTTTGGGATGCAGGCTCATTGGCTACCGGCTATGAGAAGGCGAACGGAACAACACCAGGGCAACTCAGTCACACCAGTGGACGCGCAGTTTCGCGCCGTCGAGATCGATCGCATTGAGGATGGGATACAGCTGCGGATTGTTGCTTTCCAGCGCGTGCTTGAGCACTTCCAGCTTCTGCTTGCCACGCAGCAGCAACAGGCGCTGGCGACTCTGCTTCAAGCCATGCGGGGTGAGGGTGATGCGCAGCGGCCACTGATTGGCACCGGGGCAGCCGGTGGCATCCAGCGCCGCGTAGGGCAGGGTGCTTTCCAGGGCGCGGGTCAGATCCTTCGAACCCGGGAACAGCGAGGCGGTGTGGCCGTCGTTGCCCATGCCGATCACGCTCAGGCACGGCCGCTGGCTGTGCTGGGCCTGCAGGTTGGCGCTGTAGACGCATTCGGGCAGCGGCTTGCCGACCCGCACCAGCGGATCGAAATGCGCGCCTTCGGCACGGGTGAGGAAGCTCTCCCGCACCAGCCAGGCATTGCTGTCGCGATCCTGCGGTGACAGCCAGCGCTCATCGACCAGGCTCACTTCCACCCGGTCCCATTGAACATCCAGCTCGGCCAGTGCCTGGTAGATCGGCGCCGGCGTGGTGCCGCCGGAGAGCAACATGCGCGCCCGGCCGAACTCGGCGATGTCGCGGTTGAGCTCAGCGGCCATTTCAGCGGCCACGGCCTCGATCCAGCCATCGGCATCGCCGTGACGGATCAGGGTGAAACGATCGGACGTATCCAGGGTATTCATGCGGTGCCTCCCGGCAGATCGCGTTCCACATCCGCCGCATACGCGGCCGCGCCGAGCAGGCCCGGGCTGGGGTGCATCACGGCCAGCGACGGCACCTTGGACATGATCGAAGAGAAGCGGCCCTTGTGTTCAAAGCGCTGGCGGAAGCCGGAATGCTGCAGCGAATCGAGCATCTTCGGCACCAGGCCGCCGGTCAGGAACACGCCATCCCAGGCGCCCTGCATCAGCACCAGGTCACCGGCGATCGCGCCGAACACCGCGCAGAACACATCCACGGTCCGCATCGCCTGCGGGTCGCCATGCAGCGCACGCGCGGTGACGTCCACCGGCTGCAGTTGGCCCGGGTCGATGTCGGCCATCTCGCACACGGCGCGATGGATGTTGACCAGACCCGGGCCGCAGATCAGGCGTTCGTTGGAGACACGGCCGAACTGCTCGGAGAGGATCTCCAGGATGCGGATCTCTTCCGGCGTCCCGGGCGGGAAGCTGACGTGGCCACCCTCGGTTTCCAGCGGATAGCAGCGGCCGTGGCGCAGGATCAACCCGCCCACGCCCAGCCCGGTGCCGGGGCCGATCACCGCATAGTTGCGCGGCTGGCCCGGCTTGCCCGGCACCCACGCCGCGCCGCCGACCTGGATCACATCCTGCGGCTGCAGCAGCGAGATGGCCATCGCCTGGGCGGCGAAGTCGTTGATCAGGTGCAACTCATCGAAGCCGAGCATGTGCGCGGTGCGCATGCGCGAGATCACCCACGGGTGATTGGTGATGCGCGCTTCGTCACCGTCCACGCGGCCGGCCACGGCGAACACGCCGCGCTTGGCTTCTGCGCCGATCTGCTCGAGATAGTGCCGTGCCGCTTCGCCCAGCGAAGGGAAATCAGCGACGGCGAATTCGCGGATGCTGTCCTGCTGCAGCGGCGCGGCCAGCGAGGTGTCGGCGAGCGCGAAGCGAGCGTTGGTACCGCCGATATCCGCGACGAGGACCGGCTGGGACAACACCGTCATGCCTGGCCACCACGGGCAGCGTCGGCGTCGGCATCGGCGGGCAGGAAGCCGGCAGCTTGTTCCGGACCCCATTCGCCGGCCGGGTAGGGCTGCAGCGGCAGCTTGGCTTCCTTCCATGCGTCGCTGACGCTGTCGATCCAGGCCCAGGCCGCGCGCACTTCGTCATCACGCACGAACAGCGCGTGGTTGCCGTTGAAGGCATCCAGGAACAGGCGCTCGTAGGCGATGCGGCGGTGCAGGCCGGTGGGTACGGACAGCTCCAGTTCCAGCGGGTGCAGTTCCAGCGCCCCCCATTCCGGGCCGGCCAGCGAGCTCATCAGGCCCAGCTCGATGTTTTCCTGCGGCTGCAGCTGGAAGGTGATCCGGTTCGGGGTGGCGTTACCGCGGTGCGGGCGCTCGAACAGCCAATGCGTGACCGGCTTGAGCGTGACCACCACGCGGGTGGTCCGCTCGGCCAGGCGCTTGCCGGTGACCAGATGGAACGGCACGCCGGACCAGCGCCAGTTGTCGATATGCGCGGTGACGCCGGCGAAGGTTTCCACATCGCTGCCTTCCGGCGGCTGGTAGGCCTGCGCGGGCTGGCCGTTGATGGTGCCGGCCGTGTAGCGGCCACGCACGCTGTCACGCGCGGCATGCTTGGCATCCAGCGGGCGCAGGGCGCGCAGGACTTTGACCTTCTCATCGCGGATGCGATCGGCCTCCAGCGAGGCCGGCGGCTCCATCGCGACCAGGCACAGCAGCTGCAGGATGTGGCTCTGGACCATGTCGCGCAGCGCACCGGAGCGGGCGTAATACGCATCGCGGCCGTCCACGCCCTCGCTCTCGGCGACCAGGATGTGCACCGATTCGATGTAGTTGCGGTTCCAGACGGCCTCGAGCAGCGTGTTGCCGAAGCGCAGCGCGATCAGGTTCTGCACCGCGGCCTTGCCCAGGTAATGATCCAGGCGGAACACGCGGTCTTCGTCGATCCACTGGCCGATGGTGGAGATGATCTCCTCGGCGCTGGCGCTGTCGCTGCCGATCGGCTTTTCCAGCATCAGCCGGTGCGGTGCGGCCAGTGCGCCGCCCTTGGCCAGGCCTTCGCAGGTGGAGATGTACAGGCCCGGCGGGATCGCCAGGTAGCTCACGCAGTGGCGGTCGACCAGGTCATGGACCGATTCGGCCACCGACTCGGGATTGCGCAGATCCACCGAACGGTAGTCGATGCGCTGCAGCAGCGAGTGGATGTCGTCCTGGCTGGCCATGGGCATGGCCTGCTGCAGGCGTGGGCGCAGGATCTCGCGGAAGGCCTCGGTATCGTGCGGCGACAGCGCCAGCGCACGGACCTTGAAGTCTTCGGGGAGCAGGCCGTCGCCCAGCAATCGCAGCAGCGAGGGGAACAGATAGCGCTGGGCCAAGTCACCTGTGGCGCCAAACAGGAAGAGGGTGTCGTGCATCGCTCGAGTTTCAGATCCGGGTGACATCGTTGTCAATCGCTTCTCGTCTATGTTCTCGGGGGTCGGGCGGGGTCCGTTGTCTGCTTGTTGCGGGTGCAGCACGCCCCATGGATTCCGCCCGGCATGATGGCCTGCCGACCGGGTGTCGTGGGAGATATCGCATCCTCCCCGGCATCCCGATCACGGCCGACCATCGGATAGTGCCACGTGAAAACGTTTACATGGCAGAATGCGCAGACTGTATTCGATTGCAGTGGTCGCCGTCATGCGGCACCACGCCATCGACCTGCCATCGGGAGGGCCGAAGGCAGTTCCGCATAACAGCCCGGAGACCGGGCGGACTGGAATGGTGATATGGCAAAAGTGCAGTTGCAGGGCGTTCGCAAGGTCTACGACAACGGTCAGGTGGCCGTGCAGGGCGCGACCTTCGAAGTGGCCGATGGTGAATTGATGGTGCTGGTGGGGCCGTCCGGGTGTGGCAAGTCCACACTGCTGCGCATGGTGGCCGGGCTGGAAGAGATCAGTGGCGGCACGCTGACGATCGGCGACCGCGTGGTCAACGACGTGGCGCCCAAGGATCGCGACATCGCGATGGTGTTCCAGAGCTACGCGCTGTACCCGCACATGACCGTGGCCGAGAACCTGGCGTTCGGCCTGAAGCTGCGCGGCCACGACAAGGCGACGATCAGCAAGCGGGTCAGCGAGGCGGCCGAAACGCTCGGCCTGACCGACATGCTCGACAAGCTGCCCAAGGCGATGTCCGGTGGCCAGCGTCAGCGCGTCGCGCTGGGCCGTGCGCTGGTGCGCGAGCCGGCAGTGTTCCTGCTGGATGAGCCACTCTCCAACCTGGACGCCAAGCTGCGTCACAGCGTGCGCACGGAAATCGCGCAGCTGCACCGCAAGCTGGGCACCACCATGATCTACGTGACCCACGATCAGGTGGAAGCGATGACCCTGGGCCAGCGCATCGTGGTGCTCAAGGATGGCGTGATCCAGCAGATCGATACCCCGATGGCGCTGTACGACCGGCCGGCCAACCTGTTCGTGGCCGGCTTCCTCGGCAGCCCGGCGATGAACGTGCTGCGCGGCACTCTGCAGCGCACCGACAGTGGCTTCGCCGTGCAGGACACCAGGCTGACCGCACCGCTGGGCCAGGCCCGGGTCGATCAGGCGTGGGTCGGCAAGGCGATCGCCGTGGGCGTGCGCCCGGAGCATCTGCAGCCGGCCGCCGCCGGTGAGGCAACGGCCTTCGAAGCGATGATCGATGGCATCGAGCCGGTCGGCAACGAGATCTTCGTCAACATGACCAGTGGCGGCCAGCCGTTGGTGATGCGCGTGGCGCCGCAGGCGTTGCCGTCCGTCGGTGAGCCGATCCGGGTGGCGATCCAGCCGCAGGGCCTGCACTTCTTCGACGCAGAGACCGGCGAGCGCTTGAACGACGCGTAAGGCGCGGACGGGTTACCGGGTTACGGGTTGCCGGCCAGCGGCCGGCATTGCCGCGCGGCAGGTCACACGCGTTGGTCGTGACCGCGGCCGGGGCGGGGGGGCGGACGCATCGACCACCGGTCGATGTCTATTACCGCGCCAGACCGTCCAGCAACGGCAGGTGGGCGGCTTCAACCCCGCCGACCGACAGCGGCTCCGGCGCGATCTCCAGCGGCAGCACCGCCAGGGCCAGGTCACCGGCCACAGAGGCTACCGTGCCGATCGCCGCCGCGTCCTGGTGCACCTGCGTGCCGCTGGTCGTGCCCTCCACGACCCGCAGCAGCTGCAGGGCGCGCTTGGCCTTGCCGAGGAAATGGGTGCGGGCCACGATTTCCTGGCCCGGGTAGCAGCCCTTCTTGACGCTGTACCCGTTCAGGCGGTCCAGCCCGAGCTGCTGTGGCGTCCACTGTTCACGCTGATCGGCATCCAGCCGCGGCAGCCCATAGCGAAGGTCGGACTGGCGCCAGGCCAGCGCGATATCCGCACTGTCGGCCGCACCGGCCACGGCATCGGCCGCACCGATCCGCAGGCTGCGCGGAAGTACGTCGCTGCCGAGGTCCAGTTCGAGGTTTTCGCCGGCAAGTTGCGCAATCGCGGCCCCGGAGGCCGCTTCGGGCGCGGTGAAGCTCGCCACCACCGCCAGATCGTTTCGCAGCTCGATCCGCACCTTGCGGCGGAATACAAAACGCTGCAACTGCGACGCAATCGCATCGGCATCGCCGTCGGCGAGCAGCAGCACGATGCGCTCCTCGTCCAGCCGCAACAGCTGGAACACAGCAATGGTGCGGCCCTTGGCCGTCAGCCAGGCGCTCCACTGCCAATGTCGCAGGGGCAGGGCGGTGACGTCGCTGGAGAATTGGGCATGGGCGAAGGCGGCCGCATCGGCACCGCTGAGACTGAGCAGCTGGTGACCGGGGAGGCGCGAAAAGCCGGCGAAATCGGAGGGCAGGTTGTCAGGCACGTGAACGGGGTCTAAAATTTGTGCGTTGCGAGAACACCCATGATAGGCCAAACAACCCCCACTCCAGATTCTGAAGCTGAAGGCACGCTGGTACCGGAGGAGCAACCGCTCCCCGCGACGCCGGCAGTGCCTTTGGAAATCGGCGGCCGCGGCGGACTTGATCCGGTGCGGTACGGAGATTGGGAAAAAAACGGACGCTGCATCGATTTTTGATCAGCATTGAGCCAACGCGGCATTGCGCCGCCCAGCCGAGATAACGAGCCCAGCGAATGGCCGCCAGAGAACGTCCCCTTTCCCCGCACCTTCAGGTGTATCGCTGGCAGATTCAGATGGCCACCTCGATCCTGCATCGAGCGACCGGCATCTTTCTGTCTGTTGGAGCCCTGATCATTGCCGGCGGCCTGCTCGCCCTGATGATGGGTCCTGAATCCTGGAACTGCTTCACCGGCCACGCCGGTAGCTGGTACGGCAAGCTCTTCCTGTTCGCCTGGACCTGGTCCTTCGCCTACCACCTGTGCAATGGCATCCGCCATATCGTGCAGGACTTCGCGATCGGCTTCTCCATTCCCGCCTTCGTGCGCAGCAGCTGGGTCTCGGTCTTCGCCAGCCTGGTGATCACCGCCCTGATCTGGGCCTATGTCTTCATGGGAGCGGCCGCATGAACAAGTACCGTACCCCGCTGAAGAACGTGCGTGGCCTGGGCGCTGCCAAGACCGGCACCGAGCACTTCGTGATGCAGCGCCTGACCGCCACCGCGCTGGTCGGCCTGACCATCTGGTTCCTGGTGTTCGTACTGAGCCTGATCGGCGCCGATTACGTGACCGCCACCGACGCGGTATCCAAGCCGTGGAACGCGGTGCTGCTGGTCGGCTTCCTGGTCGCGATGTTCTGGCATGCCCAGCTCGGCCTGCAGGTCGTGCTGGAAGACTACATCCACAATTCGCTGCTGGCCCTGGCGCTGCAGACCACGGTGAAGTTCATCGCCGTGCTCGGCGGGATCGTCAGTGTTTTCGCGGTCGCCCGCATTACGCTCGGCGTCGCCTGAGTCCAGGCACCAAGACAGGAATCCAGATTAGATGTCCGCTTACAAGATTACGGAACACAAGTACGACATGGTCGTGGTCGGCGCCGGCGGTGCTGGCCTGCGCGCCACGTTCGGTCTTGCCGCCAAGGGCCTGCAGACGGTCTGCCTGACCAAGGTCTTCCCGACCCGTTCGCACACCGTGGCCGCGCAGGGCGGTATTTCCGCCGCGCTGGGCAACATGGGTGAAGACGACTGGCGCTACCACTTCTTCGACACCATCAAGGGCTCGGATTGGCTGGGTGACCAGGACGCCATCGAGTACATGTGTCGCGAAGCGATCCCGGCCATCATCGAACTGGAACACTACGGTGTGCCGTTCAGCCGTACCGAAGAAGGCAAGATCTACCAGCGCCCGTTCGGTGGCATGACCACCAAGTACGGCGAAGGCCCGTCCGCGCAGCGCACCTGCGCCGCCGCCGACCGTACCGGCCACGCCATGCTGCACACGCTGTACCAGCAGTCGCTGGCGCACAACGCACGCTTCATGATCGAGTACTTCGCCCTCGACCTGATCTTCGATGATGAAGGCGTCTGCCGCGGCGTGCTCGCGCTGGACATGGCCGACGGCTCGCTGCACCTGTTCCGCGCCCATGGCGTGGTGCTGGCCACCGGCGGCTACGGCCGCGCCTACTTCAGCGCCACCTCGGCCCACACCTGCACCGGCGACGGCGGCGGTCTGGTCATGCGTGCCGGCCTGCCGATGCAGGACATGGAGTTCGTGCAGTTCCATCCGACCGGTATCTACGGCGCGGGCTGCCTGATCACCGAAGGCGTGCGTGGCGAAGGCGGCATCCTGCGCAACAGCAACGGCGAGCGCTTCATGGAACGCTATGCACCGCACTATAAGGATCTGGCCTCGCGCGACGTGGTGTCGCGTTCGATGACCATCGAGATCCGCGAAGGCCGCGGCGTCGGCGAGCACAAGGATCACATCCTGCTCGACCTGACCCACCTCGGCCCGGGCGTCATCGACGACAAGCTGCCGGGTATCGCCGAAAGCGCCCGCATCTTCGCCGGCGTGGACGTGCACAAGCAGCCGATCCCGGTCATCCCGACCGTGCACTACAACATGGGCGGCATCCCGACCAACTACCACGGCGAAGTCGTGCGCAAGGTCGGCGACAACCCCGATGCGGTCGTGCCGGGCCTGTACGCCATCGGCGAAGCGGCCTGCGTGTCCGTGCACGGCGCCAACCGCCTGGGCTCGAACTCGCTGCTGGATCTGGTCGTGTTCGGCCGTGCGGTGGCCAACCGCTGCGCCGACACCATCAAGTCCGGCGCACCGCACAAGACCCTGCCGTCCGATGCCTGCGACAAGGCCCTGGGCCTGCTCGACAAGCTGCGTTACGCCAACGGCGACACCCCGACCTCGGTCATCCGCGATCGCATGCAGCGCACCATGCAGAACGACGCGGCGGTGTTCCGTACCAGCAAGACGCTGGAAGAGGGCTGCACCAAGATGGCCGAGATCTTCGACTCCTTCCAGGACGTCAAGGTCTCCGACCGTTCGCTGGTGTGGAACTCGGACCTGATCGAAACCTACGAGCTGAACAACCTGCTGCTCAACGCGGTGGCGACGATCAACTCGGCCGAACAGCGCAAGGAAAGCCGCGGCGCGCATGCGCATGAGGACTTCCCGGACCGCGACGACGTCAACTGGCAGAAGCACACGCTGGTCAACGTCGACGAGAACGGCAAGTGCGAGTTCGACTACCGTCCGGTCCACATGTACACGCTGAGCAAGGACGTGGACGTCGTCCCGCCCAAGCCGCGCGTTTACTAAGAGACCTGCGGCATGACCTCCGTCCACGCAGCGCTCGCCACCGCCACCTCCCGCACGGGTGGGGTGGTGCGTGCGCCGCGGGCCGGTGGTGTCGACTTCCTCATCTTCCGTGCTACCCGCGCCTGCTCTGCAGCGCGAGCCGCCTGAGCCAACGAGAACAGCCATGGCCGAGTTTTCCCTCCCCAAGAATTCCAAGATCGGAAAGGGCAAGCACTTCCCCGCCCAGACCGGTGCGAAGAACACCCGCACCTTCAAGATCTACCGCTGGAGTCCAGACGACGACAGCAATCCGCGCACCGATACGTATGAGATCGATCTGGACGCCTGCGGCCCGATGGTCCTGGACGCGCTGATCAAGATCAAGAACGAGATCGATCCGACCCTGACCTTCCGCCGTTCGTGCCGCGAGGGTATCTGCGGTTCGTGCGCGATGAACATCGACGGCACCAACACGCTGGCCTGCACCCGCGCGATCGCCGATTGCGGCAAGGCCGAAGTGCCGATCTACCCGCTGCCGCACATGAGCGTGGTCAAGGATCTGGTGCCGGACCTGACCCATTTCTACGCGCAGTACGCCTCGATCAAGCCGTGGATCCGTACCCAGACCCCGCCGCCGCCGGATCGTGAGCGCCTGCAGTCGCCGGAAGACCGCAAGAAGCTCGATGGCCTGTACGAATGCATCCTGTGCGCCTGCTGCTCGACCAGCTGCCCGAGCTACTGGTGGAACGGCGAGCGTTACCTGGGCCCGGCCATCCTGCTGCAGGCCTACCGCTGGATCATCGACTCGCGCGATGAAGACACCGGTGCGCGCCTGGACGAGCTGGAAGACCCCTTCAAGCTGTACCGCTGCCACACCATCATGAACTGCTCGCGGACCTGCCCGAAGGGCCTGAACCCGGCGCTGGCCATTGCCGAGATCAAGAAGCTGATGATGGCGCGTCGCGCCTGATCCAAGTGTGTCCTGTAGCGCCACGCCATGCGTGGCTTCGCAGAAAATGATCGAAACGGTCGAGCCACGCCATGCGTGGCTTTGCCTTATCTGGAAACGCAGAAAATGGACGAAGCCACTGAACTGAAAAAGCTGCGCTGGCGTTGCCGCCGCGGCATGCGCGAGCTGGACCAGCTGTTCGGCCGATACCTGGACCGTTGCTGGCTGCAGGCACCGACAGACGAGCGGGAGGTTTTCCTGTTCCTGCTCGAGAGCGAGGACGATAAGTTGTGGCGCTGGTTCATGGGTTACGAGGAGTGCCCGCATGCCGCGCCCGCCGCCCTCATCGCCCGGATCCGCGCCCTTCCAGCGTGAGTGGCATCCCTCGCGCTGGCAGTGCCGCGCGCTGATCGCCATGGGCGCGGTGATGCCCTGGGCGTTGTGGGCGACCGATCTGCCCGCGCCGTGGGGCCTGGCGCTGGGCATGGTGGCGATGGCCGGCACCTGGTGGGAGGCGTGGCGATATGCGCGCCGCCCGGGCTGCGTCTTCGTGATTCCGGCGGACGAAGACCCGGCGCAGGTGGATGGCGAGCCGGTCGAGGCGCTGCAGATGCGGCGCCGCGGCCCGCTGGTGCAGTTGGCCTGGCGGCACGACGGGCGCCGCCACTGGCGTTTGTTCTGGCCCGATACGCTTCCGCAGGGGCAGGCACGTGAACTGCGACTAGCCGTCCGGGCACACTGCATTTCCCGTTCACCCCCTGCAGTGGCACCATAGCCTGAATTGTCCGGCGTACCTGCATGTTCAAACCCATACCTGTCTCGATTGGCCTGCGCTACCTGCGCGCCAAACGCCGCAACGGCTTCATCTCCTTCATATCCATGGCCTCGATCCTCGGCATTGCCCTGGGCGTGACCGTGCTGATCACCACGCTGGCGGTCATGAGCGGTTTCCAGAAGGAAATCCGCGATCGGCTGCTGCAGATGACCGCGCATACCACCATCACCACCGACGGTGCCCCCATGGCCGATTGGGCGCATGCGGTGGAGGTGGCCAAGAAGGATCCGCGGGTTGCCGGCGCGGCGCCGTACATCGAAATCCAGGCCATGCTCAGCGGGCCGCGGGTGCAGGGCGCCATCGTGCAGGGCATCGATCCGGCGCTGGAGCCCAACGTCTCGGTGATCAACCAGAAGGTCAAGAAAGGCAGCTTCGACAGCCTGACCGCAGGCAGCTACAACCTGCTGGTCGGCCAGGAGCTGGCGATCTACCTCGGTGTCGGCGTGGGCGATACCGTGCTGGTCACGTTGGCCGAAGTGCAGGGCACGCCGATCGGCGCGATCCCGCGCATGAAACGCTTCACCGTGAGCGGCATCTTCGAAGCCGGTTACAACGAGGTCGACCGCGGCGTGGCCTACGCCAACATGGCCGATCTGGAAAAAGTACTGCGCATCGATGGCGTCACCGGCGTGCGCCTGAAGCTGCATGACATGGACAAGGCGCTGGATGTCGGCGTCGATCTGGCCCACAACCTGACCGGTGCCTACCGGGTCAGCGACTGGACCCAGCAGAACGCCAACCTCTACCACTCGCTGCGGATGGAGAAGGTGGTGATGGGCATCCTGCTCTCGCTGATCATCGCCATGGGCGCGTTCAACCTGGTCTCCTCGCAGGTGATGCTGGTCACCGACAAGCAGGCCGACATCGCGATCCTGCGCACCCTGGGCCTGACCCCGGGCGGCGTCATGCAGGTGTTCATGGTGCAGGGCTCGCTGATCGGCATCTTCGGCACGGTGCTCGGCGTGATCGGTGGCATCACCCTGACCTTGAACCTGGAGCGCATCCTCGGCGCGATCGAGACCCTGTTCAACGTCAAGCTGCTGCCGGAGGACGTGTACTACATCACCGGCCTGCCGACCGACATGCAGACCCCGGACATCATCGTGATCACCGCCGTGGCACTGGTCATGAGCTTCCTTGCCACCCTGTATCCCGCCTGGCGCGCGGCACGCACCCAGCCGGCGGAGGCCCTGCGTTATGAATGAAGCACTCACCCTGGGCCAGGAAGTCATCCGCGCCGAAGCGCTGGCCAAGACCTATGCCGAAGGCCGCATGCAGACCCCCGTGTTCAACGGGCTGGACCTGCGCGTAGCGGCCGGCGAGACCGTGGCCATCATCGGTGCTTCCGGCGCCGGCAAGAGCACCCTGCTGCATCTGCTGGGGGGGCTGGATACGCCGACGGCGGGCGAGGTCTACGTGGCCGGCCAGCGCATGTCCGGCCTGTCCGACAGCCAGCGCGGGCAGCTGCGCAACCGCGCGCTCGGCTTCGTGTACCAGTTCCATCACCTGCTGCCCGAATTCACCGCGCTGGAAAACGTGATGATGCCGGTGCTGCTCGGTGGCGAAGAAGTGGTCGACGCGCGCACCCGTGCGCAGGCGCTGCTGGAATCGGTCGGCCTGGGCCATCGCCGGGACCACAAGCCGGGCGAGCTCTCCGGCGGCGAGCGTCAGCGTGCGGCCGTAGCCCGCGCCTTGGTCAACCGTCCGGCCTGCGTGCTGGGCGATGAGCCGACCGGCAACCTCGACGACAAGACCGCCGCGACCGTGTTCGAGCTGATGCTCGAGCTCAACCGCGCGCACCACACCAGCCTGGTCCTGGTGACCCACGACCGCTCCCTGGCACGCAAGCTGGACCGCGTGCTGGAGCTGCGCGAAGGGCGGCTGCACAGCCTGGCCCACAGCGAGGTCTGAGCAGGCAACCGTGCCTGCCTGAGCGCTGAACACCCGGCGGGTTCCTCTCGCCGGGAGCACGCCGGGCGGCGCATGATCGGCGCACATTCCCCAGCAGGAGGCGTCATGAAGCTGACCCTTGCCATCGCGGCCCTGTGCCTTGGGCTGGCCGCGTGCGCCAGTACCGGCCGCCTGTCCACCGCGCAGAAGCTCGATCTCTACCGCGCCCACGCCGGGCCGCCGCAGCAGGACATGCCGCTGTACGGCTCGCTGTCGGGCTGGACGGCTCTCGGCGACAGTGCGCTGGCGGTCTGGACGCGCCCGAGCGAGGGCTATCTGCTGGATCTGACCGGGCCGTGCCAAGGGTTGGACTATGCCTCGGCGATCGGTCTGACCAGCAGGATCGGCCGCGTTTCGTCACGCTTTGACAAGGTGCTGGTGCGCGATCCGACGGCCGGCCCGGTCAATCTGCCGTGCTTCATCAGCAGCATCCGCAAGCTGGATACCAAGGCGTTGCGCGCGTCCGAGCAGGAGCTGCGCCAGGCACAGGTGCAGGAGCGCGAAGAAGGCCAGCAGTCGCCAACCCGGTAGTGCCGGCCGCTGGCCGGCAACCGGATCCCGACCATACCGACCGTTGGTCGGTATCAGAGCCGATCAGGCCTCCGGTACGAACCCGGCCGGCTTCTCGGCGCCACCGCTGAAGAGGTACTTCACCAGTTCCTCTTCGAGGAACGCACGGTGCTTGGGATCCCGCGGCGACAGCCGGTTTTCGTTGATCAGCATGGTCTGGTGCGCCAGCCACGCGGACCACGCCGGCTTGCCGATGTGGTTGAAGATGCGCTGGCCCAGCTCGCCGGGGTAGGGCACGAAGTCCAGGCCTTCGGCGTCGCGTTGTTCGTACTGGCAGAAAACGGTGCGGGGCATAGCGTTACTCGATGTCTTGGGATGTTGCTGCGCGCCGCATTGTACGGCGCTTGGGCTGAGCGGGCGGTGCGCCGGTCTGGAGCAGCTTGCGGATCGGGGCGGGCAGGCCCAGCGTGGCCAGCTCCTCGGCAGCGACCCAGCGCACGCCGGCATCCTTACCGCGCGAGCCCTGTACCGTTGCCACCAGTACCTGCAGATGCAGCCGGTAGTGGCTGAAGGTGTGCTCCAGCACCGGCAACGGCTCGGCATCGTCCAGCGAGCCGTCGATGTGCGCGTCGAACCAGTCCTGCAACGCGATCCCGCTGTCGGCCTGGGGCAGGGTCCACAGCTGCGCCCAGATGCCGGTGTCCGGCCGCTTCTGCAGCAGCACCCGGCCGCGTGCATCGCGCAGCAGCAGCGCCACCGCCTCGCGCTCGGGCAAGGTCTTGCCCGGTTTGGGTGTCGGCAGCTGATCGGTACGCCCCTCGCGACAGGCGACGCAGGTGGTCTGCAGCGGACAGATCACGCAGGCCGGCTTGCTGCGGCTGCAGACACTGGCGCCGAGGTCCATCTGCGCCTGGGTGTAATCGACCATGCGCGTTCCGGGTACCTGCGCTGCGTGCCCCTCGGCGACCGCCCAGAGCTGCTTTTCGATCGCCGGCAGTCCGGGAAAGCCCTCGATGCCGTGATAGCGGGTCAACACGCGTTTGACGTTGCCATCCAGGATCGCGAAGCGATCATTCCAGGCCTGGCTGAGAATCGCGCCCGCGGTGCTGCGGCCGATGCCCGGCAGCGCATGCAAGGCATCGAAATCACGCGGCAGCTCGCCGCCGTGCAGCTCGACGCAGCGCTGCGCGGCGGCATGCAGGTTGCGGGCACGGGCGTAATAGCCAAGGCCTGCCCACTGCGCCATCACCGCATCATTGCTCGCCGCGGCGAGGTCGGGCAGGGTCGGGAACGCCTCGAGGAACTTCAGGAAGTACGGAATGACCGTGCTGACCTGGGTCTGCTGCAGCATGATTTCCGACAGCCATACGCGGTACGGCGAGCGCGGGTGCTGCCACGGCAGGTCATGCCGGCCGTGGTCATCGAACCAGTGCAACAGCCGCGAGACGAAGACATCGTCGGTCGGCAACGGGGCACTGGCGGTAGGCTGGCGGGTCATGCAGGTTCCGGAGAAGGGCTGGAGCCACGCCATGCGTGGCTGCATCGGCATCGGCTCAGGTGCCCAGCGCTTCCGGCAGCAATGCGTCGACGAAGGCTTCCGGATCGAACACGCGCAGGTCTTCCGGACGCTCGCCGATGCCGCAGAAGCGGATCGGAATGCCGAACTCACGCGCCAGCGCGAACACCACGCCGCCCTTGGCGGTGCCATCCAGCTTGGTCACCACCAGGCCGGTCACGTTGACCGCAGCATGGAACTGACGCAGCTGCGAGAGCGCGTTCTGGCCGGTGGTGCCATCGATGACCATCAGCACTTCATGCGGCGCATGGGCGTCGATCTTGCCGAGCACGCGGCGGATCTTGCCGAGCTCGTTCATCAGGCCCGCCTGGGTATGCAGGCGGCCGGCGGTATCGGCGATCAGCACCTCGGTGCCGCGTGCCTTGCCGGCCTGCAGAGCATCAAAGGCGACCGAGGCCGCGTCGGCGTTCTGGCCCTGCGCGACCACGGCCACGCCGTTGCGATCACCCCAGGCCTGCAGCTGCGCGACGGCAGCGGCACGGAAGGTATCGCCGGCGGCCAGCATCAGGCTGTGGCCATCATCCTTGAAGCGCTTGGCCAGCTTGCCGATGGTGGTGGTCTTGCCGACGCCGTTGACGCCGACGGTGAGCACCACGAAGGGCTTGGCGGTGCGGTCGATCACCAGCGGCTTGGCCACCGGCTGCAGGATCGCGATCAGCTCGGCGCGCAGCGCGGTGAGCAGTGCATTGGCATCGGTGAACTCGCGCGCCTTCATGCGCTTGCGCAGGCCTTCGACCAGCGCCGTGGTCGCGCCGACGCCGACATCGGCGGTGATCAGCGCGGTTTCCAGTTCGTCGAGCAGGTCGTCATCGAGCTTGGGATTGCGCGAGAACAGGCCGCCGAAGCTGCGGGCGATCACGCTGTTGCGCAGGCGCTCGCGCCAGCCGCTCTTGCCGGCGGCGGCGGGGGCGATGTCCTGGGAGGACGGGCGCTCGGTCACGGTGGTCGGCGCAGCCGGAGCAACCAGCGTAACGGGCGTTGCCGGAGTAACCGGGGCGGGCGCTGCCGGAGCGGCGACCGGCGTCGCGACGACAGCCGGCGCAGGCGTGCTCACCGGCGCAGCCGGAGTCGGAGTCGGGACAACCGGTGCGGTCACCACGGGTGCGGGGGCGACCGGTGCCGGGGCAACAGGCGGTGCGACCACAGGCGCCGGTACGACGGGCGCAGGCACAACCGGGGTGGCAAGGACAGGCGCAGTCTCAACCGGCGTCGGCGCGATCTCGCGCTCGACCGGCTCGGCAGCAGGTGCCGGGGCTTCCACCACGGGCGGCAGCGGCGCAGGCGCTGGCGGTGCAGCGGGCTCGGCCCTGGCCTGCGGGAACGCGGCAGCCAGCTCCTCGGCGGAGTAATGCTGGGTCTTGGCCGCCTCTTGCGGGGCGTCCTGGGGCTTTTTGCGACGGAAGAAGCTGAGCATTGGCAAAAGACGCTGAAATCAGAGGGCTATGCTACCACTGCGCCCCGAATGCCCATGGGCGTGCAGGTGCGGTGGGGCGGGACTCAAGTAATGGCCGATGCGGCCGTTACCGGTTGTGAAGGGCTGCGCCATGCGGGCGCGGCCGGGACAGCGAAACGGGAAACGGTGAACGATGAGCGTGATGTCCATTGCCAGCGCCGGCATGCGTGCCGCTTCGCTGGGCATACAGGCGGCCGCCGCCAACGTGGCGCGATTGCCGGTGGCTGATTCCACACGCCTGGGTGTGGCGCAGGCCGCAACGGCAGGCGGCGGAGTCACCGCCACCGTGGTCGCCGCCCCCGACGATGCCAACGCGCCGATCGCGGATATGCTCACGGCCAAGCAGGCTGCGCTGGCGTTTGCCGCCAACGCAACCGTGGTCCGGCGTCAGGACGAGATGCTGGGCACCTTGCTCGACCGCTGGGCCTGAGCCAAGCGCGCGCGCTGACCGCCGCGCGGCGCCATGCATCATCAACCGCGGTGGGCGCCGACCCGTGGCCGGCACCCATCGGCAGCACGACTTACGCCGACAGCTCCAGCAGCAGCTTGTTGAGCCGGCGCACATACGCGGCCGGGT
This sequence comes from Stenotrophomonas sp. IS26, assembly GCF_054188265.1. NCBI lineage: Bacteria > Pseudomonadati > Pseudomonadota > Gammaproteobacteria > Lysobacterales > Lysobacteraceae > Stenotrophomonas > Stenotrophomonas sp. IS26. The sequence goes on from NZ_JBSZJV010000007.1 coordinate 142,830, forward strand.
CCTTCAGCGTGTCGCCCGCGGCCAGCGCGGCCTGATCGAACAGAACGCGGCTCAGGTCGTCGAAGCGCGCGGCATCGCCTTCCTGGTCCAGCTTGCCGATCAGCGGATGGGCCGGGTTGAACTCGAACACCGGCTTGCTGTCCGGCACCTTCTGCCCACTGGCTTCCAGGATCTGGCGCATCTGCAGGCCCAGATCCTGCTCGCCGATCGCCAGGATCGCCGGGGAATCGGTCAGGCGGTGCGAGACGCGCACGTCGGCGACGTCCTCACCCAGTGCGGACTTGATGCGGTCCACCAGCGCCTGCTTGTCCTTGGCGACGGCTTCCTGCGCCTGCTTGTCTTCGGCGCTTTCCAGCGCGCCCAGGTCCAGATCGCCACGCGCGACATCGACGAACGACTTGCCGTCGAATTCGGTCAGGTACCCCATCAGCCATTCGTCGATGCGGTCGGTGAGCAGCAGTACTTCGATGCCCTTCTTGCGGAAGACTTCCAGGTGCGGGCTGTCCTTGACCTGGGTGTGGCTGTCGCCGGTCAGGAAGTAGATCTTGTCCTGGCCCTCGATCATGCGGCCCACGTAGTCGGCCAGCGAGACGCTGGGCTCGCCACTGGCATCATGGGTCGAGGCGAAGCGCAGCAGGCCGGCGATCTTTTCGCGGTTGTTGAAGTCTTCGGCCGGACCTTCCTTGAGCACCTGGCCGAACTGCTTCCAGAAGCCGGCATAGATCTCCGGCTTGTCCTTGGCCAGCTTTTCCAGCATGTCCAGCGAGCGCTTGGTCAGCGCCGACTTCATCGAATCGATGACCGGGCCGGACTGCAGGATTTCGCGCGAGACGTTCAACGACAGATCGTTGGAATCCACCACACCCTTGATGAAACGCAGGTACAGCGGCAGGAACTGCTCGGCCTGGTCCATCACGAACACGCGCTGCACGTACAGCTTCAGGCCCTTGGGCGCGTCGCGGTGGTACAGATCGAACGGGGCATGGCCGGGGACGTAAAGCAGCGAGGTGTACTCGAGCTTGCCTTCGACCTTGTTGTGGCTCCACGCCAGCGGATCCTGATGATCGTGCGCAGCGTGCTTGTAGAACTCCTGGTACTCGGCGTCGGTGATCTCGGTGCGCGGGCGGGTCCACAGCGCGCTGGCACGGTTGACGGTTTCCCATTCGATCTCGGCCGGGGCGTCTTCGCCGTGGTGTTCCTTGGCCATCTGGATCGGCAGGCCGATGTGGTCGGAGTACTTCTTGATGATGCCGCGCAGGCGCCAGCCATCGGCGAAGTCGCGCTGGTCGTCCTTCAGGTGCAGCACGATGCGGGTGCCGCGCTCGGGCTTGTCGATGCTTTCCACGTCGAACTCGCCTTCGCCGCGCGAAGACCAGTGCACGCCCTCGCTGGCGGGCAGGCCGGCACGACGGGAATAGACATCGACCTGGTCGGCGACGATGAAGGCGCTGTAGAAGCCGACGCCGAACTGGCCGATCAGCTGCGAGTCCTTCTTCTGGTCGCCGGAGAGCTGGCGCAGGAAGTCGCCGGTGCCGGACTTGGCGATGGTGCCCAGGTGCGCGATCGCCTCGTCACGGCTCATGCCGATGCCGTTGTCGTCGATGGTCAGGGTCTTGGCGGTGGCGTCGAAGCTGACGCGGATGCGCAGGTCGCCGTCGTTCTCGAGCAGGGCCGGCTGGGTCAGCGCTTCGAAGCGCAGTTTGTCCGAGGCGTCGGCGGCGTTGGAGATGAGCTCGCGAAGGAAGATTTCCTTGTTGGAGTACAGCGAGTGGATCATCAGCTGCAGCAGCTGTTTGACTTCGGTCTGGAAGCCCAGGGTTTCTTTTTGGGTCTGCACGGTCATGGGTCGTGTTGCTCCTTGGGGCATTGCCGCGCCCGGCGCGGCGGCTGGCTCAAGGGGTAGGGGTGGATTGTCCCGAATTCAAGGCCGCGCGGTCCGGCACGGCGCCTGCCTGTCTGCGTGGGGAGGGCGGCGGGTACGGGGTGCCGGGACGCGGCGTGAACCCCTCCATGGGGCCTCGTGGGCAGCATCCATGCTGCCCAACGGTCCCGGCCCCCCGTACCCGCCACCCTCCTGTCAGGGGGCGCGTGTGGTGCGGTTGGATCCGTGCGGTACATGGACGTCGTTGCCCCGGCACATGATTTGGTCCGAGGACGAGGCGGCTCTTACCGCTACAACCTAGAATGTCGTCCTGAACCGCCTGCCATCCGTGCCCATGACTCTCTTCTGCCCGTTCGCCCATCCCGCTGCCAGCTGTCTCCGGAGCCACGCATGACGCCGCGTCAGCCGGTGGCCGCCGTGGGCCAGGTGCGGATCATCGGCGGCAAGTGGCGCAATACGAAGCTGCCGGTGCCGCTGTCACCGGGGCTGCGGCCCAGCAGTGACCGGGTGCGCGAGACGCTGTTCAATTGGCTGATGCCGCGGCTGGGTGGGGCGCGGGTGCTGGATCTGTTCGCCGGCAGCGGGGCGCTGGGGCTGGAGGCGGTGTCGCGGGGGGCGGCGCAGGCGACGCTGGTGGAGCGCGATGTGGCGTTGTCCCGGCAATTGCGCGAGTCGGTCGCCAAGCTGGGGGCGCAGGAGCAGATCGCGGTGGTGCAGGCCGATGCGCTGCAGTGGCTGCGGCAGCCGGCCGGGGCGCTGGCGGATATCGTGTTCATCGATCCGCCGTTCGCCGATGGGCTGTGGGAGGCGGTGATCGCCGGGCTGCCCTCGCATCTGGCCGCCGATGCCTGGCTGTACGTGGAGTCCCCGGCCGATCAGGCGCCGAAGATGCCCGCGCCGTGGCTGCTGCACCGTGAGGGGGGCACCCGGGAGGTCCGTTTTGCCCTGTATCGGCGCGCCACTGCTACACTTTCACCAGACCAACACGCGTAGCTGACGTATGACCGTGGCCAACCGCCGCATTGCTGTCTACCCGGGCACCTTCGATCCGATCACCAACGGTCACATCGATCTGGTGAACCGCGCCGCACCCCTGTTCGAGAAGGTGGTGGTGGGCGTGGCGCAGAGTCCGTCCAAGGGGCCGACCCTGCCGCTGGAGCAGCGCGTGCAGCTGGCCCGCGATGCGCTGGGCCACAACCGCAACGTGGAAGTGCGTGGTTTCGATACCCTGCTGGCGCATTTCGTGCGCTCGGTGCAGGGCGGGGTGCTGCTGCGCGGCCTGCGCGCGGTGTCCGATTTCGAATACGAATTCCAGATGGCGAGCATGAACCGCCATCTGATCCCGGAGGTCGAGACCCTGTTCCTGACCCCGGCCGAGCAACACAGTTTCATTTCGTCTTCGCTGGTCCGCGAGATCGCCCGTCTGGGCGGCGACGTGTCCGGCTTTGTGCCGTCCGCCGTGCTTGAGGCGCTGCGCAAGGTCCGTGAAGCGAAGTCGGCCCAAGCGTAGTACCTGTCAGACCCATACATACCAAGAATCACCAAGGGAGGAATTCCATGAACAACACCATGCGTGCCATGTTGATCGCGTCGTTCGCGCTGGCCTTCACCGCCTGCAAGAAGGAAGAGGCCGCGCCGGTCGTCGAAGCCCAGCAGGCGCTGGTCGCCCCGGCTGCCGATGACGACGCCGGCTGGAAGAAGTACCTGCAGGCCGTGGCCGTGCAGAACATGGGCAACATCAGCAACAGCCCGTACCTGTACTACCTCGCCCCGGAATCGGACCCGGAATTCGCGGCCAAGTATGAGCGTCAGGTCGAAAGCGCGACCCAGGCCGTGGGCCGTGGCGTGCAGCCGGGCAACATGCTGGCCTTCGGTTCCTCGGCCTCGGCCAAGATGGCCGACATGATCCAGGCCGTGTTCAAGGACGTCTCGCCGGATTCGATGAAGGGTGTGCGCGTGGTGTTCATCGGCAAAGCCGCCGACAACGCCCGCGTCCAGTCGATCATCCAGCCGACCGGCGCCGAGTACATCTTCGTCGAAGCCAAGTAACCCGTGCAGTGGCGGCTGCGCCGTGTGCGCGGCCCGGGTGGCGCCCGCAGGGGCGTCACCGATGACCGGCCCGCGCGCCCGCGTGGGCCGGTTCTCATCCGCCGGCGCGGGCGTGGAGTAACGCCATGTCGCTGAAAATCAATGAGCTCTGCGTCAATTGCGACGTCTGTGAGCCGGCCTGTCCCAATCAGGCCATTTCGATGGGTGAAACCATCTACGTGATCGATCCGGCCCGCTGCACCGAGTGCGTGGGGCATTTCGACGAACCCCAGTGCGTGGTCGTCTGCCCGGTCGAATGCATCGATCCCGATCCGGACATTCCGGAAACCCAGGACGCCCTGCTGGCCAAGCTGCACGGGCTGCAGCGCGATCATCCCGAATTGTATGTCACGGAGTTTCTGCCCAAATGAGAACGCTGTCGCGTCGTTGGTTGCTGCTCGTCCTGTTGGTCAGCCCGAGCGTCTGGGCGGCGGAATCCCCGCAGGCGGCGCTGGCCAAACATCCTGACGGCGTGGCCGTCGCCAGTGGCCATCACCTGGCCACCGAAGCCGGCATGGAAATCCTGGCCAAGGGCGGCAACGCATTCGATGCGGCCGTGGCCGTGTCCGCCACGCTGGCGGTGGTCGAGCCGATCAGTTCCGGCCTTGGCGGCGGCGGCTTCTTCCTGCTGCACGATGCGGCCACCGGCAAGGACGTGATGCTGGACGCGCGCGAAACCGCGCCGCAGTCCGCCACGCCCGAGGCGTTCCTGGACAAGAAGGGCGAGCTGGACCGCGACCGTTCGGTCAACGGTGCCTGGTCGGCCGGTATCCCGGGCCTGCCGGCAGCGTTGGTGGAACTGTCCTCCAAGCACGGCAAGCTGCCGCTGAAGACCTCGCTGGAACCGGCCATGCGCATCGCGCGCGATGGCTTCCCGGTGTATGCGCGCATGTCCAAGGGCTACCAATCGCGGCGCGCGGTGATGCAGCGCTATCCCGGCACGCGCGAGGTCTATGAGCGCAACGGCAAGCCGATCGCCGAGGGCGATGTGTTCCGCCAGCCGGAACTGGCCAGGACCATGGAGCGTCTGGCCGACCAGGGCTTCGATGGCTTCTACCGGGGCGAGACCGGCAAGCTGCTGCTCAAGGGCGTGAAGCAGGCCGGCGGCCAGTGGACCGCGGAGGAATTGGCCGGCTACCGGGTCAAGCTGCGCGAGCCGATCGCCTTCAAGTACCGCGACTGGACCATCACCACCGCCTCGCCCCCGTCTTCCGGCGGCATCGCGCTGGCGGCCATGCTGCAGATCCTGGAAGGCTGGGACCTGAAATCGCTGGACCAGGCCCATCGCACCCACCTGGTGGTGGAAGCCATGCGCCGCGCCTACCGCGACCGCACCTTCTTCCTGGGCGACCCGGATTTCGTGGACATCCCGCAGAAAGTGCTGACCAGCAAGGACTACGCGCAGGGCCTGCGTGCCACCATCCACCCGGAGAAGGCGACCCCGAGCGATCTGCTGTCGGGCAACCCGACCCCGCTTGAAGATGACGAGACCACGCATTTCTCGATCATCGACCGCGAGGGCAACCGCGTCGGCGCCACCCAGACCGTGAACCTGCTGTACGGCTCGGGCCTGATTCCGTCGGGTACCGGCGTGCTGCTGAACAACGAAATGGACGATTTCGCGCTGAAGCCTGGCACGCCCAATGCCTTCGGCGTGATGGGCTACGCGGCCAATGCGCCCAAGCCGGGCAAGCGCATGCTCAGCTCGATGACCCCGACCTTCATGGAGTCCGCCGACAAGGTCGTGGTGCTCGGCACGCCCGGTGGCAGCCGCATCATCACCATGGTGCTGCTGGGCATCCTCGGCTACGACGATGGCCTGACTGCCCAGCAGGTCGCCGCGTTGCCGCGCTACCACCACCAGTGGCTGCCGGATCTGATCGAGGCCGAGAGCGGCACTTTCGATGCGGGCACCATCAAACAGCTGCAGGCAATGGGCCACAAGATCGATCTGCCCGGCGACACCGCCGCGGGTGGCCGCGGCTCCAGCCACGTCTGGGGCAACCTGCAGACCGTGGAATGGGACCGCCGCAGCAATGTCCTCAGCGGTGGCAGCGACCCGCGCAATCCGGTCGGCAGCGCCGCGGTCAGCCAAGCACACTGATTGACCGCACAGACGAGAAACCCCGTCCCAGTGGCGGGGTTTTTTCATGGGCGATGGCTAGCGAATATTTAACGGGGCCACGACGATAATTTGCCAATGAAACTATGGTCCATCCGCGGTAACTCCCAGAAACTCGACGGTGGCGCGATGTTCGGCAATGCGCCGCGCGCGGTCTGGGAAAAGTGGGCAGTGCCGGACGATCTCAACCGGATCGAACTGGCCTGCCGTGCACTGCTCGCCAGCCCGCTGGCCGGCAAGACGGTGCTGTTTGAAACCGGCATCGGCGCTTTCTTCGAGCCGAAACTGCGGGACCGCTACGGTGTGCAGGAACCCAGCCATGTGCTGATCGAATCCCTGCGCGAGGCCGGGTTCGAGCACGAAGACATCGACGTGGTGGTGCTGAGCCATCTGCACTTCGATCATGCCGGCGGCCTGCTGGCACCGTGGAGCGAAGGTCGCGCGCCGGAACTGTTGTTCCCGAATGCGACCTTCCTGGTCGGGGCCGAGCACTGGGCGCGCGCGCTGCATCCGCATCCGCGCGATCGGGCCAGTTTCATCCCGGAACTGCCCGGTCTGCTGCAGGCCAGTGGCCGCCTGGAAATCGTCGACGGTCCGTATTCCACCGCCCTGGGCGACAGCGTACGTTTCAGCTTCAGCGACGGGCATACCCCGGGGCTGATGCTGGCCGAGATCATCGGGCCGGAGACGGTGGATGGGCAGGCGCGGGGCGGCGTGGTGTTCTGCGCGGACCTGATCCCGGGCCGCTCGTGGGTGCATGTGCCGATCACGATGGGTTACGACCGCAACGCCGAACTGCTGATCGACGAGAAGCGCAGCTTCCTGGAAGACAAACTGGCCCGCAACGTCCATCTGTTCTTCACCCACGACCCGCAGTGCGCGTTGGCGCAGGTGTCACGCGATGAGAAGGGCCGCTTCGGCACCGTGCACGAACAGGGCGAACTGAAGGCCCGCGCGCTGGCCTGACGCCTGCGGCAGGTCCGGCCGCGCACCGGCCGGTATTACCGCGCCGCGCCCGGCACTCCCGCCTGGGCAACCACACCGGTAGATGCCGACCGTTGGTCGGCACGGCACCTCACGACACCGGGCATGAATCCGGCCCGATGCGTCAATGCGCCTTCAAACAGCCGCTCATGAACGTCTTGCGCGCATCGCCGGCCAGCTTCTTCGCAGCCGCATCGGCGTTGCAGGTCTTCATGCGCTCCTGCGGCGTGCTCGCCGCCGGCGCCGGAGCGCTCAGGCAGGCCTTCTGCGCGGTCTTGTAGTCCTCGCCGGTCTTGCCTTTGTTCTTGGCCGAGCAATCGGCCATGCGCTGTTGCTGCGGCGTCGCCGCACTGACAACGGCCGGGCCACCCAGAAGCAGCAGACAGGCCAGCAGGGACAAGGTCTTCATGACGCAGCTCCACGCACGGGTTGAGGATGCGCGCAGCTTCTGCCCGGGCATGGCTAGGCCGTGTGAAGCACCGGCGGCTGGTGGTGACCGCCGGTCGGAACGAGGAAATCAACCGACCACGCGGGTCCCGAAAATCCGATCGCCGGCATCGCCCAGGCCCGGCAGGATGTAGCCCTTCTCGTTGAGCTGGGCATCGATGGCGGCGGTATAGATCTCCACGTCCGGATGCACGGCCTGCACGGCGGCGATGCCTTCCGGTGCGGCCACCAGGAAGATGCCCTTGATGCGGCGTGCGCCGGCACGCTTGAGCATGTCGATCGTGGCGATCAGGGTGCCGCCGGTGGCCAGCATCGGGTCCAGGATCAGCGCATCGCGCTCTTCCAGGCGGCCGGTCAGGCGCTCGAAGTAGGGCACCGGTTGCAGGGTTTCCTCATCGCGCTGCAGGCCGACCACGCTTACGCGCGCGGCAGGGATCAGCGAGAGCACGCCACTGAGCATGCCCAGGCCGGCGCGCAGGATCGGCACCACGGTGATCTTGGCCCCGGCGATGCGCTGCACCGTCACCGGGCCTGCCCAGCCGGCCATGGTGTGGGCTTCGGTATCCAGATCGGCGGTGGCCTCGTAGGCCAGCAGCCCACCAAGCTCATTGGCCAGCTCGCGGAAGTCCTTCGTGCTCAGGGACGCATCGCGCATCAGGCCGATCTTGTGCTGCACCAGCGGATGGCGCACTTCGACGATTTTCATGGGGGAATGACTGGCAAAGGAGAGGCCGATAGTGTGCCGCAACACCCCACCGAAGCCAAAAGCCGACGCCGCCACCGACCGTTCGATGTCCCCGGTGTCATCCCCATGCAACCTCCCGGACATACCGTGCTGACCCATTCTTTACACAGATTGGGGAAGGCAGTGCAGAAGAAGCGTCCGTTGGGCCTGGCGATCAGCCTTTCGTTGCTGGCGGTGATCACCCCGTCGGCCCATGCCGCCGATACGCCCGATGGCGGCACGGTGGCCGGCAGCGCCGCCGCCGGTGCCGCCGCGATCGATCTGGACCGGGTCGAAGTCCGCCCGCAGCTGGAGTCGCAGACCCGCGCGGTCGACCTCAAGCGCAGCAGCGATGCGATTGAAGATGCGGTGTCCTCCGATGCCATGGGCGTCTACCCCGACAAAAACGTGGCCGAATCGCTGCAGCGCCTGCCCGGCGTCAGTGTCACCCGTGACCAGGGCGAGGGGCGCTTCGTGGTCATCCGTGGCCTGGATGCCAACCTCAACAGCGTCAGCGTGGATGGCATCGCCATCGGCACCCCGGAAGACTCCAGCCGCGCTGCACCGCTGGACGTGATTCCCTCCGACTCGACCGAGCGCCTGCGCGTGGTCAAGTCGCCCACCCCGGATATGCCGGGTGACGCCATCGGCGGTGCGATCCTGGTCGAGTCCGCCTCGGCGTTCGACCGCGAAGGCCGCAACCTGCGCGGCAAGATCGAGGCCAGCCACCAGCAGCTCTCCGGCAATACCAGCCCGAAGGCCGCGATCAACTACAGCGAAGTGTTCGCCGATACCTTCGGCGTGGCGCTGGGCGTGAATTACCAGAACCGCAAGTTCGAATCGGACAACACCGAAGTGGAGTACGGCGAGTTCGACGGCGGTGCCGAAGACGACCTGTTCGCCACCAGCCTGCAGCAGCGCAAGTACGAGATCGAGCGCAAGCGTATCGGTGCGAACCTCAATCTGGATTGGCACCCGGATGAAGACAATCGTTATTACCTGCGCACGCTGTACAGCCAGTTCGACGATGCCGAAACCCGCCAGCGCACCCTCTTCAACTTCGGCGATGGCGAGGTCACCGCGCTGGGCAACAACCAGTACCGGGTGGACGACCTGCCGGCCGATGCGATCCAGAAGCGCATGCGCTATCGCACCAAGAAGGAAAACACCTTCACCACCAGCGCCGGCGGCGAGAACCGCCTCTCCAATGCGGTGGTCGATTACAAGCTGGGCTACACGCGTACCGAAGAGCGCGTCAACGATGAGATGGAGGCGCGCTTCGAGTACAACGGCGATGACCTCGGCGCCAGCGTCGATCAGAACAGCGGCATTCCGCGTTACACCCTGACCAGCGCGCAGTGGATGGATAACGGCAACTACGATTTCGATCGCTTCGTGGTGTCGCCCAAACAGGTCAACGACAGCGAGCGCAGCGCGCAGATCAACGTGCGCTTCGATGGCGAATCCTCCAGCATCAAGTTTGGCCTGCTCGGCCGCTGGCGCGACCGCGACGTCAATGTCGATGAGCGCGAACTGCGCGTCGGCCCGGACGTGGCGTTGTCGGACTGGACCACCTCCACCCCCGATCACCGCGGCGGCAGCCTCGGCCAGGGCATGAGCTCGGATGCGATGCGCCGCTACTGGGCGCAGTCTGGTGGTCAGTACAGCGCCCGCCCGCAGGATACCGGCGGCAATGCGCTGACCTCGCTGGAAGAGGATTACACCGCCAGCGAAGACATCTTCGCCAGCTATGCGATGGGCACCTGGGATATCGGCGCGCTGCGCATCATCGGTGGCGTGCGCGTGGAGAACACCCAGTTCAGCGCCACTGGCAACAGCGTGGACGTGGCACCCAATGGCCGCAGCTTCACGGTCACCCCGTTGAGCGTGAGCCGCAGCTACACCAACGTGCTGCCCGGCCTGCACCTGCGCTACGACGCCGGCGATGACTGGGTGCTGCGTGCGGCCGCCAACAAGACCGTCTCGCGCCCGTCGTTCGGCGATGTGGCACCGCGCGTCGGCCTGAGCCGGGGGGATGAGGAAGTCCGGATCGGCAATCCGCAGCTGAATCCCTATGAATCCAGGAACATCGACCTGTCGCTCGAGAAATACCTCGGCAGCACCGGCATCGTCTCGCTGGGCGTGTTCCACAAGTCGATCGACGGCTACATCGTCAACACGGTGAGCAACACCGATCCGGCGTACCCGGATTACGAGGTCACCCGGGTGATCAACGGCAACAAGGCCACGGTGAAGGGTGCCGAGTTCAACTGGCAGCAGCAGCTCGCCTTCCTGCCGGCCGGTTGGGATGGTCTGCTGGTCGGCGCCAGCGGCACCTGGCTGGATACCGATTTCGATCCAGGCGTTGTGGGCCGCGAGCGCGACGACTTCATGCTGCCGCGTGCCTCCAAGCACGTGTACAGCGCGCACCTCGGCTATGAAAAGGCCGGCTTCAGCACCCGCGTGGCCGCGGTCTACCGCAGCGAGTATCTGGATTCACTCGGCGACAGCCCCGCCTATGACATCTATGTGGCGCCCAACACCCAGCTCGATTTCAGCATGGACTACAAGATCACCTCGAACGTGAGCGTTTACTTCGAAGCCCAGAACCTGCTCGACAAGCCGCTGGAGCTCTACCAGGGCGTGCGCTCGCGCACCCTGCAGAACGAAGAATATGGCCGCACCTACGCCCTTGGCCTGAAGGTGGCCCTGTGATGCGCGCGTCCCATGGTCTGAGCCTGCTCGCACTGGCGCTGTTGACTGCCTGCCGGCCGGCGGCTACGCCGCAGGCTGCTGCACCCGCTGCGTCCCCGACGGCCGCCGACGCCTCCGCACGCGATGTCGCCACGGTCGCCGAGGCGTTCCTGACCCCGATGACCCCCGAAGACAACATCGACTCGCCGGCCAGCTGGACCACGCCCGAGGGCCAGGTCTGGTTGATCGCAACCGCCAAGGCCACCGACAAGCTGGTGGTCTATGACGGGCAGACCGGCGCGAAGCTGCGTGACGTTGGCAGCCTTGGCACCGCCCCGGGCCAGTTCGACCGCCCCAACGGCATCGCCGTGGTCGATGACCTCGTGCTGATCGTGGAGCGTGACAATCACCGCGTGCAGGTCCTGCAGCTGCCAGACTTCAGCCCGCTGGGCGTGTTCGGCGCCGACGATCTGCGCAAGCCGTACGGGCTGTGGGTGAACAAGCAAGGTAACGGCTACGACGTGTACGTCACCGATTCCTACGACGCGGGCGAAGACGCGCAGGGCAACGACGTGCTGCCGCCGCTGGCCGAACTGGACAAGCGCGTGCGTCGTTACGCGCTCACCCTGGAGGGCGGCAAGGCGCAGGCCACGCTCACCGCCAGCATCGGTGATACCACCGAGGCCGGCGCGCTGCGGGTGGTCGAATCGATCTGGGGCGACCCGGCCAACGACCGCCTGCTGATCGCTGAAGAAGACGAAACCTACGCCAGCGAGTTCAAGGTCTACACGCTGGAAGGCCGCTTCAGCGGCGCCACGTTCGGCCGCGATGCCTTCCAGGCCCAGGCCGAAGGCGTGATGCTGCGCACCTGTGGCAAGGACGGCTGGTGGATCACCACCGAGCAGGGCAAGCAGCGCAGCGTGTTCCATCTGTTCGACCGGCACAGCCTGAAACATGTCGGTGCATTCCAGGGTAATACGGTGGCCAACACCGACGGCATCTGGTCGATGCAGGCACCGTCCGCGCGCTTCCCGCATGGCGCGCTGTATGCCGTGCACGATGATCAGGGCGTGGTGGCCTTCGACTGGGCGAGCATCGCCAAGCAGGTGTCGCTGCCGCTGGAGTGCGGCGCGTGAGCCGCGTTCCTGCCGCCTTGACCGCGCTGACGATGGCGCTGCTGCTGTGCAGTGGCAGCGCCGTGGCAAAGAAGGACGCCGAGACCGGGGCCGAGCCCAACACCCAGGTGCCGGCCGGCAACCGGCACTACGCAGCGACCGGCTTCCCCGACCGCCTGGTCGCCTCGCCGGCACAGGACGCGGCGCGCGGCTTCTCGGTGGCGTGGCGGACCGATACCTCGGTCAAGGCGCCGGTGCTGGAATGGGTGCTGGCCGGTGATTCGCCGGATGTGGGGACGCCCACCCGCATCTCCGCCAGCACGCAGGCGCTGACCACCGAACTGGGCACGTCCCATCATCACCGTGCCGACATCACCGGCCTGCAGCCGGACACGCTGTACCTGTGGCGCGTGCAGGGTCAGAACACCTGGAGTGCCTGGAACCAGCTGCGCACTGCCGGCCGTGCCGACCAGCCGCTCACGCTGTTGTACTTCGGTGACACCCAGAACAAGAACCTCAGCCACGTTTCGCGCGTCATGCGGGCCGTCATCAAGGCCGCCCCGGATGCACGCCTGAGCCTGTTCGCCGGTGATCTGGTCAGCGGTGGCGACGGGCAGGATGACAGCGAGTGGGGCGAGTGGTTCGCCGCCGCCGGCTGGCTGCCGCAGGAAACCGCGGTCGCCCCGGCAATCGGCAACCATGAGTACGTCGAGGAATTCGAAGACACGCCGCAGGAGCGCCGCGTGCTCGGCCGTCACTGGCCGGTGACGTTCGCATTGCCACGCAACGGCGTGGACGCCGCCGACACCAGTACCTACTGGTTCGATTACCAGGGCGTGCGCATCGCCGTACTCGACGGCACCTCCGCGCTCGATCTGGGCACCGCCAAGGCGCAGGCCGCCTGGCTGGACACGGTGCTGGCCGACAATCCGCACCCGTGGAGCATCGTGCTGCTGCATCAGCCGTTCTATTCCCCGCGCGAAGGCCGCGAGAACGCCGAACTGCGCGATGTGCTGCTGCCCGTGGTGCGGCGCCACCAGGTCGATCTGGTCCTGCAGGGCCACGACCACACCTACGGCCGCCGTGGCGAAGGGAAGGGTGCGACGCCGCAGTTCGTGGTCACCGTGGCCGGGCCGAAGCAGTACCGGCTCTCGGACGAAGCCCGTGCCACCATGGCGCCGGTGGGTGAGGACACGCAGCTGTTCCAGGTCTTGAAGATTGATCCGAGCCACCTGCGCTACGAGGCACGCACCGTCACCGGCCGCCTGTACGACGGCTTCGAGTTGACACGTGGCGCCGATGGCCGCAAACAGAAGGCCGAACTGACGCAGGGACGCATCGCCCCCCGTGACTGCACGCGCGCCCAGACCCTGAAGGGCCGCGCCGACCGTTGCTGGGAATGACCGACCGGCCGGGCCGCTGCGGCGTGCCCGGCCTTCCGTGGAGATCGAGATGATCCATCGCCGTTCCATCGCGCGGGCCGCCTTGGCCACCTCGCTGCTGCTGCTCGCCGGTGCCAGCGTGGCCGGCAACGCGGTGCAGCACCCGTTCCTTGCCGCGCAGCCGAAGAATGCTCCGGAGGAGGTGAATCTGGCCGTGGAGATCCCGGCCGGCAGCTTCACCAAGTACGAGATCAAGGACGACGGTCTGGTGCATGTGGATCGCTTCCAGTCGATGCCGGTGGCGTACCCGGCCAACTACGGCTCGATGCCGCGCACGTTGGCGGGCGACAACGACCCGCTGGATGCGCTGGTGCTGACCCGTGAGCCGCTGCATCCCGGCGTGATCGTGCGGTTCCGTCCGATCGGTTTCCTGAAGATGGTCGATGACGGCGAGCAGGACGAAAAGGTCATCGGCGTGCCGACCGACAAGATCGACCCGACCTACGCCAGCATCCGCGATCTGGACGATCTGCCGCTGATCGAGCGGCAGCGCATCGAAGCTTTCTTCCGGGTCTACAAAGACCTGCCGGCCGGCCGCAGTCCGGTCCAGCTCAATGGCTGGGGCAATGCCGCCGAGGCCAAGGCGCTGATTCGTGCCTCCATGCAGCGCTTCGATGCGCAGCAGCGGCGCGCGAAGGGCGATTGATCAGCCACGTGCGATGCCGGGCGATCACGCCCGGCCCGCAGTCGCCTTGTGCAGCCGCCGCAGGAATACGGCCATCTCCTTGACCGCCTGTTTGTCGCCGTTGGTCCCGGCCACAGTACTGCCTTCCTGCCACGCCTGTGCCGCCGCGTCGGTATCGCCGGCAGCCAGATGCGCCTTGCCCAACCATTTCCAGCCCGCCGAGTAGCGCGGGTCCTGAGCGACACAGCGCTGCAGATGGATGACCGCCTCCGCGGTGTCGCCCGCATCGAGCAGGGCCTTGCCCAGGCCGAAGCGGAGCAGGGCGCTGTCGCGACCACGTTCGAGCAGACGTTGCAGTGCGGGGATATCCATCGATGTCTCTACCGTGCAATACCGGCGCCCATCAACGCCCGCCGGCGGCCTGGTAACGGCGCGCGACCTCAGTCCAGTCGATCAGCTCGAAGAAGGCGGCGATGTAGTCCGGGCGCCGGTTCTGGTAGTTGAGGTAGTACGCGTGTTCCCATACATCCAGCCCCAGGATCGGCGTGCCACCGGAGAGGCCGGCGAACTCGCCCATCAACGGGTTGTCCTGGTTCGGGCTGCTCTCCACCGCAAGCTTGCCGTCCCGGTTCAACGTCAACCACGCCCAGCCACTGCCGAAGCGGGTCTGCGCGGCCTTGGTGAAGGCCTCCTTGAACGCGCCGTGGCCGCCGAGGTCACGCTCGATGGCGGCGGCAACCACATTGTCCGGTTGGCCGCTGTCCGGCGTCAGGACGGTCCAGAACAGGCTGTGGTTGGCATGTCCGCCGCCGTTGTTGCGGACGGCGTTGCGCACCCCCTCGGGCAGGGACCCGATATCGGCGATCAGTGCATCGATGTCGGTGCTTTCGATGCCGGCATCGGCGAGTGCCGCATTGAGATTGGTGATGTAGGTCTGGTGGTGCTTGGCATGATGGATTTCCATCGTGCGTGCATCGAAGTGCGGTTCGAGTGCGTCGTAGGCGTAGGGCAGGGCGGGGAGGGTGTAGGCCATGGATATCTCCGGAAGAGCAGGTGGGGGCGGTGCCGGCACGCAGCACGGGGATGCCACGATAGAACCTCAAGCGTGATTGAGGTCAAGCGCGGCGATGTGGAACAGTGCGGGCCATCCACGCGCGATCGCTGCCTCTCCTTCACCTGCACTGGCTATCATTGCCTGTCGAATCTTCCGGGGTAGTCTCGTGTCGGTAGCGTTGGTGTGGTTTCGCCGTGACCTGCGGTTGCAGGACAACCCGGCCCTGCAGGCCGCTCTGGATGCCGGCCATGTGCCGGTACCGGTCTACATCCATGCGCCACACGAAGAAGGCGACTGGGCGCCCGGTGGCGCGTCGAACACCTGGTTGCACCGCTCGTTGGCCGCGCTCGACGCGGACCTGCGTGCGCGCGGCTCGTCGCTGGTACTGCGCCAAGGCGACAGTCAGGCACAGCTGCAGCAGCTGATCGAGCAGACCGGTGCGGGCGCGGTGTACTGGAACCGCAAGTACGAGCCGGCCACGCAGCCGCGCGATGCGAAGATCAAACGGGAACTGCGCGAGCAGGGCATCGAGGCCGAAAGCCATAACGGCAGCCTGATGTTCGAGCCGTGGGATGTGGCGACCCAGCAGGGCGGCCCGTACAAGGTGTTCACCCCGTTCTGGCGCAATGCGCTGACCCGTCTGCAGTTGCCGGCCCCGACCCGCTTGCCCGAGCGGCTGCCCGCGCACAGCGCCAGCGGCGAGAGTGTCGACGCGCTCGACCTTGCGCCCTCCATTGCGTGGGACCGGCAGTTCTGGACGCATTGGCAGCCCGGCGAGGCGGGCGCGCACGAGGCGCTGACCGTTTTCATCGATGGTGCCCTCAACGGCTATCGCCAGCAGCGTGATCTGCCGGACCGGGTCGGCACCTCGCTGTTGTCGCCGCACCTGCATTTCGGCGAGATCGCGCCGTGGCAGATCGCGCGTCGCCTGCAGGGCGAGCGCAGCGCCAGCCGCGATGCGGATATCGATGGCTACATCCGCGAGCTGGGCTGGCGTGAGTTCTCCTACCACCTGCTGCATCACTTTCCGCAGACCCCGGACCACAACCTCAACCCGCGCTTCGATCAGTTCCAGTGGGCCAAGCCGGACCCGGCGGCATTGCAGGCTTGGCAGCAGGGGCGCACCGGCATCCCGATCGTCGATGCCGGCCTGCGTGAGCTGTGGGCGACCGGTTACATGCACAACCGCGTGCGCATGATCGTCGCCAGCTATCTGTGCAAGCACATGCGCCAGCATTGGCGCGCAGGTGCGCGCTGGTTCTGGGACACACTGGTCGATGCAGACCTGGCCAACAACACCATGGGCTGGCAATGGGTCGCCGGCACCGGTGCGGATGCCGCGCCGTACTTCCGGATTTTCAACCCGGTCACACAGTCGCAGAAGTTCGACCCGCAGGCACGTTACATCACTCGTTGGGTGCCGGAACTGGAAGCGCTTCCGTTGAAGGCCCGCTTCGCACCGTGGCAATCGCCGCAGCTGCTGGCCGAGCTCGCGCCGGGCTACCCGGCATTGCCACTGGTGGATCTGAGCGAGGGTCGGGATGCCGCGTTGGCAGCGTATCGGCATACCGGCGGGGCGTGACCGGCGTCCCGGAAAGGTCGCTTTCGCCGTAACCGTTTACCTGAACAGGGAGCTGCCGGGCGTGCCATTCATCATGCCGGCATCGCGTTGGGCTGTTTATGCTCTTCACGGCCCGCACGCCGGCGCCGTCCGGTAACCAAGGAGAAACCTCATGATTCGACCCGCAACCCGCAACGTGGCCCTGGCCCTGATGACTGCTGCCGCCCTGACGGCCTGCGCCACCGGTGGCTCCTACGTGCAGAGTGACCAGTACGGCAACCCCGTTGAACAGCAGAACCGCACCGGCCGCAACGCGTTGATCGGCACCGCGGTCGGCGTCGCCGCCGGCCTGCTCAGCGGCAACAGCGCCACCGAGCGCCGCCAGCACGCCATGATCGGTGCCGGTATCGGCGCACTCAGCGGCGCGGCCGTCGGCCAGTACCAGGACCGTCAGGAACGCGCGCTGCGCGAACGTACCGCCAACACCGGTATCGACGTCTCCCGTAATGGCGACAACCTGGTCCTGAACCTGCCGGACGGCATCACCTTCGATTTCGGCAAGTCCACGCTGAAGCCGCAGTTCTACAGCTCGCTCAACGGCGTGGCCAGCACGCTGGCCGAGTACAACCAGACCATGATCGAAGTGGTCGGCCACACCGACAGCATCGGCAGCGACGCAGTCAACAACCGCCTCTCCAAGGAACGCGCCGACTCGGTCGCCGCCTATCTGGCCGGCCAGGGTGTGCAGCGTGCCCGCATCGAAACCCTCGGTGCCGGCAAGGCCTACCCGATTGCCGACAACAACACCGATGCCGGCCGCGCGCAGAACCGCCGCGTCGAGATCCGTGTGATTCCCTTGCAGCAGTAACAGCGCGCCAGCGCGCTGTTATTGCGTGTTGCGAGCCCAGGTTCGCAACACGAAAATGCCGCCCTTACAGGCGGCATTTTTTGTAGGTACCGGCCGCTGGCCGGTACGCCCGGAACAACTCCGTCCGCTCGCACACCCACACGACCGCACCGCCCAAACGACAACGCCGCCCAAGGGCGGCGTTGTCGTTCAAACGGCACTGCGCCGATGAAGCATCGCCAGCATCACCCTGCGGTCACCGTCTCCAGAATCCGCTTCCCGGCCGCCTGCAGCTCGGTTTCCACCTGCGTCTGCTGCTGCTTGGCCAGCTTCGCGGCCGGGCACTGGGCCAGCATGTAGTTTGCGTCGAAGTTCATCTTCTCGACCAGGAAATCGACGAACGCGCGCACCTTCGGCGAGACCAGCCGGCCGCCGGCGAACACCGCGTTGAAGTCCACTTCCGGCCCGGTCCAGCCGGCCAGCACGCGGCGCACCATCCCCGATTCGACGAACGGCTTGGCCATCACGTCACCGGTCAACAGCAACCCTTCGCCGCACACCAGTGCGCCGTTCAATGCGGACGGATCATTGGCCACCAGCAGCGGATTCACCGGGAAATCCAGCAGTTCGCCGCCGTTCTCGCCCAACTGCCAGAAGAAGCGGTTGTTGTTGAGGTTGCGGGCCTTGCGCATCGCCAGGATGCGGTGGAACTGCAGTTCATCCGGGTGCAGCGGCTCGCCATAGCGTTCGATGTAGGCCGGGCTGGCAAACACCTGCGTGCGCAGGCTGCCAAGCTTGCGCGCCACCAGGTTGGAGTCGGGCAGGGTGCCCACGCGCAGCGCCAGATCCGCTTCACCGGCAATCAGGTCGAGCTTCTCGTTGCCCAGATGCATGTCCAGCTGGATTTCCGGGTACTGCGCATGGAACTGGCCGAGCAGCGGCGCGATCCAGGTGATGCCGATCGAGTAGGGCACGGTGAAGCGCAGCCAGCCGCGCGGGCCGGACTGCAGCTGGTTGACCGCGCCTTCGGCTTCTTCCAGCTCGCGTGCGATGCGCTGGCAGTGCTCGTGATAGACCGAGCCCGCTTCAGTGAGGCCGAGGCGGCGGGTGGTCCGGTGCAGCAGACGCGCGCCGAGGCGCGTTTCCAGTTCCTGCACCTTGCGGCTGACCGTCGTCTTGGGTAACCCCAGTGCAGTGGCGGCGGCGATGAAACTGCCTTGCTCGACCACTTTGACGAAGATCAGCGTGTCGTTGAGATCGTGGGCCATGACGGGATCCAAAGTCGGGGAGGGAGAGAGTGCCGCAAATGATTGTGCCGGGCACGGGATGATTATTCCCCTAAATCCGGACTAATCAAGGGGGAGTTTGAGGACTAATCTGGCGCCATTCCAGATATGAAGGACGACAACCATGTGGTTGCGGAACATTCTTGGCCGCCTGCGTAGCGGCCCCAACGCCCCGCTGGACCTCGCGATGACCGTGGAAGTCCGTCCGGGTTCCTTGTCCCGTAAGGCTTTTCGGGAGTTCACCCCGCCTGCCAACATGCAGCGCGGCGGCAGCTTCCGGCTGGGCGCCCGCAACGGCGACCGACTGGGCCGAATTGGGATTATCCCGGCGACGGGAGTGAAAGTCCCATGAATGGGACATTGGCCCCCGAGGTGCTGGTGCTCGGTGGCACCGGCAGCGTGGGCCAGGGGATCGTGGCGGCCTTGCTGGAGGCCGGCAGCCCCGTGTTGGTGGTCGGCCGCGACCCCGGCCGGCTGGCCGCGCTGCAGGAGCAGTTCGCCGATGAGCCGGGGCTGGAGGTCCTGCTCGGTTCGCTGGGCGACGACGGCTCGGCGCGGACCGTGGCCGAGCGCGTCGGCGGACGTGCCCGCGCGCTCGCCGCGGTGGTGGATGCGATGGGCGGGCCGTACAACCGTGGGCGGGTGACCGACCGCAGCGGCGATGCGCTGTTGCAGGCGCTGCAGGCCGACGTGATGCCGCACGTGCATGCCGGCCGCCATCTGCTGCCGCTGGTGCGCGGTGGCGCCCAGGTACGGCGCTACGTGCTGGTTGGCGGGCCGGCCGGCTTCAAACCGTGGGCCGGGCACGGTGAGTCCTCCATCACCATGTCCGCCACCCGCATGTACGCGCAGGTGCTGCACCAGGAAGCCCAGGCACTGGGCGTGCGCGCGCAGATGCTGGAAGTGTGCGATCCGGTGTGCACCCCGGCCAATGCCGCCAAGGCCTGCATCGAATGGCCGAGCGCGCTGCTGGTTGGCCGGCGTGTGGTCTCGCTGCTCGACAACTGCACCGACAACCGCGCCATCGTGCGCTGCGATGCACGCGATGCCGAACTGCCGCGCGGGCTGCTGCATCTGGACCGCCCTCCGCCGATGTCGCGCAACACGGCCGGCACTGCTTGACCTCTACCAAGGTTCAGGTCCCAGGCTACGCCCCCCACGTCGCCCACGTTTTCGATTCTGTATCACCACCCCTACGTACGGATGCATGACATGACTTCCAACTCCTCCCCGCATCGTTTCACCCGACGGCTGGCCATGGCCGGCGTTTCCATCCTTGCCGCCGCGGTGCTGACCGCCTGCAGTGGCAGCCACGCTGAGGAAGCCGGCATGCCGCCGCCGCCCTCGGTCAGTGCCGCCCCGGTGCTGGTCAAGCAGGTCAGCCAGTGGGACGACTTCAGTGGCCGCGTTGAAGCGGTCGAAAGCGTTGAACTGCGCCCGCGCGTCTCCGGCTACATCGACAAGGTCAACTATGTCGAAGGCCAGGAGGTCAAGAAGGGCGATGTGCTGTTCACCATCGACGCACGCAGCTACCGCGCCGAGCTGGACCGCGCCACCGCCGAGCTCAACCGCGCGCGCACCCAGGCCCAGGTGAGCCGCAGCGAAGCCGACCGTGCCCGCCGCCTGTCCGACCAGCAGGCGATTTCCACGGAGACCTGGGAACAGCGCCGTGCCGTGTCCGAGCAGGCCCTAGCGCAGGTGCAGGCCGCGCAGGCGGCGGTGGATGCAGCGCGCTTGAACATGGAATTCACCCAGGTGCGCGCCCCGATCAACGGCCGTGCCGGCCGCGCGATGGTGACCGCCGGCAACCTGGTCACCGCCGGCGACAGCGCCAGCGTGCTGACCACGCTGGTCTCGCTGGACAAGGTGCATGTGTACTTCGATGCCGATGAAGGCACCTTCCTGCGCTACGCCCAGATGGCCCGCAAGGGGGAACGCCCGAGCGAGCGCGACAGCGAACTGCCGGTGAAGGTCGGCCTGTCCGGTGAGGACGGCTACCCGCATGAAGGCAAGGTCGATTTCCTGGACAACCAGGTCACCCGCAGCACCGGCACCATCCGGGTCCGCGCGCTGCTGGACAACGCCGACCGCGCCTTCACCCCGGGGCTGTTCGCCCGCGTGCAGTTGCTGGGCAGCGGCCAGTTCCAGGCCATGCTGATCGATGACAAGGCCGTGCTGACCGACCAGGACCGCAAGTTCGTCTACGTGGTCGACAAGGACAACAAGGCACAGCGCCGTGATATCCAGCTCGGCCGCAACGCCGACGGCCTGCGGATCGTCGAGCAGGGCCTGAAGGCCGGTGACCGCGTGATCATCGACGGCGTGCAGAAAGTCTTCATGCCCGGCATGCCGGTTCAGGCCAAGGCCGTTGCGATGCAGCCGGTTGCCGCACCGGTAGCCGCGCCGGCTGTTGCAAAGAATTGAAGGGCAGCCGACTGACCGTCGGTTCTACATAGCAGCCGACCAACGGTCGGCTCTACCGTGACTGCCATCGCCCCGTGCAGGGGAACCCGCCACCGCTGTCGCCTGCGACAGCGGCCGGGGTCGTGCACGCCGGCGCTGGTGAAACCCCAGGAATCCACCCATGGACTTTTCCCGTTTTTTCATTGACAGGCCGATCTTCGCGGCGGTGCTGTCGATCGTGATCTTCGCCGCCGGCCTGATCGCGATCCCGATGCTGCCGATCAGCGAGTACCCCGAAGTGGTGCCGCCCTCGGTGGTGGTGCGCACGGTGTACCCGGGCGCCAACCCCAAGGTGATTGCTGAAACCGTGGCCACGCCACTGGAAGAAGCGATCAACGGCGTGGAGGACATGATGTATATCAAGTCCGTCGCCGGCTCTGACGGCGTGCTGCAGATGACCGTGACCTTCCGCCCGGGCACCGATCCGGACGAAGCCGCGGTCAAGGTGCAGAACCGTGTGGCCCAGGCGCAGGCGCGCCTGCCGGAAGACGTGCGCCGCCAGGGTGTCTCCACCCAGAAGCAGTCGCCGACCTTCCTGATGGTGGTCCACCTGACCTCCCCGGACGGCAAGTACGACTCGCTGTACCTGCGCAACTACGCGCGCCTGCACGTCAAGGATTCGCTGGCACGCCTGCAGGGCGTCGGCGATGCGCAGATGTTCGGTGGCGGTGACTACGCGATGCGTGCGTGGCTGGACCCGGACAAGATCGCCGCCCGTGGCCTGACCGCCAGCGATGTGGTGCGTGCGATGCGCGAACAGAACGTGCAGGTCTCGGCCGGCCAGCTCGGCGCCGAACCGATGCCGAGCAGCGACTTCCTGACCCTGATCAACGCCCAGGGTCGCCTGCGCAGCGAGCAGGAGTTCCGCGACATCGTGCTCAAGGCCGGTGACGACGGTGAAGTGGTGCGCCTGTCCGATGTCGCCCGCCTGGAACTGGGCGCCGGTGACTACACGCTGCGCTCGCAGTTGGACGGCAAGAACGCGGTCGGCATCGGTATCTTCCAGGCCCCGGGTGCCAACGCGCTGGAGATCCGTGACTCGGTCATCCACACGATGGACGAGCTGACCAAGCAGTTCCCGCCGGGTGTGAAATACGAAGCGGTGTATGACACCACGATCTTCGTGCGCGATTCGGTCAAGGCCGTGGTCTCCACGCTGCTGGAAGCGATCGCGCTGGTGGTGCTGGTGGTGATCCTGTTCCTGCAGACCTGGCGCGCCTCGATCATTCCGCTGATCGCCGTGCCGGTGTCCATCGTGGGTACGTTTGCGGCGCTGTACGTGCTGGGCTTCTCGATCAACACCTTGACCCTGTTCGGGCTGGTGCTGGCGATCGGCATCGTGGTCGATGACGCGATCGTGGTGGTGGAGAACGTCGAGCGCAACATCGAAGAAGGCCTGACCCCGCTGGCCGCGGCACACCAGGCGATGCGTGAAGTCTCCGGGCCGATCGTGGCGATCGCGCTGGTGCTGTGTGCCGTATTCGTGCCGATGGCGTTCCTGTCGGGCGTGACCGGTGCGTTCTACAAGCAGTTCGCCGTCACCATCGCCATCTCGACCGTGATCTCGGCGATCAACTCGCTGACCCTGTCGCCGGCCCTGGCCGCACGTCTGCTCAAGCCGCACGGTGCACCGAAGGATGGCCTGACCCGTCTGATCGATCGTCTGTTCGGCTGGATCTTCCGTCCGTTCAACCGCTTCTTCAAGACCAGCTCGGAGAAGTACCACGGTTCGGTCGGCCGCCTGCTGGGCCGCCGTGGCCTGGTGTTCGTGGTGTATGCCGGCCTGCTGCTGGCCACCGGCCTGATGTTCAAGGCGGTGCCGGCCGGCTTCATTCCGACCCAGGACAAGCTGTACCTGATCGCCGGTGTGAAGCTGCCGGAAGGCTCCTCGATCGCACGTACCGACGCCATGCTGGCCAAGGTCGCCGAGATCGCGCGCAACACCGATGGCGTGGCGCACACGATCCAGTTCCCGGGTCTGAACGCGCTGCAGTTCACCAACACGCCCAACACCGGTGTAGCGTTCGTTCCGCTCAAGCCGTTCAGTGAGCGCAAGGGACGCACCGCCGCGCAGATCAATGCCGAGATCAACGCCAAGATCGCCGGGCTGCAGGAGGGCTTCGCGTTCTCCATGATGCCGCCGCCGATCCTCGGCCTGGGTAACGGCAACGGCTACCAGATGTTCATCCAGGACCGCGGCAACCTCGGCTACGGCGCACTGCAGACTGCAGTGAGCACGATGCAGGGCGCCGTCGCGCAGACCCCGGGCATGGCGTTCCCGATCACCAGCTACCAGGCCAACGTGCCGCAGCTGGATGCCGAAGTGGACCGCGTCAAGGCCAAGGCCCAGGGCGTGGAGTTGACCGAGTTGTTCGACACGCTGCAGACCTACC